>DATCWR010000055.1:0-11967 GCA_036566245.1 Mycobacteriales bacterium | reverse complement strand
CCGGTCCTAGCCGCGTAGCTGCCGCATGGTGAGCGGGCCCTGGTCGGTGATCGCGGCGACCAGCCGTGCCCGCACCGTCGGCTCCGGGCGCCAGTCGAGCTCAGCAGTCCGGGTGCGTCGCATCCGGAACGCCCACAGCGGCCAGTCGGTGATCGGTACCAGCGCGGCGGCGTGTGCCGGGTACTCGAACGCCACCGACCGGTCTGGGCGCCCCCACAACACCTCGTCCACCGCCATGGCAGTCAACCCGGTCACCCTGGCCGCCAGGGTCAACTGGTGCGCGCGAGCCACCGCGTTGATGGCGTCGAGTTGTACGACCGCCAACCGTTCCAGGGCGGTGGTCACGTCACCGAATCCGGTGGTCAGTCCACCGGCCCCAACGGCGACCCGCCGCGCCTCCCCCAACGACAGCCCCTCCGCACCCACCAAACTCACCGCGCCACACTATCCACGTCGACGGAAGCCGACTCCCCACTGATTCATGAGGTCTGGAACCACGCTGAGGTGGATTGGTCGGGGCATGGTTCGCCACGAAATGTCCGGTATCCCGCGCAGGTGCGGGGGCGGGATACCGTGGGGGCATGTGCCGGAGTATCAAGACACTGCGACCGCCGTTCGTGGTCGAGCCGGGTGAGGACGAGATCCGGGCGGCCGCGCTCCAGTACGTGCGCAAGATCAGCGGGTTCCGCACGCCGAGTCGAGCCAACGCCGAGGCGTTCGACCGCGCGGTCGACACGGTCGCGGCGGCCACCGCCGAACTGCTCGCCACCCTCCAGGTCAGGCCCGCACCGGCCCACCGCGACCCGCAGCCCAGCCAACCGGCAGAACGGACCGAACGGACCGAACGGTCACCGGTTCACCACGGGGACGCGGCACAGGGGCACTGAACGGACATCACACGTTCTGCGGCTGCATCTCCGGTGGTAGCGCGGACATGTCCATGTAGAAGACCTCCCACAGGTGCCCGTCGGGGTCCTGGAAACTCCGCCCGTACATGAATCCCTGGTCGTCGGTCTCGTTCGACGGCCGCCCGCCCACGGTAAGAGCCCGGTCCACCAGTTCGTCCACCCGCTGCCGACTTTCCACCGACAGCGCCAGGATCGCCTCGGTACTCCTGGTGGCGTCGGCCACCTCCTTCTTGGTGAAGGTTCGGAAGAACGGTTCGGTCAACAGCATGGCGTAGATGTTGTCGTGGATGACCAGGCAGGCGGCCTTCTCGTCGGTGAACCGCTGGTCGAACGAGAAACCGAGTTCGGTGAAGAAGTCCATCGACCTGCCCAGGTCCTTCACCGGTAGGTTCACGAAGATCTGCATGGACATCGGTCCCCGTTCTGCTCGGCACCTCCCACCGGAGTGGGCACGTGCGGCGACACCCCGACCCGCCAGACCCTCACCATGCTCCGCCGGGACTCGTGAGCCGGCAAATCTGGTGCCGGCCGGCGCTCACTCCGGGTCACCCCACCGACTACGTTGGGCCCCGACGGCGCCCGGATCGTCCTGCGGCGCCAGGGTTCGGTTCCTGCTCTTCGGTCGAGGTGTGCTGCCGTGTCCATCCTGCTGTTCGACCTGTTCGGGGTGATCGCCCGACACCAGTCCGAACCAGGCCGGGCCAGGCTGGAGGCGGTCGCCGGCACGTCCGGGCCACAGTTCTGGCAGGCGTACTGGGAGTCGCGCCCCGCCTACGACCGGGGCGACAGTTCCGACGAACAGTACTGGCGCGCGGTGGGTGCGGCACTGGGCCTCAGCCTCACCGACCGGCAGGTCACCGAACTGGTCGCCGCGGACACGGCCAGTTGGAGCGAGGTCGACCAGGACATGGTCGCGTTCGTCAGCGGTCTGGCCGCCGGCGGCAGGCGCCTGGGCCTGCTGTCCAACGCCCCGGAAACCCTGGCCGCCGACTACGAGCGGCGGCACCGCTGGCTGGACGTGTTCTCGGTGCGCGGCTTCTCCTGCCGGATCGGGCACGCCAAACCAGAGGCTGGCGCCTACACCTGGTGCTGTCGGGCGTTGGGCGTCCCCCCGGCCGAGGTGCTGTTCATCGACGACCGACCGACGAACGTGGCCGCCGCCCACGCCGCCGGCATGCGCGGACACCTGTTCACCTCACTGCCCGAGCTGCGCTCCGCCCTGTCGACCGACGGCTCGCGCGGCGGTGTGAAGGGGCGGTCGTGATCATCGTCGCGGCGGCTGCCGGAGGGACGGCAGTGGCCTGGGCATGGCGTTCACGCCAGACGGTCCGCGCTGTCTGTCACCCGACACGAGCAGCGATGGCCCTCGCGCATTCCATTGATTCGACATGCGTGGTATCCACCTCCAGGTCGTAGTGCACACCCACGTGGACCGCATCGGCCTGTGCCACGGCCATCCCGGTGACCCGGTCGCCCCGGGCGACCTCCCGGGCTGCGGCAACCGCACTGTCGCACCTGACACCAACCCACAGCACCCGCAGTTGTCCCAGGGCCCTCTGCCACCGCCGCTGGGACGACGCTCCACCGAGGAACACCTCGTCGACGATCACCCGGGCGCCCGCACGCGCCATCGCGGCAACGCCCTCGATCCACGCCGCTTCCAGCGCCCGGAACCGCGGCCCGACCAGCACCTCGCCGTCCGGGGCGAACTCGATCCCCGTGTCCGACGACCGCATGCGCGCAGGCATCGCCTCGATCAACGTGTCGATCCCGAAGACCAGCCACGGACCAGGTAGGACCGCCTGTAGGCAGCGGGCGATCCCTGACTTCCCCGAGCTTGAGCCACCGTTGAGCACGATCACCTGGGTCATCACCGAGCCACGGTAGTGGCGTCACAGCCGCGTGATCACTGCGAGGTGTGGGCCGTCCACCCGGTGCCGTCCCACCACCGGAACCGGGCCGTCTGCCACGGGTCGGGAAACCAGCCAGGGCCGCTGGACACCGGTTGGTCGGGCTGGTTGTGCACCAGCGCCGGGACAGAGGCGGGCGCCGACGCCGGCACGGTGACGGACTCGACTGGGCTGGCCGGCTGGACAGCCTGGGCCGGTTCGACAGGCTGGGCCGGTTCGACAGGCTGGGCCGGTTCGACAGGTTCGACTGGATTGGCCGGCCGCGCCGACACGGCCGGCTCAACCGGTTCGGCGGGCTCCACCGGTTCGACCCGCACGGCTGGTTCGGCTTGCTCGGCTGGTTCGGTGGCGGCATCGGTCTGGTCCGACACCGCCTGCGGCGCGGCATCCTTCCCCGTGTCGGCCGGGGGCTGTGTCTCCACGACGTGGGCACCACTGGCCCGCCATTCCAGGGCCTCGGCGGTCTCCGTGTACTCCAACAGCAGGTCCGGGGTGCCCACCCGACCGAGGATGTCGCGCACCTCGGCCGGGGTCGCGTAGAAGAACTCCCGGTGGGTGTTCACCCGGTTGACCCGCCGGTCCGCCAGTTCCTGGTGCAGTCGGCTCTCCAGGCCCACCGCATCCTCGCTGAAGATCAGCGCGTGGGTGTCGAACCGGAACGGGACGGATGCGTCACCGAGTTCACGCACCCGGTCCATCGGTTCCAGCCGCCGCGTCATCCCGACCTTGATCATGCGTTCACCGAACGCGCCGATGTTCGAGATCACGTAGACGTACCCGGCGCGCATGTTGGCTGCCCGGGACTCCACGTCCTCCACCGCTCTGCCGATCTCGGCGAGTTTGCCCCTGAGGGTGTCTGCCGCGTCGGCGTCCCCGCTGGCGAGCGCCTTGGCGTACGCGGTCTCGTAGTGGGCCTGCTCCTTGCGTAACGCCGCCTTGGCCGCCTCGAACTCCCGGCGCGCCTTGTCCTCCTGACGCTGACGCTCCCGTTCGGCCCGAACCCGTTCCTTCTCCTCCTCGACCTTGGTCAGGTAGTCCGCGGTGAGCTCCAACTCGTACACCCGCAACTGGTGGTACCCGTCGGACACCCGGATCGACATGATCCTGCCGAGTCGGGCGATCGTCTCCCGCGCCTTGGTCAGCCGTTCGACGGCCCGGGCCAGGGTGTGCGGTTTGAGGGTGCGGACGGCGTTGTCCGCCTCGGCGTTGTAGGCCCGCAGCATGAGTTTCTTCATGTCCCGGACCATGCGTTCGCCCTGCGTCCGGGAGTTGTTGACCGTCCAGCCCACCGCCGCGTTGACCGCCTGGTCGCCGGACACCATGGATCTGACCCGCTTCTTGACCTCGTCGAGCCGCTGTCGGTAGGCCAGCGCGGTCTCCAACGGGTGGCGGTAGTCGTAGATTCCGACTTCCTGCAACATCGCCAGTTCACGGGTTTCCACGATCGAGGTCCGCGCTGCCGCCGCCTCGTCGCGGGCCCGGTCGGCGTCGGCCCGGGTGGCGGCCAGGTGCGCCTGTATCCGTGCCAGTTCCTCGTGGGCGGACCGGATCTCCGCGGCCAGGGTGACCGCGTCGGTCCCCTGGAGATGCGCCACCCACTGCCTCAGCGAGACGTTCTCCGCCTCAAGTTCCTCAACCCGCCTACGGGCACCAAACACCACCACAGCCACTCCACCCCCGGTCCGGTCAACACCGAACGCAACGATTCTGGGTTTCCCCACCACGGCACTTCCAGGCCGAACTCCGCACGACACAGCCGGCCGACAACGCGAGCCACCCGAAGAGTCAGCCGATGGTCAGAGTCAGCGGTTCGGTGATCTGGTCCGCGGTGTAGCGCAGTATTCCGCGTGCCTGGTTTCCGACATGAACCCCGTAGAACTTCTTACCGGTCGGTACATCTGAGACGGCGAACTGGAACTGACAGCGGTCGGCCGGTCCGGTCGAGTCGCCCGACGATGTGGTGAGGATTCCGATCCCCAGATCGCCGATCCCCAGCGTGGTGCCTGCCTCGTCGGTGACCACGACCTGTGCCCCGGTGTCGATGTCGTCGTACCCGTCGTCGGCGACGCACGCCAGGCCGACGGTGGACGTGTCCGGGTCACCCGGATTGACCTCGGCAGGGACGGACACGGTGCCCCCGACCTGTAACGTGGCTGGTGCGGCGGACGTGGGCGCGGCCGGTGTGTTGACCTTGTCCAGGCCGCCTCCGCAGCCGGCTGCCAGAGCCATCGCCGCGAACGCCACGGCGGCGCGGATGGTGGTGTACATGATGTGCTCCCCCAGGGATGTCGCGTTCCGGGTACATCCGTCGGTGCGCGGACTGCGGGCTGAGCGGGGGGCCATCTCAGCCGATCGTGACTCCGTCGACATTCCAACCCGTCCCACCTGAACCGCATCTGAGATGTCGGTGTCGGTGGATCAGGTCGGAATGCAGGGGCCATCGCGCTCCGACCGGCTTTTTATACCGCGATCTTCTAGACCACGCCAGAAAAGCACTCGACGGAACAACTTCCGACACCACACCGAAGGTCGGGGCTGTTCCGACGGGCAGCATGCCAGGCCGCACCGAGGTGCGGGACTCGGCCGCAACGTCCACCCGGTCGGGTACTCGACGGGGCCGGGGTGGGCCGGGCAGAGTCTTCCGTCGGACCGCACGGGTCGGCTCGGAAGGTTGGCCGAGCGGGTTGGGGGAAAACGCGCCGTGAACGACCAGACGGGTACCGTCGGCCCGAAACCAGGCCCGTACGGTGCGAGATCACCAGAGTCGGCAAACCCGGAAGAGTCCTCCGAACTACCGGAGTTGGCTGTTCCGCAGTGGATGGCGCACGAGGCGGACCTGGGGCAGACGTCGTTCGTCCACATGCTGCGGCGGCTACCGGCGCTGGTGGGACAGGCGTTGCGCCTGGCCTGGCAGGCGTCCCAGGTGGACACCGTGGTGGCCTGTGCCGCGCAGGTCGCCTCGGGTGCGTTCACCGCGTTCGGCCTGTTGGCCACCCGTGGCGTGCTGGAGGCGTTGTTCGCTGCCGGCCCCACCCCCGACCGGGTACGGGCCGCGATACCGGCGATGGCTCTGGTCGCGGTCGCCGGGGTGCTGCGTGGTGGCTTGCAGGTCGCGGCGGGCTGGGCGCAGGCCAGGCTGTCGGCGTCGGTGGACCGACTGGCCCAGGCCAGCCTGTTGGAGGCGGCCACCGGTACGAACCTGGCCGCCTTCGACGACGCGGAGTTCTACGCGGCGATGCAGCGGGCCAGTGACCGCGGCCCGATGTCGGCCGGACAGGTGGTGGACGCCACCGTGGACACCACCACCGCGGCGGTCGGCCTGGCTGCGGCGGCCGGCACCCTGGCGGTGCTGCATCCGCTGCTGCTGCCGTTGTTGGTCGCCACCGCGCTGCCCCGGGGTTGGGCGGCGGTGCGGGCCGCGCGGATGCGCTACGTGAGCCAGTACCGGCGGGTGACCATGCACCGTCGCCGGTGGATCCTGTCCCACCTGATGACCAGCCGGAACACCGCCGCGGACCTGCGGGCGTTCACGATGCGCCGGTTCCTGCTCGGTCAGTACAACCGGATCGGCGACCGGGAACTGCGCGCCGAACTGGACCTGGCCCGCCAGCAGAGCACCACCCGGGCCGCCGGCAGCGCCCTGTCCGGGGTGGCCACCGCCCTCGTCTACACCGTCCTGGGTCTGCTGCTGGCCACCGGGCACATGCCGTTGGCGGTGGCCGGAACGGCCGTACTGGCCATCCAGACCGGACAGTCCGACCTGGGTTACCTGGTCATGGCGGTGAACGAACTGTACGAGGGCGGGTTGTACTTCACCGACTACCTCACCTTCCTCGACGACGCTGCCGCGCGCACGCCTCCGGCGACCAGGCCGGCACCGTCGCGCTTCGAACGGATCACCCTCACCGACGTGTCGTTCCGCTACCCCGGTGCCGACCAGCCCACGCTCAGCGACATCACACTGTCCATTCCGGCCGGTGCGATCATCGCCCTGGTCGGGGAGAACGGCTCGGGCAAGACCACCCTGGCCAAGCTCGTCGCCGGGCTCTACCAACCCACCGGCGGGCAGATCCGCTGGGACGGCATCGACCTGGCCGACATCGACCCGGAATCGCTGTGGTCGCGGGTGTCGGTGGTCACCCAGGACTACGCCCGATGGCCGTTCACCGCCGCGGAGAACATCGCCCTGGGTGCCGAACCTGACAGGCCCGAGGGGGTTCGTTCTGCCGCCCGGGACGCGGGTGCCGACGAGGTCATCGCCCGACTGCCGCACGGTTACGACACACTGCTGGACCGTACCTTCGCCGCCGGGGTGGACCTGTCCGGCGGGCAGTGGCAACGCATCGCCATCGCGCGCGGCTACCATCGGTCCGGCCCGTTGCTCATCTGCGACGAACCGACCGCCGCGCTGGACGCCCGCGCCGAACACGCCCTGTACTCCCGGCTCCCCGAACTGGCCGCCGGTCGCACTGTCATCCTGATCACCCACCGGTTGGCCAGTGTCCGGCACGCCGACCACATCTACGTGTTGCACGAGGGTCGGGTCGAGGACCACGGCACCCACCACGAACTGCTCGCCCGCGCCGGCCGGTACGCCGAGTTGTACCGGCTCCAGGCCGACGCCTACCGAATGGCGTCGCCGTACACCGACCCGGTCAGTCCGTGACGGTGTGCGGGGTCGGGTGGTCCCGGCGGGCGTCCTCGATCCGCCGCAGCCTCGGCACGGCCGAGAAGGCGATCCACAGGGTTGATGCGGCCATGCCGGCGGCCCCGACGGTCGTCGCCAGCAGAGCACCGTTCCTGGCCACCACCCCGCCCACCGCGGCACCGAGCGGCATCGCGCCCCAGGACATGAGTCGGTACGCGGCGTTGACCCGGCCGTGCAGTTCCTCGGCGATCGCGACCTGGCGCAGGGTGACGCTGTGCACGTTCGCGATGCCGCTACCCAGTCCCATCGCCGCGAAGACCGTGCACAGGACCGGCAGTAACGCGTCCCCCAAACCGCTGGCGAAAGCGCAGGCCAGCGGCATGGTGTTGCCCAGCGCCACCGTCGCCAGCAGGACCCGCCCGTAACCCCACCGCTCGGTCACCCGTGAGCCGAACCATGAACCGAAGAACGCACCGATGCCGCTGGCGGTGAACACAAGTCCGAGTTCGGCCGCGTTCATGCCGAGCCCGCGCACGGCGTAGAGCATCAGGCCAAGGATGAACATCTCGTTGAAGGCGTTGTACGTGGCGGCCTCGCCCAGCAGGGGTCGCAGGTAACGGTGTCGCAGTACCAGTCGCAGGCCCTCGACGGTGTCGCGCCAGGTGAAGCGAGTCGGCGGCGCCGACAGCACGCCCGCGTCAGCCGTGTCAGCCGTGTCACCGCGCACCTCCAGCCTGATCCGCCGCAGGCTCAGCGCCGACACCAGGAACATCACCGCGTTCACCGCGACGGCAGCCGGCGCGGAGGTCGCCTCGATGAGCAGTCCACCCAGGCCCCGGCCGCCGATCTCGTTGGCGGCCTGGGTACCGGCGATCTTGCCGTTGGCGTCGACCAACTGCTCGGGGGCGACGATGCTCGGCAGCAGGGCGAAATCTGACAGTTGGTAGAGCACGGTGAGCACGCCGGCGGCGAAGACGGCGATGTAGACCAGTTCGATCCGTCCGAGACCGGCCCACACGGCCAGTGGGATGCTGCCCACCAGCAGGAACCGGCCGAGGTCGGCGCCGACCATGAAGGTCAGCCGGTGGGTGCGGTGCCGGTCCACCAGCACACCGATCGGCAGCGTGACCAGCAGGAACGGCAGGAACTGCGCCACCCGCAGCAGGCCCACGGCGGTGGCGCTGGCCGACAGCGTGACGATGGCGAGCAGGGGCAGTGCCAGTTCGGCGACCTCGGAGCCGAACGTGGACGCCGCCGACCCCGTCCACAGCCACCGAAAGTTGGGGTTCGCCCCGACCCGTCCCGACACATCGGATGGACCTGGATCGGCGTCCCTGGGCATAACCTCTATCATGCTCAAGGAGGTTACGCATAACCCGTCACAGCGACAAGACGGTTATAGTGGGTGACATGGTCGGGAGTAGCTCAGCGGCCCCGGGCCGCCTGGAGACCGTCAGGCGGTTGGTCAACACCCGAGACATCGAGGCCGGCACCGACGCCCTGGCCCGCCCCGAGGATCTGTGTGAACTGCTGCGCGAGGCCGCCCTACTCCGGCCCGGCGCCAACGCCGATCCGGCCGACCTGACCCATGCCCTCGCGCTGCGGGAGGCCCTGCGGGCGGCACTGGCGGCGAACCGGTCCGGTCAGCCCGTCCCGGACGGTGCCGTGGCGGTGCTGAACCAGACGGCCAGCCGTGCCGGCATGTCGCTGTCCTTCGGTACCGACGCCGGCTGGGCGGTCCAGCCGCGGGCGGCCGGCGTGGACGGCGCGCTGGGCGCACTACTGGTGATCGTCGTCGAGGCCATGACCGACGGAACATGGTCGAGGCTGAAGGTCTGCCAGAACGACACCTGCCGGTGGGCGTACTACGACCGATCCCGCGGGCGTTCGGCCCGCTGGTGTTCGATGGCGTTGTGCGGCAACCGCGCCAAGCAACGCGGCTGGCGCGAGCGCCAGCCGCAAGCCGGGCGACCCGACGGCCGCTGAACGCCCGGGTCGGTCGGATGTGGTTGAGCAGCCTGGCGACGGAGTGCGGATCGACGACACGGCCTTCCTGGTGCCGGCACCACCGGTGATCGTCGGCGAGGCCATGACCAACAGACGGCCTGGGTCAGGCGCCGACATAGGCCGCCAGGTGCTCGCCGGTGAGGGTGGATCGGGCCGCGACCAGGTCGGCGGGGGTTCCCTCGAAGATGATCCGGCCGCCGTCGTGGCCGCCACCCGGACCGAGGTCGATGATCCAGTCGGCGTGCGCCATGACGGCCTGGTGGTGCTCGATGACGATGACCGACCTGCCGGCGTCGACGAGTCGGTCGAGCAGGCCGAGCAGGTGCTCCACGTCGGCCAGATGCAGACCGGTGGTCGGCTCGTCCAGGACGACGACACCACCGTCGGCGGCCATGTGGGTGACCAACCTGAGCCGCTGCCGCTCGCCGCCGGACAACGTGGTGAGCGGCTGACCGAGGGTGAGGTAGCCGAGCCCGACGTCGGCCATCCGCGCCAGGATCCGGTGCGCCGCCGGCGTCCGCGCCTCGCCGACGCCGAAGAACTCCTCGGCCTCGGTCACCGACATCGCGAGCACCTCGCTGATGTCCCGGCCGCCCAGGCGGTGCTCCAACACCGCCGCCTGGAACCGCTTTCCCCCGCACTCCTCGCAGGTGGTGGCCACGCCGGCCATCATCGCCAGGTCGGTGTAGATGACCCCGACACCGTTGCAGGTGGGGCAGGCGCCCTCGGAGTTGGCGCTGAACAGCGCCGGCTTCACCCCGTTGGCCTTGGCGAACGCCTTGCGGATCGGGTCGAGCAGTCCGGTGTAGGTCGCCGGGTTACTCCGCCGGGAGCCGCGAATCGCGCCCTGGTCGACCGACACCACCCCGTCCCGCCCGGACACCGAGCCGTGGATCAGTGAACTCTTGCCCGAACCCGCCACCCCGGTGACCACGACCAGCACGCCGAGCGGGATGTCCACGTCGACGTTCCGGAGGTTGTGGGTGCTGGCGCCGCGCACCTCCAGCACGCCCGAGGGTGTGCGCACCGACGGCTTGAGACGGGCCCGGTCGTCCAGGTGTCGCCCGGTGAGCGTGCCACTGGCCCGGAGCGCCTCCACGGCACCCTCGAAGACCACCTGGCCACCCTCGGTGCCGGCGCGCGGGCCAAGATCGACGACGTGGTCTGCGATCGCGATCACCTCCGGCTTGTGCTCCACGACCAGCACGGTGTTGCCCTTGTCGCGCAACCGCAGCAGCAGGGCGTTCATCCGCTGGATGTCATGGGGGTGCAGGCCGATCGTCGGTTCGTCGAAGACGTAGGTGACGTCGGTGAGCGAGGAGCCGAGGTGACGGATCATCCTGGTGCGCTGGGCCTCGCCGCCGGAAAGCGTGCCGGACGGGCGGTCGAGGCTGAGGTAGCCCAGCCCGATCTCCACGAACGAGTCGAGGATCTCCCCCAGCGCCGACAGCAGCGGCGCCACCGAGGGTTCGTCCAGACCGCGCACCCAGCCGGCGAGGTCGCTGATCTGCATCGCGCAGGCGTCGGCGATGTTGATCCCGCCGATCCGTGACGACCGGGCCTCCTCGCTGAGCCGGGTGCCAGCACAGTCGGGGCAGGTGGTGAAGGTGACCGCGCGGTCCACGAAGGCGCGCACGTGTGGCTGCAACGCCTCCCGGTCCTTGGACAGGAACGATTTCTGGATCTTCGGGATCAGGCCCTCGTACGTCAGGTTGATGTTGTCGACCCTGATCTTGGTCGGCTCCCGGTAGAGCAGGTCGTGGAGTTCCTTCTTGGTGTACTTGCGGATTGGCTTGTCCGGGTCGAAGAATCCGCAGCCGCTGAAGATGCGGCCGTACCAGCCGTCGACGCTGTAGCCGGGGATGGTGAGCGCACCCTCGTTGAGCGATCTGCTGTCGTCGTACAGCGCGGTCAGGTCGAAGTCGGTGACCGAACCCCGGCCCTCGCAGCGCGGACACATGCCGCCGAGGCGGGTGAAGGTCGCCTTCTCGGTCCTGGTCCGGCCGGGGCCTCGCTCGACCGTGATCGCACCGCTCGCCCGGACCGAGGGGACGTTGAACGAGAACGCGTTGGGTGGGCCGACGTACGGCTGCCCGAGCCGGCTGAAGAGGATGCGCAGCATCGCGTGGGCGTCGGTGGCGGTGCCGACCGTGGAGCGGGGGTCGGCACCCATCCGTTGCTGGTCGACGATGATCGCGGTCGTCAACCCCTCCAGTACGTCGACCTCGGGCCGCGCCAGCGTCGGCATGAAGCCCTGCACGAAGGCGCTGTAGGTCTCGTTGATCAGCCGCTGCGACTCCGCGGCGATCGTGTCGAACACCAGCGAGCTCTTGCCCGAGCCCGAGACGCCGGTGAACACGGTGAGCCGACGTTTCGGGATCTCGACGCTGACGTCCTTGAGGTTGTTCTCGCGGGCGCCCCGCACGCGGATCACATCGTGGATGTCGGCAGCGTGCGGCGCAGGCGGCTGCGTGTTACCCGTGGCCGTGCTCAT
>DATCWR010000053.1:0-43725 GCA_036566245.1 Mycobacteriales bacterium | reverse complement strand
GTCACGCCTGCCGTGTCCCTCGGGTTGACCGGATCGGTACGCGGCATGCGGGCTCCTCTGGACTAGTGGTCTAGCCAATTCGTACCAGAAGTGCTCGACCGACGTGCCATGATGCGGCGCGCGTCACGCCTGGACGCGCTGGGTCTCCTCGTCGACGAAGCCGACGTCACCAACCTGGAACAGGTGCTCGCGCATTGCCGCTGCCGCCGCGTCGGGGTCCTGGGCGGTTACCGCGGCCAGGATCCGTTGGTGCGAGTCACGTGACAGGGCCGGCCTTCCAGGGCGGGACAGCGACGCCTCGCGGGAGTGCCGGATGTGTTCGTGCAGGCTGCCCATGAGCTGGGCGAGCAACGGGTTACCGGCCGCCCTGGTGAGTGCCTGGTGGAACTGTGCGTCGCCGGCCTCACCGTTCTCGCCAGCCTCGATGGCCCGGTCCATCATGCGTAGGGCCGCGGCCATGGTGTCCAGGTCGGCCTGGGTGCGCCGACGGGCGGCCAGCCGGGCCGCCTGGGTCTCCAGCGCCTCGCGCACCTCCATGGTGGCGGGCAGCATCTCGTTGCTGTGCACCAGTTCGTCGGTGAGTGGTTCGACCACCTCGTCGAGCGGTCGGAGCAGGTAGACGCCCTCACCGTGTCTGATTTCGACCAGCCCGATGGTGCGCAGCACCGTGAGAGCCTGCCGCACCGACGTGCGGCTCACGCCCAGCCGTACGGCCAGATCTCGTTCGGACACCAGGCGGTCGCCGGGCTTGAGCTGGTGGACGTCGATGAACTCGCGGAGCCGGTCGGCGACCTCCTCGTACAGCCGACTTCGCCGAATCGGCTTCAGCGCCTCTTCCGTCACTCGTCATCACCCGGTCACGAACCTTGTCGGCGGGGCCGCCGCGAGCAGGGGTCAGACACGAGGATATGCCGCCCCGGCCGAATCGGTGAGATCCGCTCCGGGCGGTGCGGCAGCGCCAGGCGCGGTAACGACGGGTGGGGCGGTCCGTCGGCGGTGGGCCGTATGTCAGGGCTCGTCGGCGGTACCGCAGAAGGCAAGTTAAGGGACATACAGAGCGTCCAACACTATTTGGGTGACCTTCCGGCGGACCGTTGACACCGGTGGGGTGGACCCCACAGAGTGGTCCAACCACTCGGCCACATGACCACTGGTAGGTGAGAAGGATGGGACAGGTCGCGACCAGCCGCGGTAGGTCATCCGCGGTACAGGTGACCGACCAGCAGAAGCGGCGAAGGACTCTCTTCGCGGCCTGTTTCGGTTTTTTTGTAGACATGTATGACGTCTATCTTCCGGTCATCGCGCTGACCCCGGCCCTCGCCTACTTCCTGCCGGCCTCGGTGTCGACCAGTACCAAGGCGACCATCGCCTACACCGTGCTGGCCGCGTCGCTGCTCGGCCGTCCGATCGGTGCGGTCATCTTCGGACACCTGGGAGACCGGATCGGTCGACGGCGGGTCACCATCATCGCCACGTTGGGCTTCACCATCTGCACCGGAGTCATCGCCATGCTCCCCGGCTACGGCACCCTGGGGCTGGGGGCGGTGGGAATCCTGGTCTTCCTCCGTCTGCTCGACGGTGTGTTCCTGGGTGGTGAGTACACCGGGGCCAACCCGCTGGCGATGGAGTACGCGCCCCGGAACAAGCGCGGCCTGTACGGCTCGCTGATCAACACCGGTTACCCGGCCGCGCTCGCGGTGATCACGATCGTCACCATGGTCACCCTCAAGATCTTCCCGGTGAAGACCGACTCGGGGGCGAACTACGTGGAGTGGGGTTGGCGCGTCCCGTTCCTGATCGGTTTTCTGATGTCGCTGGCCATGCTGATCTACTACATCCGGTCGGTACCCGAGTCGGAACTGTGGCTGAAGGCCCCCAAGCCCGACGCACCGCTCAAGCAACTCTTCACCGGTGAGCAGTCCCGGCGGTTGCTCCAGGTACTCGTGGTGATGACAGGTGCCTGGCTCACCCTCGACGCGGTCGCCGGCACCCTGCCCGCCCTGCTCAAGACCGTGCTGGGTGTGTCCACCGGATATACCAACGTGGTGATCCTGGTCGGCAGCATCGTCGGTGTCCTGATGTTCCCGATCACCGGCATCCTCGGGCAGCGCCACGGTCGACGCACCGTACTGATGGTGCTCGGTGTGCTGAACGTGGTGGTGACCCCGCCGCTGTTCGTGCTGCTGGCTGCCGGTGGGTACGACAATTTCACCACCCTGCTGCTGCTCAGTCTGCCCATCCAGGTCCTCACCCTGATGATCTGGGCGATCGTCACCGCCTACATCACCGAGAGTTTCCCCACCTCCGTACGCGCCTCCGGATACGGAATCGGATACAGCCTGGCCAGCGTGCTGCCCGCGTTCTACTCCTACTACATGCTCGGCCTGGGGCACGTGATGCCGTACCGGTACACGCAGGTGGTACTGCTGGCGCTCGGCGGTGCCTTCCTGCTGTTCGGTGCGATGGCCGGGCCGGACCGGCGCCACGTGGACATGGCCGAGTCCGCCTGAGCGGAATCCCTTTCGGAGGTGTGATGTGAGCGGAGACCAGTTCCCGGTGTTCACCGCGGCCGCGGTACACGCCGCCCCGGTGTTCCTCGACCGGGACGCCACGATCGACAAGATGGGTGGGTTGGTGGCGGACGCGGCCCGTCGCGGCGCCCAACTCGTCGTGTTCCCCGAGTCGTTCGTGCCGGCGTTCCCGATCTGGGCGCTGGTGCGGCCCCCGATCGACCAGCACGGCCTGTTCCGTCGGCTCTACGAGCAGGCCGTACCGGTGCCCGGCCCGCACACCGAGCGGATGGCCGCACTGGCCCGCCGGCACGCGGTGTACCTGTCGGTGGGGGTCACCGAACGCAGTGCGGTCAGCATGGGCGCCCTGTACAACACCAACCTGTTGTTCGACCCGGACGGGCGACTGCTCCAGCGGCACCGCAAACTGGTGCCCACCTGGGCCGAGAAACTGGTCTGGGCCGGCGGTGACGGCAGCACACTGCGTCCGATCGAGACCGGGCTGGGCCGGATCGGCACACTGATCTGCGGCGAGAACACCAACCCGCTGGCCCGCTACGCCCTGCTCGCCCAGGGGGAGCAGGTACACCTGTCCACCTACCCGCCGGCCTGGCCGTTCCGCCGTGGCAGTGCGTCGGGGGCGTACTCGCGGTGGATCGAACTGCGGGCCGGGGCGCACTCGTTCGAGGGCAAGGTGTGCAACGTGGTCTCGGCCGCGCACCTGGACGAGGACGCGATCGTGCAGTCCGCCGAGGGCGACGAGTCGGCCGAGGCAGCGATGCGGGAGGCCGCCCCGGCGGTGTCGATCGTGATCGGCTCGGGCGGTGAGGTCCTGGCCGGGCCGCACTCGGGCAGCGAGGGCATCGTGGTGGCCACGGTGGACGTGGGAGCGTCCATAGAGAACAAACTCGCCCACGACGTGGTCGGCAACTACCAACGGTTCGACCTGTTGCGGCTCCACCTCGACCAGCGCACCCAGGACCCGATCGTGCTGCGGACCGACCCGGTCGACGCACCTGGGACCGAGGCGGGCCAGGACGCCACCGGGCGGTCCTTCGACACCGCCCTGGCCGCCCTCAACCTGGACGACATGCAGCCGTAACTCCGCGCACCCCTTCGAAAACGTGTCGAGGGAAGTGAGACGTATCCCAACCGTGGACGCGTCTCATTTTCCTCGACACGTTTTTTTGGTCGGTACGTTAGGGGGCTGACCGATATGATCTTTCCGTTTTGGTCGGAGACAGGCTTTTCGTCTCCTCTGGCGCTCGGGCCCTGATCCTGCGGGGCGCCTCACCGTTCTGCTCCGGAAGGATCTCCTATGTCGTGGAGGAGTACCGGTCGGCTGCTCACAGTGGCGGTCGCCCTGACTCTCTCGGCTCCCCTGACAGCATCGCCAGCGTTGGCTGACGATGCCGGCCCCACCGTACAGATCACCAGTCCGGACGAGTTCAGCCCCGACGGACAGAGCACGGTCACCGTCGACGTGCACACGCCCACGCCGGTGGCCGACGACGTCTGGGTCGTTCTCGACATCATGTTGCCATCGCGGCTCGACGCCGTCTCGACAGAGGCGACCGGCCTGGTGTGTTCGGTGACGACGCCACAGGATGTCACGTGCACCGGCATGTCGGCGTTCAGCGGTGGCAGCGTGCAGGTGACGGTGGATGTCGGTCCTGGCAATGTCACCCTCGGTACCATCCAGGCATCACTCAGCCTCGGAAACGACGAGCCGGTGAACGCGAGCAAGGACGTGCACATCGCCGGCACACCGTCGGGGTTGGACGTCCAGATCAACGCCCCGGACCGGCTTGAGCCCGGTGACCCGGTCACCATCGAGGTGACGGGGCACACCGACCAGCCGGTCACCGACGGCTCGGTGGGGATCAGCGTGGATCTCAACTCCAACCGACTGTCTGCTCTCTCGGCAACCGCGCAGGGCTTCGACTGTACGATCCGACCCCGCCAGGATCTGGGCGGCGGCAGCTTCGCCCCGTCGGGTGCGGACTGCTCGGCCGCCTCGCTCGCCGACACGGTGACGTTGACCATGACGGTCAACGTGGAGCCGGGTGTCGGCGCCCGCGGTTCGGTTGATGCCAGCATGGGGGTGGGGGACTCCTTCGCCAGCCAGTCCGCCGACATCGTCGTGGTGGGAAGTGACGCGACCACCGTGTCCGGCCTGGTGTGGAACGACCTGGACCGGGACGGACGCCAGGACCAGGGCGAACCGGGTGTGGCAGGGGTTACCGTCACCGGCCCGATCAGCTTCACCACCACCGGGGCTGACGGGCGGTACGAGCTCACCGGCGAGGATCGTGGCGACACCGCGATCCTCTTCGTGGCACCCGGAAAGTTCGACTTCACCAAGCCGAACGTGGGTGGCGACGAGGGTGACTCGGACGTGACCACGGTGACCCGGGAGTGCCCGGACTGCGTGATGGGCTCGCTCTCGCTGACGGTCAGTGGGCCGACCACCGTGGACGCCGGCCTGTTCGACCCGAAGGTGCCGGTGCCCACGGAATCACCGACCCCGACCCACACGACGCCCGCTCCGCAGGCCGGGACGGTGCCGCACACGCTGGCCAACACCGGTGCCCCGATCGCCGGCCTCACCGCGATCGGTGCTCTCCTGCTCGCCGCCGGTGTCGGCCTGACCCTGGTTCGTCGCCGCAGGCTGACCACGCCCCAGGACTGAGCCCCTGCCGCGTTGATCTTGGTCTTGTTGCTGTTTTTCGCACTGACAGCAGCAACAAGACCAAGATCGGCGATGGACGGCTCACTCTGCACGTCCGCGGTTGGTCATTTACCGTGGGGATGATGCTTGCCTCTCGACCCGGTGGTGCGTCGAATCGGCTTCTGTCATCAGCAAAGGGGTGATCCGTGGCGATCCAGGCAAAGGTTTACCTTGAGCCCGCGGCACAGGAACTCGCCGACATGACCTCCAGGCCCCCGTTCCTCTATGAGATGGAACCAGCCGCGGCGCGTAAGGTTCTCGACGACATCCAGTCCGCACCAATCGAGAAGTTGCCGATCGACGAGGAATGGATTACCGTTCCCGCCCCTGTCGGTGACGTGCGGGTGCGCATTGTCAGGCCGCGGGGCATCACCGGCACACTCCCTGTCATTCTGTACATGCACGGTGGTGGCTGGGTGCTGGGCAATGCCAACACCCACGACCGGCTGGTGCGCGAGTTGGCCGTCGGCACCCGGGCAGCGGTCGTCTTCGTGGAGTACACGCCGTCCCCGGAGGCGCACTATCCGGTGGCCATCGAACAGGGCTACGCCACCGCGCAGTGGATTGTCCGTGAAGGCGCGACCAGGGGACTGGACGCCACCCGTATGGCGGTGGCCGGCGAGTCGGTGGGCGGCAACATGACCGCCGCGTTGGCACTGATGGCCAAGGAACGCGGGGACGTGAGCTTCGTGCACCAGTCGATGTGGTACCCGGTGACGGACGCGGCCATGGACACCGACTCCTACCACGAGTTCGCCACCGGCTTCTACCTGAGCCGCAGACTGATGGAGTGGTTCTGGGACGCCTACACCACCGATCCGTCCGACCGTGCGCAGATCACCGCATCGCCCAACCGCGCCACCACCGAGCAACTCACCGGGCTGCCACCCGCCTTGCTGCTGGTGGACGAGGCCGACGTGCTCCGCGACGAGGGGGAGAGCTACGCGGCCAAGCTGCGGGCCGCTGGTGTTCCGGTGACGACCGTCCGCTATGACGGCATCGTGCATGACTTCATGCTGCTCAACCCGCTCAGCGAGACCCGGGCCACCCGAGCCGCCATCGCACAGGCGACCGAACTCCTGCGCGACGCGCTGGGAACCGCCTGAGGTCTGGTGACAGCGTCAGGCCGCCGTGGTGAACGTGGTCGCCGCCACCGTGCCGGTCTGCGGGATGGGCTCACCCTTGGCACGCATGTCTTCCAGGTGCAGTTCGATGGCCTCGCGCATGAGTGTCAGACACTCGCCCTGCTCGTCCGCCACGGCGACGCACCCAGGTAGCTCCGGACTCCATGCGCCGAAGGTGCCGGTTTCGCCCTGTTCGATGATGATTGTGAAGGTGCTCACAGCTACCCTCTGTGATATGCCGACCTGTCGGTGGACGTTTCCGAGTTTCCTGGTTCGCGGCCTCAACTTACTCCACACTGAGCGGTCCAGATCCGTCATGGTCCGGTAGCGGACGACTGATAAGTTTCTCGAACAGTGACACCGTATAGAAAATTGCAGCGGTTGCCGGGTCCTTGTCCGGTCCATCTGCGGCCAGGACGCACCTCCGATACCGGAAGCGGCGACCGGGCGCGCCGGACAGCCCGAATTCGGCGACCGCGTAGACGCCGTGCTCCGTGTACTCTCGCCGAAGCTCGGACTTGGTGAGTTCACCGATACGAGGGGGAAGCGGATAGAAGTCACGCAACGTCCGATCGATGACCCCGAACAGCGTCTCCAGGTAGTTGCCGTTGTGCTCGCCGGTCACGGGACCACTCCGCCACCGGTGGCCTGCCTGCCCATCATGGCCCGTCTGATGTGGGGCTGACGGGCGTTCGAATCAGGTGTCGAGGTGGTCGGTGCGGAGGGCGGTGAGGAAGGTGGCCCACTCGGCGCGGGTGAAGACCAGGGCCGGGCCGTTCGGGTCCTTGCTGTCCCGGGTGGCCACCTCGTCGCCAACGAACGCGACCTCCACGCAGTCGGAGGCACTGCCGCTGTAGCTGGACTTGCGCCACCGCGCGTTGGACAGATCCATGCCCACCTCATCGGTCGTACTCGTCGGCCACGGCCAGGATGAACTTCTCCGACGCGGCCGGATCCAGGGCTACTTCTGTCAGGGTAGCCGTCGCGACCAGGAACGGCTCCACATCTTCTGGCCCGTCCACGAAGATCCCCGACTGCTTGTGCTCCAGATGAACGATGGTGCTCGCTCTGGCGAACTCCAGCACCAGGTACGCACCATCCAGGCCGGTGTGGGCGCCGTGCTCGAACGGGATCACCCGCACGGTCACGTTGGGCCGGTCGGCCACCTTCACCATGTGCCGAAGTTGTTCGGCCATCACCTTCCGGCCGCCGATCGGCCGGCGCAGTGCGGCCTCGTCCACGATGGTCAGCAGTTCCGGCGGTTCGGGCCGGCTGAGAAACACCTGCCGGCCCACCCGGGTGGCCACCCGGGTCTCCGCATCGGGCGTCGGTATGTTGCATCCGGCCATGACCGCTCTGGTGTACTCGGGTGTCTGCAACAGGCCAGGCACCAGCACACTGGCGACATTGGTGATGCGGGTGGCCTGCGATTCGAAGCCGATGAGCGCGGTCAACTGTGAGGGCAGGCCCGGATGGGAGGTCTCCCACCAACCGGGTTGGTCGGCCTCTCGGGCGAGCTTGAGCAGCCGTTCCCGCTCAGAACCGACAACGTTGTAGACCACCAGCAATGCGGACACGTCGTCGCTGCTGGTCGTGCGACGTCCGGTCTCCAGGCGACTTACCGTGCTGGCGGACCACCCCAACCGGTCACCGACATCGCGAGTACTCAGACCCCTGTCGTGACGCAGATCGCGCAACTCGGCGCCAAGGCTGCGGGAACGTGCGGTGGGACGGCGTCTCGGCATCACTGGCTCCTTGTCGAACGTGTTGCCGAACATCGTTCACTGAGGCCGGCGAGTTCCGCGATCACCCGATCGAATGATTGTCCATCATTGCGGCCGGGTGTCATCGTTGCTGCAACAGAGGACACGTTGAAAGGGGAGTTGCATGTCCGTTCAGTCAGGAGTTGAGTTGGTTGCGATGACGGAGGAGGAGTTCGCGGCGGAACTGTTGGAAATGTGCGTGGACACCGCCCCGCGCCGGTTCGCGTTGTGTGCCGTGGAGGAGTGTGAGGATGGTGAGGTGATCGGCTGGGGCCTCGCCCTGGCCGGTTCCGCGGTGGTGTGTTCACCCAGCGGCCACGGGCTTGGTGGCTTCCGGTCCGCCGAGTCGGCGCACCGCCTGTTCTCCAGGCTGGGTCCCGTCCGCCTGGTCTGGGTCGACCCCGCCCCCGACCCGCTCCCCAACGACGCGTGAACCACTTACCGGCCGGGGTCACATGAGTTGTCAGCCAAGCAGCTTTGCCTTTGCCGCCGCAAACTCCTCGTCGGTCAGCAGTCCGGCGATTTTCATCTCGCCGAGCTTTGTCAGTTGTGCCATGAGGTTTTCCGCTGCGGGCAGGGCGGCTGGGGCGGGGTTGGTGGGCGCAAACGTCTGCGAGATCTGCGACGCCGAGGCGCGCTGACGTTCGATCTCCATGTCGTGACGGCGCTGGTTCCAGTAGGCACGCACAGCGTTGGCCTGCTGGAGGAGAAGGTTGCGTACCGCCCTGGCGTCGCGGATCGATCTCAGTATGACTGCGGCCTGACCGAACACGCCCGCCATTGGATCGATCTTCAGGTGGAGGTCCGCCACGCCGCGCGCCTTCTGGGCGATGGTCTGCACGAGGTCAACGTCCCGTACCGCCCACAGCGGCACCATCTCCTCGCGACTCGACACGACGCCCGAGGCGAAGTGCAGGGCGTCCCCGGTGATCCGATAGCTCGCCGAGATCACTCGCCCACCCGTGGCGAGGTTCGCCATGTCATGGGATATGCCCTCCCACAGAACCCGGACGCTGCTCGGGTTCATCATCGCGGGGTCGAACACTGTCATGTCTCTCCGTGGGAGCGCGGGCGGACCGGTGTCGGCGGGCTGGCGCGGCCTGATGGACGCGGCGTCGACCGAAAAGCCCCGCAGATTATCACCAGCTCAAAAGAGCGCCTCGGGTGGAAGGGAACCAGAGCACTGGCGGAGTCGAACGTTACGGGCGGGTTCGGGGTGACACCAGCCGTTTCGGTTCAGGCGCGTGGTGTCTGGGAGCGGAAGGTGTGGCCGAGTTCGGGGCCGAGGCCGAAGTAGTGGCGGAAGTTGTAGATAAGCGGGCTCCACAGTGCGGGATCGACGTGCTGGGTACCGGGCACAACGACGCGTCGGTCGGCGTGCACCCGCAGCACCCGGGCCTGAGCGATCAGGAAGTCCCCGGCCGCGTCGGGACCGATCGTGACCACCCGAGCCTCCAGTTGCAGCGGGCACTCGGCCACCCGGGGCGGCCGGACCAACTCTGACGGCTGCGGACCCAGCCCGGCGGCGCCGAACTTGTCCGGCTCGAAACGGAACGTGCCCCGTTTGGCTTCTGGCACCGGGTTCCGTCCGGTCAACGGGGCCAGGCGTTCCACCGCCGGCCACTGCCACGGGCCGGGCAGGTTGATCACCAGATCCGGGCGGACGGCCAGGTTCAGCCCGGTCTGGCCCCGCACGCCCAGACCCAGCACCACCACGTCGCCCAGCGCCCAGGCCGACGACATCGGGGCGAGGTTGAACGAACCGTCCTCGTTCTCGGTGGACAGCAGGGCGACCGGGGTACCGAAGTACAGGACGCTGGGGGTGATCACCACATGCTCGGGGGCGGTGTTCTCCGGGTTACCGACACTGTCGGTGGTGTGGGTTGCCGTGTTCACGACGCCCGAGGCTAGGAGCTGGACCCTTCGGTGACGGCCGAACGGTGCGTGCGGGAGGATGCCCGGTGATGAGCACGCCCGACCCGTCCACCACGCCCTCCACGCCCGTGCGAGGGCAGGACCTGGCTGGCTTCGCCCGGTTGCTGGCTGACCCGACCCGGGCGGGTTTCTGCCTGGCCCTGCTGGACGGCCGGGCCTGGACCGCCTCCGAACTGGCCCGGCACGCCGGGGTGGCCGCCTCCACCGCGACCGAACATCTGAACCTGCTGGTCGCCGGTGGCCTGCTCGTCCAGGAACGCCAGGGGCGCCATCGCTACGTACGTATGGCCGGACCGGACATCGCCGAACTCGTCGAGAGCCTTGCCGCGATGGCACCGCGCGGCTCACTGCCCACCCCGGTCCGTTCCCTGTCGGCCGCCGGCCGCCGCAACGCGCTGGCCCGCGCCCGTACCTGCTACGACCACCTGGCCGGTGCCCTGGGTGTGGCGGTCACCACCGCGATGACCGACCGTGAACTGCTGGCCTGGGACAGTGGACTGGCGCTGACCGACCGTGGCGCGGCATGGCTGGCCGACCTGGGCATCACCGTGCCGGCGGGTACCCGGCGCCCCGCGGTGCGTTCCTGCCTGGACTGGACCGAACGCCGCCCCCACCTGGCCGGAGCGGTCGGTGCCGCCCTGTGTGGCCACGCGTTCGAGGTCGGCTGGATCGTCCGGATCGGCAGTACCCGCGCGGTCGCGCTCACCGCGCTGGGGCGTGGCGCGCTGCGTGACCACCTCTCCCTCGACATGTCCGAGCCGATCCTGACCACGGCGGGCGGATGACCTGGTTCGTCCGCGACCAGCCGGACCTGACGCGGCACGGCGGTCGACTCAACCGTGCCCGGCGCCTGACCGGCCCTGTCCGGCGGACCGGTTCTGGCCGCCCAGCGTGATGGTGGTCGGCCGGATACCGGGCTGACGCATGTCGAGGGTTACCTGGTCGGGGGAGAACGTCAGCACACCGGCGTGGCCACGGTAGGAGAAGTCCATCGACATGGTCTCCCCGTCGCCCGGTTCACCGGCCAACAGCCTGTCCCTACGCAGTTCCATGTCGGTGAACCCGCGCTCCACCAGGTCGATGGTGGCCGCCATCGAGCCCAGGTGGATGCCCTCCGGGGTGGTACCGCCCTGCACGTCGGCGACGTCGGCGGCCAGTGCGTCCTGGAAGAACTGCCAGGCCAGGTCCGGGTCCCGTCGGGCCAGCACCCAGGCGTGCACCACCGCGCTGAGGGTGGACCCGTGCGACGTGCGGGGCAGGTAGTACGCGATCGACCGGTCGATGCACTCCTGGTCGCAGTCATACCCGAGGGACACCATGATGTCGAGGATCTCCTGCTCCGACAGCAGGTAGGCCAGCATCGTCATACCACCGGCCTGTTTGGTCACCTGGTACCGGTTCGTGCTGTCCCCTTCGGACTCCAGCACCCGGTCGGCCCGGCGGATGTCGCCGTGTCTGGCCCGCAGTCCCTCCCAGTCGAGTTCCTGGAGCTCTCCGTACCGCTGGAAGATCTCCACCACGCCGTTGCGGAACGGAACGTACATCCGTCGGGAGATGTCCTCGAAACGTTCCAGCAGGGGGCCGTCAATGTGGAGATACTCCCGTAGCTCCTGCACCCGTTGCTCCGGCAGGATCCTGAACACGTCACGCACCCGGTGCATCACCCACACCACCATCACGTTGGTGTAGGAGTTGTTGTCGATGCCGCCCCGGTCGGAGTCGGGGTAGGCGTCGTGGTACTCGTCCGGTCCCATCACACCCCGGATCTCGTACCGGTCCAGGGTCCGGCTGTAGGTGGTCAGACTGGACAGGAACCGGGCGATGTCCAGGATCATCTCCGCGCCGTGGTTGGAGAGGAACTGTAGGTCGCCGGTCTTCTGGTAGTACTGCCAGACGTTGTAGGCGATTGCCACGTTCACGTGTCGCTGGAGCCGGGAGTTGTCCGGCAACCATCGTCCCGAGTTCGGGTTCAGGTGCACGATCTGGGTCTCCTCGCGGCCGTCGGTGCCGCTCTGCCACGGGAACATCGCGCCGATGTAGCCCTCCTGACGGGCCGCCCACCGGGCCGCGGGCAACCTCCGGTACCGGTACATCAACAGCGCTCGGGCCACCTGCGGGAAGTGCGCGTTCAGGAACGGGAACACGAACAGCTCGTCCCAGAAGACATGCCCCCGGTATGCCTCGCCGTGTAGTCCGCGTGCCGGCATGCCCACGTCCAGGTCCACGATGTGCGGGGAACAGACCTGCAACAGGTGGAACAGGTGCACGTTCAGGATCCGGTCCGACCTGCTGTCCATGGTCACGTTGGACTTGTTCCATATCCGGAGCCAGGCCAGGGCGTGGTGGTCCAACAGGGTGTTGAAGTCGTCGGACACCCGTTCGATCGCCTGCTGCGCGGCGTCCAGGCTCTCGGTGATGGCCGGGTCACGTGAGGTGTAGATGGTCACCACCTTCTGGACGACCACCGGGGTCTCCTCGGTCACGTCGACCGCCAGGGTCATCGCCACCCACCCGTCGGCCCGCCGGAACCTGCTTTCGACCGCACCGACGCCACCGGTGAGTCGGATCCGGGCTGCCTCGGCGATCCGGACCCGGGACTGTTGGGTCTCCACCTGGAGCCAGATGACCTCGCCGTCGTGCCCGTCGGCCACCGGCACGAGGTGGTCGCCGTTCAGGTTGCGGTACCGGGGTACGCCCTGGTTGGTGACCCTTCCGTCCAGCGCGCAACGCACCTCGACCCGACCGGACCAGCCCTCCGGGGCGATGGTGGTCTCCAGCCCACACAGGTGCGGGTCGTCCATGGACACCAGCCGACGTTGGGCCAGCCTGGTCACCCGCCCAACCTCGTCCCGGAACCGGAGCAGACGGGTCAACATCCCCCGCCTGGTGTCCAACTCCTGGAGGTAGTCGAGAACCTCGACCTGGTCCAGGTTGAACCACTCACCCTCGTCGATCCGGAAGGTGGTCGGCAGCCAGTTCGGTACGTTGACCAGGTCCTCGTTCTCCACGCTCCGACCGGCCACCTCCGAGCGCATCCGGTTGTACAGGCCGGCGATGTAGGTGCCCGGGTAGTGCACGTCGTCGGCACAGGACTCGGGCGTGGCGCCACGGGTACCCAGGTATCCGTTCGCCAGGGTGCACAGGGACTCCCGCAGGCCCTCGGTGGCCGGGTCGTATCCCTCGTAGGTCAGCAGCCAGTTGCTCATGGCGACCTTCCGACCAGGGTGAGCTGACTGAGGTCCTTCACCACGGTGTCCGCACCAGACCGGCGTAGGTCGTCCTCCTGGGTGCCCCGGTCCACCCCCACGACCTGGGCGAACCCACCGCGCGCACCGGCCTGAACACCGGCCAGGGCATCCTCCACCACCGCGACACGGTCCGGCGGAAGGTCCAACCGTCGGGCCGCCTCCAGGAACATCGCCGGATCCGGCTTACCGGCAAGATCGAGCCGGGCGGAGTCCTGTCCGTCCACCCGAACCTCGAACAGGTCGGTCACCCCGGCCGCCGCCAGAACCTGGCCCGCGTTGCGACTGGCCGACACCGCCGCGGTCCGTACTCCGCGGCGACGAAGTTCGCGAACAACCTCCACGGTGGACGGAAAGACGTTCACCCCGTCCCGGCGCAACAGGTCCAGAAAGTAGGTGTTCTTCAGTTTGGCCATCGCGTGGATCGAGTCGAGACCTGCCTCGTCGGTGTCCTGCCCGTCGGACAGCGTGATGCCACGGGAGGCCAGAAAGCCACGCAGCCCGTCCATCCGGGGTCGGCCGTCCACATGGCGCAGGTAGTCGTTGCGGATGTCGAACGGCCTCATCGGCACTCCGGTCTGTTCCGCCCGTCTTCGGAGCAGGCTGTCGAAGGTGCGTTTCCAGGCCCCGGCGTGGACGTGCGCGGTGTCGGTGACCACACCGTCGATGTCGAAGATCACCGCGTCGAGCCTGGCCAGGTCCATGACCGGACCCTCGGCCTTGTCCGGTGGCGACCAGGGCGGCGTGGCCGCCCGTCCTGGGCGGCTCATCCGGTCAGCGCGGGCGGTCCCGGTACGGGCCGCCCCGGCCGCGCCGGACGGACCTGGTCCGCCGACCGGTGCGAGGTCAGCAGCCGAGGAACGACGAACCAGCGTCGGCCAGGGGTCCCAAGGCAGGTCACCCACGCGGGGGCCCTGGCCAACCTGCCAGGTTCACGGACTGAACGCACAGCATCACCTGCCCGGACCGGTCCGAACTTCTGCCAACGTCGATGTTCCCGGGTTTCCGGTTGACCAGATCAGGGCCGGAGGTCCTGCCCGGGAAGGCCCTTCGACCCACTCTCCACCGACTGACAGAGCGTTTCGGGCGACCGGGCCGGGGTGGTGGCCCAAAGCCCCGGGGCCCGGGGTAGGTGTGCCCTTTCGCGACGCAGCGTCCGGTCGTGTGCTGGGTGGTGTAGCCGGACACACGAGGAGGATGACATGACCACCGAACAGCGGCGCGAGCCGAGGCGCGGCATTCCAGACCTGTTCGACTGGGCAGAGAACATCCCTGGGATGTTCGGCTGGCCGCAGGTCAACCCCAGGGGAATCCGGGTCGAGGACTTCGGCGAGAACGGCAACTACAAGATTCGTGCCGAGTTGCCGGGTATCGACCCGGACCGCGATGTCAGCGTGAAGGTGGACGAGGGCGTGCTGAGCATCGAGGCCGAGCGGCGCGAGGAGAAGCGCGACCGCGGCCGGTCGGAGTTTCGTTACGGCGTGTTCAGCCGGCGGATCGTACTGCCGCAGGGCGCGGACGAGTCACGCATCACCGCCCGGTACAGCGACGGCATCCTGGAGGTGACGGTGCCGATGGCCGAGGAGGAGCACGAGGTGCGGGCCGTCCCGGTCGAGCGTGCCGACTGACCGTGGTGGTCGGCAGAACGCAACGTCGAGAACACCGGGGACACCGGGGACATCCTGGCCTGACCAGGCCGGTCCATGTCCACATGGTCGAACTGCCGGGCGTGTGACATCACGCCCGGCTCCGGTCCGAGCACAGGAGGCGAACGATGACGATGCTCAAACGATGGAACGTGGACATCATCATTGACGAGCACGACAACGCCACCCGAGCCGAGGCTCGGCTGACTCCCGGGGGCGGGTTCGCGATGAGCGGGCACGGCACTGCGCGACGTAACCCCGACGACCTGAACGTTCCGGAGATCGGTGACGAACTGGCCGTGGCACGGGCGCTGTCCGAACTGTCCCACCGGTTGCTGCACGCCGCCGCCCACGACATCGAGGGGGTCACCCACCAGCACGCCGACCTGAGCCGCTGAGGGGTCACCGTCACGCCGCCGTCGAGTGGGAGTCGCCGGAACCTGTTGCGGTCGGTCACCAACGAGTCGATCAGCCGCCTCGTTGGACCCATCCGGCCCATCCGACTTGTTCGGTTTGTTCGGTGCGTTCGGTCGGCTCGACCACCGCCCGGGTCTGTCGGGCGATCTCGACGTCCTCCCGGGCGGTGACCACCACGGTGCGCACCGGTGAACCCGGCGCGCTCACCTCGGTGTCGCCAGCGGCCTTCCGGTTGCGGCGCGGGTCAACGGCCACACCGAGGAAGCCGAGTCCGGCGGTGGTCTCCTGGCGTAGCCGCGCGTCATGCTCGCCCACCCCTCCGGTGAAGACCAGCAGGTTCAGGCCGTCCATGGCCGCGCACATCGCGGCGATCTGCTGACGCAGCCGGTGTTGGTACACGGCGATCGCCAGGCGTGCGTCGGCGTCACCACGGTCGGCCGCCGCCCGGATTCCCCGCATGTCACCACGGGCACGTCCCGGCGGCCCGTCCGGTTGCCGCGTTGCGGCCAGCCCGGCCAACCCGGCCAGCCCGGAGTCACGCTCCAGCCCGTGCGACACGGTCGACGCGGGCAGGCCGGCGTGGTCGACCAGCCACAGCACCAGACCCGGGTCAACGCTGCCCGAGCGGGTCGCCATGACCAGACCGTCCAGCGGGGTGAACCCCATCGTGGTGTCCATCGACTGGCCGGCGTGCACGGCTGCCAGGGAGGCGCCTGCCCCCAGATGGCAACTGACCACCCGTAGTGCGTCGCGCGGACCACCGACCAGTTCGGCCGCCCGTCGGGAGGCGTAGGCGTGCGACAGCCCGTGAAAGCCGTAACGGCGTAGCCCCCAGCGCCGCCGCCAGGCTGTGGGCAGGGCGTAGGTGGCCGCGGCCGCCGGCATGGTGGCGTGGAAGGCCGTGTCGAAGCAGGCCACCGTGGGGACCGCGGGCAGCACCGCGCTGGTGGCGTCCATGGCGGCCAGCGCGCGAGGTTGGTGCAGCGGCGCCAGTTCGGTCAGTGCCGCGATCCGCTCACGTACCGGTGCATCCACGCGGACCGGCCCGGTGAAGGTCGCGCCGCCATGCACCACCCGGTGACCCACCGCGTCGACCTGCCCGACCTGGTCGACGAACCGGGCCACGGGCTCCTCGTCCGTGCCGTCCCAGGGATCGATGTCCGTGCCGGCCAACACCTGGTCGTTCGGGTCGAGCAGGCGCAACTTCAGGCTGGACGATCCGGCGTTCACCACGAGAATCCGCACCGGCATCCCTCCGTCAAAACCATGGGAGCACCACGCCGGGTGGCCCGCCACCGGTCAGCACCCCGGGAGGGCACCCGTACCCGATCGTGGCGGGCCGGGCCGCCTCGGCGTGGCCGGCCACCGGTTGTGTGGGGACCGGGCCGATGGTCCCGAACAGACCGATGTGCTGGTCGACGGCCTCGGACGCATCGATCGACCGCACGTTCGGCTCCGCGCGGTGGGTGACCGGCCAGGGACACCCGGCCGGGGCAGGGCAGGACCTTGGACCCTGCTGTGGGCCACCGCGCCGGCCTAGCGTGGAACGTGACCACCGATGAAGGAGACGACGATGAGAAGGGTGACCGGCGATCCGTGGGCAGGCACGCCCACGGGTACGCACGGTGGTCGCGACGGAGAGGAACGCGTGACGTTCGACGAGCGACACGCGACCCAGACCCTCGCCGACGCACAACGGAAACAGCCCGCGAGGGGCCTGGTGGGTCGTGACCACGACCAGGACCGCAACATGGTGGCACGGGCGGTCATGTCCGCGCCGTCCCTGCACAACGCGCAACCGTGGCTGCTGCGGGTCCGGCCCGATCGGGTCGAGTTGTACCGGGACACCAGTCGGGCCCTGCCGCTGATCGACCCGCACGGACGGGAGGCGACGATCTCCTGCGGCGCGGCGTTGTTCGGTATCCGGTTGGCGGTGGCGATGCAGGGCCACCAGGCCGTGGTACCGCTGCTGCCCGATCCGGACACCCCCAGCCACCTGGCGACCGTGCTGGCCGGCCCACCGTACGAGGCCAGCGCGGAGGAGGAACACCTGTTCGAGGTCATGCCCCGGCGGCGTTGGCATCCCGGGCCGTTCGTGCCACGCGAGGTACCTGACCACGTGACGGCCGAACTGGAGACGGCGGTGCGGGCCGAGGATGCCTGGGTGCGGGATGTCCGCTCGACGGCCCAGCGCGAGGCCCTTACCGGGTTGACCAACCGGGCCGCCGAGGTGCTGGCGCGCGGCCGGGCCTATCGCGACGAGGTTGCGACCTGGAACCGTCGGGTCCCCGTCGGCCGGGGTGTACCGGGCGTGCGTCGGGACGGTGCCGCCGAGCACCCGCCCGCGCCGGGGTTGTGGCGTACCCGTCTGGTTCGTCCAGACACTGTCGACGGTGATCCACACCGTGACCTGTTGTTGGTCGTTGGTGCCAGGTCGGACGATCCCCGGGGCTGGCTGGCGGCCGGTCAGGCACTGCATCGGCTGCTGTTGGCCGCCACCGCACGGGGTTTGGTCGCCTCGACGCTGACCCAGGTTGTCGAGGTTCCACGGCTGCGGGAGGCACTGGCCTCCGCGTTGCGGTTGCCCGGTGCGCCACAGTTCGTGGTGCGGGTCGGTTATCCGACCTCGGAGGTGCCCAGCCCTCCTGTCCGGTCGGCCGCCGACGTCGTGCTGGGTTGACGCACCGGCGGGTGGTCTGGTTATCGTGGCTCTTCTGTGATGGTTACGTCTGCTATGGCGCTATATCGGCGGGGGTAGCCTTGACCACGCCCCGCGGCTGGGGAGAACCGGCGCGGAGGTCGCTCCGACGCCGGTGAGTATGTGGACCGCTGTGACGGAGGTGAGCACCCGTGTCGGGCAGCGAGATCGGGAACAGGGTTCGCGCCTATCGGGAACGTCGCGGGTTGTCTGTCCGGGTCTGCGCTGAGCTGGCCGGCTTATCGAAGTCCTTCCTGTCCGACATCGAGAACGGCAGGCGCAGGCTGGAGCGACGCTCGCACATCTCGGCGCTGGCCGAGGTTCTTCGGGTCTCGGTGAACGAACTGATCGGGCAACAGTTCCCACCGGACGACCCGACCAGTTCGGCCGCGCACGCCGCGGTCGCCGATGTTCGGCTTGCCCTGGTCAGCTCCGGGCTGGACGTGGCCGAACATGTCTCCCCCCGCTCCCTGGACGAGTTGGAGCGGTTGACCAGGCGGACGCTTGACCTGCGCCAGGCCTGTGAGTACCAGGAGGTCGGCAAGCTCCTGCCGGACCTGATCCGTGACCTACACGCCATAGCCGGCGCCGGTGGTCCGGACAGTCAGCGGGCACTGCGTCTGATCGTGCTGGTGGCCCAGGTAGCCGTGCTGTGGTTGAAGAACCTCAACGCCGCGGACCTGGCCTGGATCGCCGCCGATCGGGGACGACAGGCGGCGCTGCGCGTGGAGGATCCGCTGTGGAGCGCGGTCGCCGCGTTCAGCGTCGCGCAGGGGTTGCTGTCGCTGGGCGCCAACACCGGTGCCGCGCAGATCGCCGAGGCGGCCAGCGACACCGTGCCACGGGGGACCAAGGAGGGCCTTCAGGTCTACGGCATGCAGTGTCTGACCGCCGCGTTCTCGGCGGTGGCCTCCGGTCGCCGACAGGACGCGGACGCGCCCCTGGCCGAGGCACGTCAGGTGGCCGACCGCACCGGGGAGTGCAACGCCTTCTGGCTGGCCTTCGGCCCGGTCAACGTCGACCTGTGGAACGTGTCGATAGCCGTGGAGGCCGGTGAGGCAGGCCGGGCCATCGAGATCGGAAACCGGATCGACCCGCGTCAGATCCCGGTGCGCTCGCGCCGTTCCTCGTACTACGTGGACCTGGGCCGGGCGCTGGCCCAGACCCGGCACCGCGACGACGCACTGCGTGCGTTGCTGGAGGCAGAAAGTCTGGCGCCGGTTCGGGTGCGCAACAATCCGTTCGCCCGGGAGATCGTCTCGGACCTGTTGCGTCGCGCGCAGATGTCGGCCGGAGGAGTGGAACTGCGCGGAATGGCTCATCGGATGGGCGTCCGGAACCAGCCCTCCCAGCGCCGGCCCTGAGCAGGCTGGCCAGGCTGGCCAGGCCCGGCCGGTGGTACCCGGGCCTGGGTTGCACCGGGACATGGACCTGTGACACGAGGCCGGGCCGCCTGGCCACCGTGCGGTCCGCGCCGTGTCCGTCCACGAACCACGACTCCCGTCGGTGGGGTTCGGCTGTACCGGCACGGGCCTGGCGGTGTGGGGGATACCCCGGGTGGGGCAGTCCGGGTTACGGCAACCAGGCCGGCTGTGCTGTGAGACCCTAGCCCGTTCGGACGAATTTAAACAGTGTCCGCACATGCGGACGTATTACGCCTTGATCCGCATACCGTCCATGGCCAGCACGCCAACACGAACGGTTGGAAGGACGGGACCGTGTTCGACGAGGAACATCCAGGTGGATCTGGCGGCGCTGGCCGGGGCGCAGGGATGAAAGTGAGCCAGGATGCCGCGTCACACGTGCGTGACGGTGGCTCGCGCCTGGTGGCGACCCCACACAGCGACCCACTGCCGTTCCTGATCGCCGACGCCGAACCGGTTGTGTTGGGTCGGACGGTGCTGGCTGTCGCCGCGATGCACGAGCCCGACGAGAACGGTCGGTGTCGGATCTGTTCGACCCATCGTTGGTGGCCGTTACGGTTGCGCTCCCGCGACGAGTCCTGGTGTTCGACCCGCCGGATGCTGTGGGCGACGCTCGCGCAGAACCGCTCGCTCGGCGCTGGCTGAGACCCCCGACTCTCCCAGCCTCGGTCCACCGTCCGAACGCGGAGGCGACCGGAACCCGGTGGAACATCCGGCGGTACGGACAGGATGACCGTCCGAGCACACCGGACCGGAGGTGGCGGCCCGACCGACCGGGTTGGATGAGGCCGTTCGCCCCTGTCCGTCACGGCCAACGCTGGTGTGCGGTGGTGGGGTGAGCCGTGACCGTCCGGATGCTGACCATGGTCACCACCACGGCAGGGCTGGTCACGGCCGTGGACCCGAATCGGACCCACCGCCGACCTCCATGGCCGAGCCCAACCCGGCCGAACCGCTGGCCCTGCTCCTGGCACACCTGCGTACCAGCCCGGATGGACTGTCCGAGCGCGAGGTTCGTCGGCGGCTTGAGGTCTACGGACCAAACGTGCTCCGCCGGCGGGGCCGTCGACTCTGGACGCGCGCCCTGCTACGACAGTTCGTGCATCCACTGGCCCTGCTGCTGTGGGTGGCGGCGGTGCTTGCCTACATCGCCGGTACGCCGGTGTTGGGGGCGGCGATCGTGGCCGTGATCGTGCTCAATGCCGGCCTGGCCTTCGCGCAGGAGCAGCAGGCCGAGCGTGCGGTGGAGGCGCTACGCGGCTTCCTGCCCCCGCACGCCGCCGTGCTACGTGACGGGCGCCGCACAACCGTGCGGGCTGAGGAACTGGTCCCCGGTGACGTACTGGTGATCGACGAGGGAGACCGTATCTCCGCCGATGCCAGGCTGCTGTCCGGCGCTGTCGAGGCGGACGTGTCCGCCCTGACCGGCGAGTCCCAGCCGGTATCCCGACAGGCCGATCCCTCGGCCGTGCACGTCCGACTGATCGACGCTGTCGATGTGGTGTTCAGCGGCACCTCCTGCGTGGCCGGCACCGCGCGGGCGGTGGTGTTCGCCACGGGTACACACACCGAACTCGGTCGGATCGCGGCACTGTCCGAACGGGTCACCACCGAGCAGAGCCCACTCGAACGGCAGGTCCGTCGGGTGGCCTGGCTGATCGCCGTGGTGGCAGTGGGAGTCGGCGCGGCCTTCCTGCCACTGGGCACACTGGCCGGGCTGCCCCTACAGGACGCCTTCGTCTTCGCCGTCGGGCTGTTGGTTGCCAACGTTCCCGAGGGGCTGCTACCCACCATCACCCTCGCGCTGGCGGTCGGGGTTCGGTCGCTGGCCCGACGCGGTGCGGTGGTCAGGCGGCTCTCGGCGGTGGAGACGCTGGGCTCGACCACGGTGATCTGCACCGACAAGACCGGAACCCTGACCCAGAACTCGATGCGGGTCACCCGCTGGTGGTCACCGCGGGAGGGAACCGACAGACCGCCGCCCGAACTGGTCGAGACGATGGCGGTGTGTAACGTCGCCGAACTCGTCGATGCGAACCGGGCGCACGGTGACCCCACCGAGATCGCCCTGTTGCGGTACGCGGCCGAACAGGGTGTCGACACCGGTGCCGACGAACGGGAACGGCACCGGCGCATGCTGTTCCGGTTCGATCCCCGGTTGAAGAGGATGTCCACGGTCGACGCCGTCGACGGTGTCGGGTTGGTGGTGCACGCCAAGGGCGCCTCCGAGGAGGTACTGCCGCGCTGCACACACATGCTCGGCCCACACGGCACGGCTCGACCGATGGACCCGGCAGGCCGCGAACAGGCCGCACGCATGCAGGACGAGTTGGCCTCCGACGGCCTGCGGGTACTCGCCTTTGCCAGTCGGAGGCTGACCGGTGACCAGATACCGTCCGAGCGGAACGATGCGGAGTCAGGGTTGTGCCTGGTCGGCCTGGTTGGACTACTCGATCCGCCGCGGCCGGAGGTGCCCGCGGCGGTTGCGGCATGCCACACGGCCGGCCTGACCGTGCACGTGGTGACCGGCGACAACGGTCGTACCGCAGCCCAGATCGCCCGTCGGGTGGGCCTTCACGCGCACCGCGTCATCGACGGTGCGCAGATGGACAGGATGAGCGAACCAGATCTGGACCGGCTGCTCGCCTCCGGCCAGGAGATCGTGTTCGCACGCAGCTCGCCGGAGACGAAACTTCGGATCGCCGACGCGCTGCGTCACGAGGACGAGGTCGTCGCCATGACCGGCGACGGAGTCAACGACGCACCGGCGCTGCGTCGCTCCGACATCGGGGTCGCGATGGGGGTGAGCGGCACCGACGTGGCCCGGGAGGCGGCCACCATGGTGCTCACCGACGACAACTTCGCCACCGTCGTCGCCGCCATCCGGGAGGGGCGACGGGTCTACGACAACGTGCGCAAGTTCATCCTCTACATCTTCGCGCACGCGGTTCCCGAGGTGGTGCCGTTCCTGTTGTTCGCGTTGTCGGGCGGATCGGTACCGCTGCCGCTGACCGTGTTGCAGATCCTGGCGATAGACCTGGGTACCGAGACCCTTCCGGCGCTGGCGCTCGGCCGTGAACCCGCCGAGCCGGGCCTGATGTCCCGACCGCCCCGACGCCGTGGGGAGAACGTGATCACCGGTCGGCTGTTGGCCCGGGCCTGGGCCCTCATGGGGACGGTGTCGGCGGTGCTGACCCTGGGCGGGTTCCTCGCCGTACTGCTGTCGGCCGGCTGGCATCCGGGCGACCCCGTGGGCACCGGGACCGCACTGCACCACGCGTACCGACAGGCCACCACCGCCACCTTCGCGGGCATCGTGGCCTGTCAGGTCGGCACCGCACTCGCGGCTCGAACCGAACGGGCGTCCCTGCGCGAGGTGGGGCTGACCACCAACCCGTTGCTGCTGGCGGGGTTCGTGTTCGAGATCGCCTTCGCGGCCGCTCTGGTCTTCCTTCCGCCGCTGCAGCGGATCTTTGACACCGCGGCTCCACCGTGGTGGTTTCTGCTGCTGCTGGTGCCCTTTCCGGTGATCGTCTGGGGGGTCGACGAGACCGCTCGTGCGTTGGCCCGCCGTTCCGCCCGGCCCTGAGACCGAAGGTCGGTTGCGTGACCGGCAGGTCGGCCCGCCCGACCGTGCCGCTGGTCGTCCGGGTCGGGGACCTAGGTCCCGACTATCGGTTGGTCTCGACCGCCTGACGGAGCACGGCCCGGCGACCGGGGTGACGACGTGGTCGGTGGTCAGGTGACAGGGCGGGCCACGGTGTCCGGGCCGGTCCGACGGCCGGCGGTGCCCGTTCGGACGGCCCGATCAGAAGGGGACCTGCGGCCCTGCCCGGGGGCTGTCAGCCCGGCCAGGATGTGGGACAGGAGCATCACGAGGCAGGAGACCCGGATGACCGCCGTGCGAGGTTCGGGACGATCGGCGCTGTCGAGTGAGGAAAGCCTGGCCCGGCTCGCCTCAGCTCGCCGGGGGCGGCTCATCACCACCCGGGGGGCACTACCTGCCGCCGAACCGGTGCCGTTCGTCGCCGAAGGTCGGCAGGTGGTGGTCCGGGTCGCCGAACCGGACCCGATTCGCACCGGTGACATCCTCTCCGTCCAGGTAGACGACATCGACGAACGAACCGGAGCCGGCTGGAGCGTGCTGGTGACCGGCAGTGCCCGCCTGATCAGTTCGGACGACCGGTTGGTGGACAGGCTCTGTGCCCGGGCCACCGAGGACTGGCTCAGCGGAGTCGGAGAGTTGGTCCTGCTGGCCGATCCGCTGATTCGTGGAATCAGTATCAGCCGCACCGCATCGATACCACCGGGTTTGCCGCTGGCCGGTGGTGAACCCCCCGAGGCGTTGCGGGTCGCCGTCTCGCTGGCGGCACGAGCGCCCTCGGTACACAACACCCAACCGTGGCGGTGGGAGACCATCGGCACCGGCCTGGACCTGTATGCCGCGCCGGACCGCCGCCTGCCGGTGGTCGACCCGGACGGGCGTGAACTGCTGATCAGTTGTGGTGCGGCGCTACAGCACGCCCGCACCGCGCTGGTGGCCGCTGGTTGGGGGGTACGGACCTCGCATTTCCCCGACCCGGGCAACCCAGATCATCTGGCCCGGCTGCGGCTGCTCGGTCGGGTGTCACCCGAGGACCGGGACCTGCGGATGGCCAACGCGGCCACCCGTCGGCGCACCGACCGTCGGCCGTTCCAGGCTCGTCCGGTGTCCGACGATCGCCTGGCCGAACTGGAGGCCGCGGCGCGTTTCGAGGACGCGGTGCTGTACGTGGTGGAGGACCCGGTCGACTGGTTGCGCGTCTCCGCCCTGGTCGACCATGCCACCCGGGTGCAGGGGGCCGACGTTGGCTACCGGGCCGAGTTGGCACGGTGGGTGGCTCCGAACGCACCGGAGGGTCTCGGTGTGCCGCCCGGGTCGGTCACCACGGCGGGTGGTGTCCGCACGCCGGCCATCCGGGATTTCACCATCACGGCGCCAGGCCGAATGCACGACGACGAGGCGGTGGAGCATCCCACCCTGGCCGTGCTGTGTACCCGGGGTGACGACCGATCGGACTGGTTGCGGGCTGGTGAGGCGACCGCCCGGGTGCTCCTGGTCGCCGAGATGGAGGGGTTGGCGGTCTCCCCGCTCACCCCTCCGCTGGAGGTGCCCTCCGCCAGGGCACTGATGGCCGAACTACTGCGTGAACGGCGACCTGATGCCGGCCAGCCACAGTTGTTGTTCCGGATCGGCCTTCCCGCGCTGGGCGAGCGGCCGGCCCTCACCCCACGGTTGGGAGGGTGAACCGGCGGGATCACCAACCCTGGCGACGGTCAGGGACCAAGGTCCCCAACGCCCCGGGTCGGGAGCCCTCGCGGGCGGGCCGGTCCCGGGGCAGACTGAGCGCATGAGCGAGTCCTCGACCGACAGCCCGTCATCTGAGCCGGTCCGGGTGTTCCTGCTGGACGACCACGAACTGGTGCGGCGAGGGCTGCGTGACCTGCTCGAGTCCGAACCGGACATCGAGGTGGTGGGGGAGGCTGCCTCGGTCGGGGAGGCACTTCGACGGATTCCCGCCCTGCGGCCGACGGTGGCCATTCTGGACGCCCGGCTACCCGACGGGTCCGGCATCGACGTGTGCCGAGAGATGCGGTCTCGTGACCCGAACCTGGCGTGCCTGATCCTGACCTCCTACGACGACGACGAGGCGTTGTTCTCCGCGATCATGGCTGGTGCTGCCGGATATGTGCTCAAACAGGTGCATGGCGATGACTTCGTGGAGGCGGTGCGGCACGTGGCGGCCGGTCGGTCACTGCTCGACCCGCAGGTCACCCAGGCCGTGTTGACCCGGTTGCGGGAGGGACCCAAGCGGGATGAGCGGGTGGCATCCCTGTCCAACCAGGAGCGTCGGGTGCTCGACCTGGTGGGTGAGGGCCTGACCAACAAGCAGATCGGTGAGCGACTCTTCCTGGCCGAGAAGACGGTGAAGAACTACGTCTCGAACCTGCTGATGAAACTGGGCATGGAACGCCGCACCCAGGCTGCCGTGTTGGCCGCCGAGATCCGTCGCAGGAGCGCGACGAACTGAACGGTCACCAGGCCGATTCCGGCGCGGACGCGTCACCGGTAAGGACCTCAGTGGCACCTGCCAGGTCACCGTGGTGCCCCGGCCGGGTGTCGAGTCGACGCTGATCTCACCGCCGAGCAGGCGGGCCCGTTCGGCGATGTTGGCCAACCCACTGCGGTGTGCCTGGTCCGCTGGCATACCCGCACCGTCGTCGGACACCACCAGCGCCAGCATCGACCGCTCGGTGTCGATCCGTACCCGGACCTCCACCCCGTTGGCTCCCGAGTGCCGGACCACGTTGCTCAGTGCCTCGCGCAGCGTCGCGACCACCTGCGGATACAGCGTCGGTGGTGTGGCCAGATCCAACGGACCCTCCATCCGCAGGTGCGGTTCGAAACCCAACGCCTCCGCGGTCTCCGCGCAGGTGGCCAGGACCAGCGCGCGCAGACTGGTCACCTGCTCGGCGGGCGACCGGAGCGAGAAGATGGTCCGTCGAATCTCGCCGATGGTGGCGTCCAGGTCACCGACGAAACCGGTGAGGCGTTCGGCCACCTCCCGGCGTCCCGACATCCGAGCGGCACCCTGCAGGCCCAGACCGATCGCGAACAGTCGCTGGATGACCAGGTCGTGCAGGTCCCGGGCGATCCGGTCCCGATCCTCGTAGACGGCCAGGAGTTGCCGGTCGTCCTGAGCCCGGGAGAACTCAAGGGCCAACGCGGCATGCCCGGCGAACGTCTCGGCCATCCGCAGTTCCTGGTCGCTGAACTCGGTGGAGTCGGGCAGGTTGGCCACCACCAGCACGCCCAGGACCCTGCCGCCACTGCTCAGTGGGACGAGCAACATTGGCCCTGCGTCAGATCCAGGGTCCGACCCGGAGACGGGTGGGTCCACCGGGCCGGCCCAGCCCGACCGGTGCACCGTCGCGCCGTCCAGTACCCGGGCCGTGCCGTGCCGGAACACCTCCCCACACACCGAGCCACGGACCGGAACGGACCGTCCGGCCAGTCCGCCGGTGGTCGGTCCGTCCACCACCTCCAACACCAGATCGCCGGGTCCGTCGCCGGGCAGTGCGATCGCGGTGAACTGCGCGCCGGTGGCCGCGCGGGCCCGCTCGGCCACCAGTCCCAACACGGTTCGTGAGGACCGCCCCGACAGCAGCGCGGTGGTGATCTCGGTGCTGGCCCGGAGCCACAGTTCCCGACGGTGGGTCTCCTCGAACAACCGGGCGTTCTCGATGGCCACCCCCGCCGCGGCGGCCAACGCGGTGACCGCGTCGACATCCTCAACGGTGAAGTCTCCACCGCCCCTCTTCTCGGTGAGGTAGAGATTGCCGAAGACAGAGCCGCGCACCCGCACCGGCACCCCCAGGAACGACCGCATCGGGGGATGGTGGGCCGGGAAGCCGGCGGAGCGGGGGTGAGCGGACAAATCGTGCAACCGCAGCGGCCGGGGGTCCTCGACCAGCAGGCCGAGGACCCCACGACCGGTGGGCGGCGGGCCGATCCGGTGTCGGGTCTGTTCGTCCATGCCGAAGTGGACGAACTCCACCAGGGCACCGCCCCGGCCCAGCACACCCAGCGCGCCGTAGCGGGCATCGACCAACTCGCAGGAGCACTCCACCACGCTGCGTAGCACCTCACGCAGGGTCAGGTTGCTGGCGATACCCACCACCGCGTCGAGCAGGCGGTGCAGTCGGCTCTCCGAGTCGATGACCTCGCTGGCCCGGTCCACCAGTTCGCGCAGCAGGGTCTCCAGGCGCAACCGTCCCAGGTCGCCCAGCACGCCCTCGCCGAGGGCATCGCCGCCGGTGACACCACCGCCCGGCACGGCACCGCCGGGAGCATCCTGCTCGGGGAAGGGTCCCTCCCGGCCTGCCTCATGCGGGATCACCGGGCACGGGTCCGGCGGCGGGGCATCCCCGCCGGCGGGCGGCGGCGCAGGTTCGTCCGCCATCTCGCCTCCCACGGCACCGCTCAGCCATCCACGGCCGGCCGACCTCGATCTGGTTGACCAGCGCCCTCCGATCGTGATCCCGACAGGCGCGGCGCGCACCCCGGATCGGATGACTCGTGCCGAAGGACCTGGTACCCGAGTGATTCGTCCTGGTCGGTGGCTGTATGCCGCCGGCGGTGTGCGGACGGTGGTTCGGAGAGCCGGTCACGGTCGGTGAGAGGGAGTTTGACCGATGGCCATTTCATGCCCGGGTCGTTGGACCCTGGCTCGTCGGCGCGCGGGGGTGAACCGTTGGAACGACCGCGTCAGCGCGTTGTGTCGTGCCGTCCTCCGGGAGCAGCAGATGACCCGTATCGACACCCACCTGGTGGCGGTCACGCCGCACGCTCCGCTGTCCGCCGAGGCGGTGGCGGCCGTGGACGCCGCATGGCGGGCGGCCAACTACCTGTCGGTCGGACAGATCTACCTACTGGACAACCCGTTGCTGCGGGAACCGTTGCTCGCCGAACACATCAAACCGAGACTGCTCGGACACTGGGGCACCACACCGGGCCTGAACTTCGTCTACGCGCACCTGAACCGACTGATCGTGGACCGCGACCTGGACGCCATGTACGTGATCGGACCCGGACACGGCGGGCCCGGTGTGGTGGCCAACACGTGGTTGGAGGGCACCTACAGCGAGATCTGTCCACAGGTGTCCCGGGACACCGATGGGATGCGCGCGTTGTTCCGTCAGTTCTCCTTTCCCGGAGGTATCCCCAGTCACGTGGCACCGGAGGTACCCGGGTCGATACACGAGGGTGGGGAGCTGGGTTACTCGCTGGCACACGCCTACGGTGCGGCGTTCGACAACCCGGACCTGCTGGTGTGCTGCGTGGTCGGTGACGGTGAGGCCGAGACCGGGCCGTTGGCCGCGAGTTGGCACTCCGCGGAGTTCCTCAACCCGGCCCGGGACGGTGCCGTACTGCCGATCCTGCACCTGAACGGGTACAAGATCGCCAACCCGACGGTGCTGGCCCGGATGCCGCAGGACCAACTCGATGCCCTGCTTCGCGGGTACGGCCACCTTCCGTACCACGTGGAGGGTGACGAGCCTGGCCAACTGCACCAGCGGATGGCAACCGTGCTGGACCAGGTCGCCGACGACATCGCTGCGATCCAGCACCGGGCTCGCGTCGAGGGTGTCCGCGAGCGTCCGACCTGGCCGATGATCGTGCTTCGCACCCCGAAGGGATGGACCGGACCGTCCGAGGTGGACGGTGTCCCGGTGGAGGGCACCTGGCGGTCGCACCAGGTTCCGTTGGCCGACGTGCGGGACGACCCGCTCGGGCGGGCGGAACTGGAGCGGTGGATGCGGTCCTACCGTCCCGAGGAACTGTTCGACGACCAGGGACGCCCGGTGCCTCTGGTGTTGCGGCACACGCCGACCGGGCCGCGACGGATGAGCGCGAACCCACGCAGCAACGGAGGCGTGGTGCTGCGACCGCTGCGGCTGCCGGAGTTTCGTGAGTACGCCGTGGCGGTTCCAACCCCCGGGCACGCCAGCAGCGAGGCCACCCGCGTGGTGGGGGCCTACCTGCGTGATGTCATCAGGCTGAACCCCGACAACATGCGGCTCTTCAGCCCGGACGAGACCGAGTCGAACCGGCTCGGCGCGGTGTACCAGGCCACCTCCAAGACCTGGGAGTTGCCGCTGCGCCCCACCGACGAACACCTGGACCCGGACGGCCGGGTGATGGAGGTGCTCAGCGAGCACCTGTGTCAGGGTTGGCTGGAGGGATACCTGCTCACCGGCAGACACGGGTTGTTCGACTGCTACGAGGCGTTCATCCACATCGTCGACTCGATGGTCAACCAGCATGCCAAGTGGTTGAAGGTCACCCGGGAGATCCCCTGGCGCCGGCCCGTCGCCTCGTTGAACTACCTGCTCACCTCGCACGTGTGGCGGCAGGACCACAACGGCTTCTCCCACCAGGATCCCGGGTTCATCGACCATGTGGTGAACAAGAAGGCCGAGGTGGTACGGGTGTACCTGCCACCGGACACCAACACCCTGCTGTCGGTGATGGATCACTGCCTGCGAAGCAGGCACTACATCAACGTGATCGTGGCCGGCAAGCAGCCCACGTTGAACTGGCTGTCCATGCAGGACGCGGTCACGCACTGCGCCCGTGGTATCGGCAGTTGGGAGTGGGCCAGCAGCGACCACGGTAACGAGCCGGACGTGGTGTTGGCCTGCGCCGGGGACGTGCCCACCCTGGAGACCCTGGCCGCCGCCGACCTGCTGCGCCGGCACCTACCCGACCTGCGGGTGCGGGTGGTCAACGTGGTCGACCTGATGCGGCTACAGACGCCCGGTGAGCACCCGCACGGCATGCCCGACGCGGAGTTCGACGGTCTGTTCACCCGGGACAGGCCGGTGATCTTCGCCTACCACGGTTACCCCGTCCTGATCCACCGACTGACCTACCGGCGTACCAACCATGACAACATCCACGTCCGCGGCTACAAGGAGGAGGGAACTACCACCACACCGTTCGACATGGCGATGCTCAACGATCTGGACCGTTACCACCTGGTCATGGACGTCATCGACCGGGTGCCCGCACTGAGTTCACGTGCGGCCCACCTGCGCCAGAACATGGCTGACCGACGCATCCGGGCCCGCGGGTACACCCGGATGTACGGGCAGGATCCGCGCGACGTGCGGGAATGGACCTGGCGGCATTGAGGGCCGCGGGTCGGCCGGGTACCGACCCGCGGCCCGGACAGTGGGGAACGGCCAGGTCAGGAACGCACCACCGCGACCGGGCAGACAGCGTGCCGCAGTGCGTGCCGGCTCACCGAACCCAACAGCAGACCGACGAACCCGCCGTGCCCCCGACTACCCACCACCAGCAACCCACAGTCACGGGACTCGGCGACCAGGGCGGCCGAGGGGACGTCCTCGACGATCCGGGTGGTGACCCGTACGGTCGGGAAGCGTTCCCGCCAGGGGCGCAGCGCCTCGGTCAGCATCTGCTCGATCCCCTCGGTGATCTGCTCGACGCCGATGTCGGGAACGAAGCCGAAGGACGGCACGGCCATCGACAGGGTGTAGGCGTGGACGGCCCGCACCGGCACGTTGAGGTCGGCGGCCCGGGCGAACGCGAAACCCAACGCCGCCTGTGACCGGGGTGAGCCGTCCACGCCGACGGCGATGGGACCGCCGCGCCGCCGGCCACGCACCACCAGCACCGGGCATCTGCCGTGTGCCGCCACCTGCTCGCTCACCGCGCCCAGCAACAGTGCGGCAAACCCTCCGCCACCGCGCGAACCCAACACCAACGCCTCGGCGCCGGCCCCGGCGTCGACCAGGGCTTCGGCCGGGTGGCCAGACAGGGACGTCTGTTCGATCCGGGTTCCGGTGGCCAGGCGGCCGGCGCGGTCCGCGGCTGCGGCCAGCACGGCCCGGGAGTGCGCGGCCCGATCGTCCTGACCAGCCTGCGCGCCCACCTCCTCGACGTCGTCGACCGGGTGTCCCGGCCCGACCTGACCGATCGACGGTGCACCCTTCCGGGTGGGCGGGAGCACGTGGCAGATCCGCAGCGACAGCCCCCGTTCGGCGGCCTCGAGCGCCGCCCAGTCCACCGCGTCCAGGCTCCGTTCCGAGCCGTCGGTTCCGACCACGATCCAGTGCTCCGCCGACTGCGGGGTACCCATGGTGACCCCCTCACATTGTGTCACCGGGGCCCCGCAGGCACCGGTGACGCGATCAAGCACATCGCGGGTACAACCACTATCGAAGGGCATGTCGTCACCGCGCCGGTAGGACCTTTGTCCCTGTCGTCCGCGGTTCACCACTCGTAGCGTCGGGTCAGGAGCAACCAAGGAGCGATGATGCCCACCGACCGGCCGACCGCAGCAGACTACGAGGCGGCCCTCACCCTCGCGGTACGGGCGCCGTCCCTGCACAACACCCAACCGTGGCGCTGGACGATGACCGACCGCGGACTTGAGTTGTATGCCGACCGGGAACGACAGTTGCCCGCCACCGACATGGACGGCCACTCGCTGTTGCTGGGCTGTGGGGCGACGCTCCAGATGGCCAGAATGGGGCTGCGGGCCTGCGGTTGGGAGACCACCGTCCGTCGCCTTCCCGACCCCGGCAGTCCGGACCTACTGGCCGTCATCGCCGGGGCCGGCAGGGCGGAGGTGACCGAGGATGTGCTGCGCACGGCCCGCGCGGCGGCCCGCCGGCACACCGAACGGCGTCCGTTCGACCCTCGGCCGGTACCGCCCCGGATCCTCGACGAGTTGCGGGTGGCCGCGGCCGAACCCGGGGTGTACCTGGACTTCGTGGAACGCTCGGACGACCTGCTCCAACTCGCCGTGGCCACGGCCTGGGCCGACCGCTACGAGAAGCAGGATTCCCGGTACCGGGCCGAGTTGGAGGAGTGGACCTACAAGGAGTCCGACGCTCGCGAGGGGGTTCCGTCCACCGCGATCCCACGGCAGAAGGGGGAGAGACCAAGACACACCGACGTACCGGTGCGGGACTTCGAGGTGGGCACGTTGGGCGAGGTACCGATCAGTGGTGGTGGTGACGAACGTCCGGTGTTCGGCGTGCTGTTCACCGCCGCCGACGACACCGAGTCACGGTTGCGCGCCGGTGAGGCGCTCGCCCGGGTGTTGGTCCGGGTGGAAGCGCTGGGCCTGGCCTGTTCGCTGATGAGTCAACCGGTGGATTTTCCTGGGGTGCGGGAACGGGTACGGGTGCTGATGTCGTGGTTGGACCACCCGCACATGCTGATCCGGATCGGGTGGCCACCGGAGGGTGACCGGCTGCCTCCGACGCCGCGGCGTGAGGTCGGAGAGGTCGCCGACCTTCGGCGATGAAGGTGCTGTCCCGGGCCGGCGGACAGGGCAGGTGCACGGGGACCGCCGGTGAAGGGATGACATGGACCTGATGGACTTCGAGGCCACCGGGTTGGGTGTTCTGGTCGGTGTCGACGGTTCGCCCGGTGGCACGGCCGCGTTGGGTTTCGCCGCGGAGGAGGCGCGTCTGCGCGGTCAGCCGCTGACCGTCTGCCATGTCGGTCCGCGCGCCACGCCCGGACAGCATGACCCGGTCCTCGACGATGCCGAGGCATGGCTGGGGCGGACCGCCGCCGGGGTGGCCGTACGGCCGATGGCCCAGGCAGGGCATCCGGCCGACGTGCTGGCCACCCTGGCTGCCGACGCGGTACTGACCGTGGTGGGCTCGCGTGGACGCGGCGGGGTGGTCGGGCTCATGTTGGGCTCGGTCGGGTTGAACCTCACCGTCCGCGCTCCGGGGCCGGTGGTCGTGGTCCGGCCCAGCTCGCCGGCGGTGGGGTGGGCCGGTGTCTTCGCCGGCCACGTGGTGGTGGGGGTGGACGGATCAGCGGGCTCCACCGCGGCGCTGGAGTTCGGGTTCGCCGAGGCGGAACGGCGGAACCGTCCGTTGGCCGCGGTACATGTGCACCGTCTGCCCCCGACGGACACCTACGTCGACGACCGGACCCTGGAACTGCACCCGGAGGAACGCAGTCCGGGTCAGGATCTGCTCGACGCGGCGGTGGACCCGTGGGCGGCGCGGTTCCCGCGGGTGGCGGTCAAACGGGCCCTGCACCACGGGCCACCGGCGGCCGGGCTGCTACGAGCCGCAGGTGGGGCGGTGCTGCTGGCGGTTGGACGTACCGGGCGAAGTGCGCCGGCCGGGGTGCTGTTCGGTTCGGTCGCCCAGGCGATGACCCATCGCGGCCCGTGCCCGGTCGCGGTGGTTCCGGCCACCGTCCCGGTCGGGTGACCGGAACGGCGACCGGTACGGCGCCGACCGGGGTGCGCCGAGGTGCGGCCGGCACGGAGCACCCGGCACGGGGCATGGGGGGTGTTGTGGCTACCGTGGCGGTCACCGGTCACCACCGGCCACCGGTGCGAGAAGTCATGAGCTGGAAGACGAGGACCGTCCTGCCGTGTCGACCGACAACCCGACAACCCGACCCCCCGGTGCCCGCCCGGTACCACTGACCGATCCCGGACCGCACGGCGCGGTACCCCGCTCCCGGTTCCACCGGTTGCCGACCGCGCTGGTCGCCGGATACCTGGCAGCCGGTTCGGTGACCGGGTTGGACGCACTGGTGGCCAGGGCGGGACTGGTCCCACCACCACCGGCGGCGCCGTGGCTGCTCCTGCACCTGTTGCTGTTGGGCGCGGTCACCAACGCGATCTTCGCCTGGAGCCTGCACTTCACCCTGGCGCTGGTGCGGGCCAGAGCCCGGTCCGTTCGGGGGCTGTGGCTCCGACTGGCGGTACTCAACGTGGGCGTGCTCACCGTGCTGGCCGGGGTGGTCGTCTCGGCTGGCGGGGTGGCCGCCGTGGGCGCGGCGGTGGTAGCGGTTGCCGTGGTCGCGCATCTCGGCGGCCTGCTGGGACTGCTGCGGGCCAGGGCCGGCGCCCGTCCGCTCGGGTCGTTGCGCGGGCCGCTGGCCGGCACGGTGTGGTTCTACGTCGCAGCCGCGGTTGCCCTGGTCACCGGCGCCACGCTCGGCGCGCTGCTCACCCTGGGCCTGCCGGCCGACCCCGGCTGGCACGAGCGCCTACACGTGGCACACGGGCATGTCAACCTGCTCGGCTGGGTCGGCCTGTCGGTGGTCGGCACGGAGTTCGCACTGTGGCCGGCGGTACTGGGGGCCCGGGTCACCGCCGGCGTGCCGCGGGTGGCCCGCCGGGTGTTGCTCACCGCCTCGGTCGGGTTGGCCGCGGCGGTACTCGGCATGGTGGCAGGGTGGTGGCCGCTCGCACTCGTCGGTCTGGCCGGATATGCCGGTGGTGTCGCACTGTCGCTGGGGCCGTTCGTCCGGACCCTGCCGGACCGGATACCGCGCACCGGGCCGCCGTGGATGTTGGCCCTCGGAATGGTGTGGCTGGTCGTGGCACTACTGGGAGACCTGTACCGGTTGGTGCAGACCAGGGATGTGTCAGCACTGGCTGGCGGGTTCGGTTGGCTGGTACCGGTGCTGGCCTTCGGGTTCGCCATCCAGACTCTGCTGGGCGCGTTGACGTTCCTGCTGCCCGTGGTGCTCGGCGGTGGCCCGAGCGGCCTGCGTCGGCTGCGGGCCAGGGTCGACCGGGGCTGGCTGGTGCGGGTCGGCTGCCTCAACGCCGGTGTCCTGCTCCACGCGTCGGGGGCGACCGGGGCGGTCCGGTCCTGTGCCAGCGGACTGGTGGCTGTGGCGGTGGGCTGGTTTGCCGTGCTGGCCGTGCTCGCGGTGACCCGACGCGGTGACCGCGCCGTGTGATCAGGCGGTGATCAGGCGGTGATCAGTGATCCCCGGGAGTCGCGGCCCTGCGCCTGTTCGTCGTCGAACCACAGTCCGTTGTCGCCCAGATAGCGGAAGCAGACCGTACTGCCCTCGGGCACGCTGATGGTGGTGCTGCGCACGCCGTTGGCCCGCCTGCGCAGTGGGTGCGCGTACGGGTCCCAGTTGTTGAAGTCGCCCACCACGGACACCGCGCAGTCTGGCTCGTCGGCTGGTAGAGCGAAGGTGATGCGCACTGTGCCGTCATGGTTTGGTTTGCTCACCTTGATCATGATGTTCCCCCGCGTTCGTGCTGGACCCCTGCCTGGTAGGTCGGCAGATCAGGCCCCGCCCTTTACCGGTATCCACCCGACTTTGTCCGGCCCGAGGACGATTGCGGGGCTCAGCGCAGGTCGAGAGCCTGCTGGCCGGGTGTCGCCACCGTGGTCGGCACCACCGGAGCGACCAGGTGTCGACCCTGGTTCCGCACGTTGCCGACCTCGGTGCCAACCGGACGCAGTTCCAACGCGGCGATCGTGTCAGGGTCTGGTTCCGACAGTGCGGGAGTGGCCGTCCGACAGTCCAACCAGCCGGACCACTGGTCCGGCCGCAGCAGCAGGGGCATCCGGTGGTGCACCCGGGCCAGTTGCCCGGTCGCGGCGGTGGTGATGATCGCACAGGTGGTCAGCCGCCTCGATCCGGTCCCCCAGACCTCGTAGAGGCCGGCGAAGGCCAGCGCCGAGCCATCCCGAGGTGTCAGGTAGTACGGGATCCGACCGGGGGCGTCCAGGCCCACCGCCCACTCGTACCAGCCGTCGGCCGGGACCAGACAGCGCCGGCGGGCCAGTGCGACCCGGAACGCCGGCCTGCTGGCCACCGTCTCCATCCGGGCGTTGATCATCCGGGCGGCGCCGGAGGTGTCCCGGGCCCATGACGGCACCAACCCCCACCGGCACACCCGCAGCAGACGGGTCCGTTCCCCTTCGGGGGAGTAACGGTCGACAACCACCGGCACGGGCGTGGTCGGAGCCACGTTGTACCCGGGTGCGCCGGTTGGTTCGGCATCGTCGACCCCGAACACCTCGGTGAGGTTTGCGGTGTCGCGAGCAAGTACATACCGGCCGCACACGTCTCAGACCATACCGATATCGTGACCTGGACGGCCAACCCACGGGTGGCCGGTGGCCACCTACTCATCACCGCGGGTGTTGGGTCGAGTACCGTGCGTACAAGTGGCGCGCCACGGGCCCGTACCTACTGGTCAAAGCCCAGATCGCAGGGCACAATCTGCGGGACGGTGATCAACGGTCGAGGTCGCTGGGGAAGGCGTCCCTCATCGGACCGGAGGTCACCGTGGCATCTCGTGGCGTCGTGTACGTCCACTCATGCCCTGCGGCCGTGTGCCCGCACGTGGAGTGGGCGATCTCGAGCGTGCTCGGCACGCGCGTGACACTGGCGTGGACGGCACAGCCGGTCGCGCCCGGACAGTTGCGCGCCGAGTGCGTCTGGACAGGTAATGCGGGCACGGCCGCCAGGCTCGCCGCCGCACTACGACCGTGGGCAATGCTCCGGTTCGAGGTCACCGAGGATCCCAGTCCGGGGTGCGACGGCGAACGGCTCGCGTACGTACCGGGCAGGGGAATCTTCCGAAGCTCGGTCAGCGCCAACGGGGACCTGGTGGTGGCCGAGGACCAGCTGCGCGCGTTGCGTACCACCGCACGGACGGCTGAGGACTACGAACACGCGCTGGACCGGTTGTTGGGTGCCGCCTGGGACGCCGAGTTGGAGCCGTACCGGCACGCCGGCGACGGCGCGCCGGTCACCTGGCTGCACCAGGTGGTCTAGACGGTCGGTTCCAGACCCTCACCGGGGCGGAGCTTGGCTCGGGGTCACCTCGAAGAGCGGCCGGGGCTTGGCGCCACTGTCCGCAACGTGGTCGGCACGGTCGGATCCGTTGGCGGTCCGGTCGTAGGCTGTCCCGGTGATCTCCTGTGCGGCCTGTGGATCGCCGGTGCCGCCCGGTGGTCGGTACTGCCCGGCCTGCGGTACCGGCGTGTCGCCAGACGCCGTGCGCACGGCCGACCGACCCGATGTCGACACGGAACCCGACACGGAACCCGACACCGAAACCAGCACCGAAACCGACCCGGACACGGACCCGGACACGTCCGTCCTGGCTCGGCCGGCGCCGGAGTTGCCCCCACCTGGTGTCGGTGCGCACGACCCGGGTACGCACCGACCTTTCCGCCCAGGGCGGTACGCACGCTGGTCTGGTGTCGCGCTGATCGTGCTTGGACTGGCGCTGCTGGCGGTCGGCGGGTACTCGACGTACCGGGGCGCGCACGGCCCACGCCCCGAGTTCCCGCCCGGCACCGGACAGACCCAACCCACCCCGGCGCCGCCGGACCGATCGACCGCTCCAGCCGACGGCAGGGACCCGTCTGGCGCCGAGGGAACCTCCTCGGTCGGGCGGGACTCACCAGGGGTGACGGTGGCGCCTGCGCTGGTTGGACAACCGGACGTCGCGGACGTGACCAACACCCTGACCGCCTACTTCGACGCCATCAATGACCGCGACTACACCGACTACCGGTCCATGCTGATCGGCGCCGACCAACGGGTACGTGACGAGGAGGACTTCCGCACCAGGTTCCGCAGCACCACCGACAGCCAGATATGGCTGGTCGGTATCCGCCGGGAAGCGCACGGCGAGGTGTTCGCCACCGTCACCTTCCGAAGCCGTCAGGACCCGGTCGACTCACCCGACCTGGTCTCTGACTGCCTCTCGTGGGTGGTGACCTATCCGATGGCCAGGATCGACGGCGTGTTCAGGATCGACGTGGTCCGCACGTTCGCGCAGACCCACCGTCCATGTTAGACGGCTGGAGCCCGGCCAGGCCGGCTCCAGAAGCTCCGTCGGCGTTGCCCCCGGGCCAGCCCGCAGCCTGGCCCGACCACGGGCCAGGCTGCGGTGGGGCGTTCACAGTGGGATGTTGCCGTGCGAACCCTGGTCGGGTCGGGCCACCGCCAGCGCCTCCACCAGGACACGTCTGGTCTGGTCTGGCTGGATGACCGCGTCGACCACCCCGATCTCCAACGCCCGGTTCACCCCGCCAGCGATCTTCTCGTGTTCGGCGGCCAACCGCGCGTGCAACGCCTCGCGTTCACCGGGTTGGGCGGCGGCCAACTTCCGGCGGTGCAGGATGCCCACGGCCGCCGACGCGCCCATCACCGCGACCTCGGCGGACGGCCAGGCGTACACCGCGGTAGCACCCAACGACCGGGAGTTCATCGCGATGTAGGCACCGCCGTAGGACTTGCGGGTCACCAGGGTGACCCTCGGAACAACTGCCTCGGCGAAGGCGTGCAGCAGCTTGGCGCCGCGTCGCACCACCCCGTCCCACTCCTGGCCGACCCCGGGCAGGTAACCCGGCACGTCGACCACCACCACCAGCGGAACCCCGAACGCGTCACACATCCGAACGAAGCGGGCTGACTTCTCCGCGGAACTGGAGTCCAGGCAGCCGCCCAACCGCAGCGGGTTGTTCGCGATCACTCCCACGGTCCGTCCGGCGAGCCGACCCAGGGCGGTGACGATGTTGGGGGCCCACCTGGTGTGCAACTCCACCGGTGGAGCATCCAGCAGCGCGCCCAGCAGCGGGTGCACGTCATAGGCGCGCTTGGCGCTCTCCGGCAGCAGTCGGGACAGGTCCACGTCCTCGCCGATCCGGGTGACGTCGAACCTTCCGGGCTGGGCGAGCAACCCGGCCAGCGCGCGGGCACTGGCCATGGCCTCGGCGTCAGAGTCGGTGACCACGTGCACCACACCACTACGTCGACCATGCGTGTCAGGCCCACCGAGCCGTTCCATGTCGACGTTCTCACCGGTCACGCTGCGGACGACCTCCGGGCCGGTGACGAACACCCGTCCACCCGGACCCATGATGACGATGTCGGTGAGCGCGGGACCGTAGGCGGCACCACCGGCAGCCGGACCGAGCACCACCGAGATCTGCGGCACCCGCCCGGAGGCGCGCACCATCGCGGCGAACACCTGCCCCACCGCGTCGAGAGCCTCCACGCCCTCGGCCAACCGGGCTCCGCCCGAGTGCCACAGCCCCAGCACGGGCACCCTGTCGCGCACCGCCGCGTCGATTGCTGCCACGACGTGCCGGCAGCCATGCGAACCCATCGCCCCGCCCATCCGGGTGGCGTCGGTGGCGAATGCCACCACCGGAGCACCCGAGATGGTGCCACGGGCGGCCAGCACGCCACTGTCGTCGGGGGCGGCCATCAGCCGTACCGAATCCTCGTCGAGCAGGGCACCGAGCCGGACCCGTGGATCGCGGAAGTCGTACTCCTCGTCGGTGGGTGCGCTCGCAAGTGTTGTCACCGGTACCAGCTCCTTGTCTCGGGCCCGGGGAGGGCGCGGGTGTTCGGGCCGGAACGTCGGGCCAGGACGCGCTGACCACGTGGCCAGGTGCCCACCGACCCGTGGACCCCCGGTAACGATCCGTCGGCCATGGTCAGCCGCGACGGAAGGCCAACGCGACGTTGTGGCCACCGAAGCCGAACGAGTTGTTCACCGCGGCGGTCAGTCGCACCTCACGCGCCGACACCCTGGCCACGTCGAGGGTCAGTTCGTCGTCCGGGTCGTCCAGGTTGATCGTGGGGGGCACGATGCCGTTCCGGATCGCCAGCACGGTGGCGATCGACTCCACCGCACCGGCCGCGCCGAGCAGGTGCCCGGTCATCGACTTGGTCGCGGTGACCACCGGGTGGGTGCCCACCGCGGTGGTGATCGCCCTGGCCTCGGGAATGTCACCGACCTGGGTGGAGGTGGCGTGCGCGTTGACGTGCCCGATGTCGGTCGGACTGAGCCCGGCGTCGGCGAGTGCCAGGGTGATCGCCCTGGCCGCACCCGCGCCGGTCGGTTCCGGGCCGGTGATGTGGTGACCGTCGGCGGTGACACCGGCACCGGCCAGCACGCCGTACACGCGGGCACCACGTGCCCTGGCATGGTCGGCCCGCTCCAGCACCAGGATTCCGGCGCCCTCACCGAGCACGAAGCCGTCCCTGGCCTTGTCGAACGGCCGGGAGGCGGCCTGCGGCTGGTCGTTGCGGGTGGACAGTGCGCGCATCTGGGCGAACCCGGCGATCGGCAACGGGTGGATGCACGCCTCGGCGCCGCCGGCCACGATCACGTCGGCCCGCCCGGCCCGCAACAGGTCCAGGGCCAGGCCGATCGCCTCCGCACCCGACGCGCAGGCACTGACCGGGGTGTGCACCCGGGCTCGTGCGGTCAGGTCGAGTCCGACCGCGACCGCAGGTCCGTTGGGCATGAGCATCGGCACGGTGAGCGGGGAGACCTTGCGGACGCCACTGGCCTCCAACAGGTCGTCCTGCCCCAGCATGGTCAGGGCTCCGCCGATACCCGTACCGATGACCACCGCGATCCGTTCCGGGTCGATGTGGGTTCCGGGGTTGTCGTCCCCCTCCGGCCGGCCCGGTCGGGCCAGGCCCGCATCGGCCCAGGCCTCACGGGCGGCGACCACGGCGACCTGCTGGCAGCGGTCCAGCCGGCGAGCCTCCACCCGGGACAGCACCTCGGTGGGCTCGACGGCGAGCCGGGCAACGATGCGGGCGGGCATGTCCCGCGCCCACTCGTCGGTGAGCGGACCCACCCCGGACCGCCCGGCGACCAGCCCGGCCCAGGTGGACGCGACGTCACCACCCAGTGGTGTGGTCGCGCCCAGACCAGTGATCACGACATCGACGTGGTGACCACCGGCAGCGTCGGGTGTGGTGGCGCCCGACCCGCCGTCGAGCACCTCGGTCATGAGTTCGCCTGTGCCTTTTCGATGAAGGAGACGGCGTCCCCGACGGTCTTGAGGTTGGCCAGCTCGTCGTCGGGGATCTTCACACCGAACTTGTCCTCGGCCGACATGGCGATCTCCACCATGGAGAGGGAGTCGACGTCCAGGTCGTCGGTGAAGGACTTGTTCAACTCGACATCGGCGGGCGCAACGCCCGCGATCTCCTCGAGAATGCCGGCGAGACCGGAACGGATCTCCTCAGTGCTCACGTCAGATGGTCCTTTCTTTGTGGGTGGGCGGTGGCCCGGCCCGTCGGGAGTTCAGGCCCGCCACTGTGTCACGGGCTCTGGTGAGTGGTGTGAACGGGTCGGCGCCACCGGTCCGGAGGTGACGGGTTCGAACGAGCCGTCCTGTGGGAGCGCGGTGGTACCGGACCGCCCGGTGTCAGGGGGCGATGATGACCTGGCCCGCGTAGGTCAGGCCGGCACCGAAGCCGAACAGCAGCACCGGTCGGCCGGAGGGCACCTCGCCCCGTTCGATCATGCGGGCCAGGGCGATCGGGATCGACGCCGAGGAGGTGTTGCCCGCCTCGACGATGTCGCGTGCCACCACCGAGTTGTCCACACCCAGTCGCCGGGCGATGGCCTCGATGATGCGCAGGTTGGCCTGGTGCGGCACGAAGGCGGCCAGCTCGCTCGGGTCCACCCCGGCACGTTCGCAGGCCGTTCTGGCGAACGGGGCGAGTGAGCCGGTGGCCCACCGGAACACCGGCTGCCCCTCCTGGTGGATGAACGACCGCCGGTCGGCGATGGTGATCAGGTCGGCTTTGGCTCCGTCGGTACCCCACACCACCGGCCCGATCCCTGGCGTCTCGGACGGTCCCACCACGGCGGCACCCGCGCCGTCGGCGAAGATGATGCAGGTCGAACGGTCGTCCCAGTCGACCCAGTCCGACAGTTTCTCCGCACCCACCACGACCGCGTACCGGGCGGCACCGGTGCGGATCAGACTGTCCACGGTGCCCAGGGCGTAGCAGAAGCCGGAGCAGGCCGTGTTGATGTCGAACGCCGCGGCCGCCGGGATGCCCAGCCGGGCGGCCACCCTGGCCGAGGCGTTGGGGATGGGAGCCGGCATGGTGCAGGTGGCGACCACCACCAGGTCGATGTCGTCGGGTGCGAGGCCGGCTCCGGCAATCGCCTTTCCGGCGGCGATGACGGCCATGTCGACGACCGACTCGTCCGGTCCGGCCACCCGTCGGCTGATGATTCCGACCCGGTCGCGGATCCACGCGTCGTTGGTGTCCACGCGGCGGGCGAGGTCGTCGTTGGTCACCACGTTGGAGGGCTGGTGGTGGCCGAAGGCCAGGATGCGGGATCCGGGCGAGCCACCGGTCGACCCCAGCAGGGGAGTGGGGGAAGCCGACGATGCTTCAGTCATGCCGAACCTGCCGTTCCTGGGTAGAGACGGGCCAGAGGCTCACCGGCGTCAACCAGGTCGCCTTCCTGGAGCAGCCATTCCACCAGCACGCCCTGGTAGGACGCGCTGACCTGGTGCTCGTCGCGCTTGGTACGCACGGTGCCGAGCAGGCCGCCGACCGCAACGGTGGAACCCTCGACCAGGTCGATCGGGTGGAAGGTGCCCTTGACCGGGGCGACCACCACCCGCCAGTCGGGGGTGTACTGCGCCTGCGCGGTGGCCGCGCGGGCGATCAGGTCTCGGGCTGCGGACAGGTCCTCGGGTTTCTTCAACGCGAGCACCTCAACCCCCTTCATGCTGCGCCTGGCCAGCCCGGTCAGGGTGCCGGCGGGCGGCAGTTCGATGACCGTGGTGACTCCGGTGTCGAGCAGGGTGTCCTGGCACAGGTCCCACCGCACCGGCGCGGTGACCTGTTGGACCAGGCGGCGCATCATCTGCCGACCGGTGCTGACCGCGGTGCCGTCGGCGTTGGACAGCAGTATCCGGCGCGGGTCGGCCGGTTCGACGCCCGCGGCCAGTTCGGTCAGGGTGTTCTCCGCCGAGGCCATGTAGGGCGTGTGGAAGGCGCCGGCGACCGACAGTGGGATCACCCGGGCTCCCGACGGCGGCTCGGCGGCCAGTGCCTTCAGGGCCGCGACCGGGCCGGCGGCAACGATCTGTCCACCGCCGTTGCGGTTGGCCGGGCTCAACCCGAGTTCACCGAGCCGGGCCACCACCGTGTCCGGGTCACCGCCCAACACCGCCGACATCCCGGTCTGGTCCTGCGCGCAGGCGGCCGCCATGGCCTGACCACGCACGCTGGCCAGTGCCACCGCGGCCTCCGGGGAGAACACTCCGGCAACCGCGGCCGCGGTCAGTTCGCCGACGCTGTGCCCGGCTGTGGCGTCCACCCCGGACAGTGAGAGCTCGGCGGCGACGGCAAGGCCGAACGCGACGATCAGCGGCTGGGTGACCGCGGTGTCCCGGATCTCCTCAGCTTCGGCGGTGGTACCCAACCGGACCAGATCCAGACCACTCACCGCGGACAGCCAGCCCATTCGGGATCGCACTCCGGGCAGTTCGAGCCACGGCGTGAGCATGCCTGGGGTCTGGGCACCCTGTCCGGGTGCGAGTAGTGCGAGCACGCCTTTGACCTTGCCGTGCCGGAGGGCCTTTGGGCGATGGTGGCGAGCACGAACCCTGACGGGTTTGTCTTGTATGAGTCCTACAACGATTCGGGCCAGAGCCGGGCTTCCTACCGGGCCGGCCGGTGGCTAATCTACCGGGCCGTAGGTTACCGCACCGTAGGGATCAGTCGGCGAGATAGCCCAGTGCCAGGGCGACCTGGAGAGTGAACAGATCCCTGGGGTGGGTCGGAGCACGGCCGCACACGTCCGCCACCCGGCGCAGCCGGTACCGGACCGTGTTGGGGTGGACGAACAGCAGCCGGGCCGTGCCCTCCAGGGTGCCCCCGGTCTCGGCGTAGGCGGTGACCGTCTCCAGTAGGGCGGCACCGGCGTCACGGAGCGGCCGGTAGACCTCCTCGACCAGCAGGGTGCGGGCCTCCTCGTCCCCGCACAGCGCCCGCTCGGGCAACAGGTCCGAGGCCAGCACGGGTCTGGGTGCCGAGGGCCAACCCGGTGCGGCGTGCAGG
>DATCWR010000042.1:0-8115 GCA_036566245.1 Mycobacteriales bacterium | reverse complement strand
TGCTGGCGGTGGATGAGTGTCCCCGGGACGGGCTGGTCAACCTGGTGCGTTGCCTGGCGTTCGACCTACGGATGGTGACGAGCGCGCTTGGCAAGTACGCCGTGGCCGAGATTGGCCGCGAGGATGTCTGGCCTGCACTCGAACATGGCACCGGCCGGTTGTGACCGGAGTCGTCAACCGCGGTGTCTGGCGCGGATACAACCTGGGTTACGAGAAGGGCGACCGGGACGGGGTCGCACCGGCGGGGTGATGCACATGCTCGCCGCCCTGGACCTGGCCACCGGCCAGATCCACTACCGGATCCGCCACCGCAAGCGGCACCGGGAGTTCCTCGACCTCCTCCAGACGCTACGGAGGCGCTGGCCCGACCAGAAGCTGCACGTCGTCTGCGACAACTTCTCCCCGCACCGCCACCCCGCGGTGCGGTCCTGGGCCGCCGCCAACAACGTGGAGTTGGTGTTCCTGCCGACCTACGCCTCCTGGCTGAACTGGATCGAGACCGAGTTCGCCGCCTTTCGCTACTTCGCTCTCAACGGCACCGACCACCGCAGCCACACCGAGCAGAACGCCGCGATCGCCGCCTACATCCGCTGGCGCAACACCCGAACCGCACCCAAGACCAACTTCGCCACCGACCCACCCATCCGAACCTGGACCCAATACCCGGCCGAGGTTGCCTGACACGCCACTGGAAGCTGGCCCTAGTCCTGGTTCTCGTCGTCGGTGAGCCAGCCGCGGCGGCCGGCGTGGCGGGCGAGCTGGAAGCGGGTACGCGCGCCGAGGCGTTCCATCATGTCGTGGATCCGACGCTGGTAGGTGCGGTCGGACAGACCGAGCTGGCGGGCGACGGCGTCGTCAGGCAGTCCGGTCGTGAGCAGCGCGAGGATGTTGCGCTCCTCCTGCGACGGTTGACCGGCCTGGGCAGCGTGCGCGGCCCGGGCGGCGTGGCCGGCGCCGACGGCGACCGTCTCCAGGGGCAGCGCGACCTGCCACAGGTTCTCGAACAATGCCGCGAGTGCCGAGAGCAGCGCCGGGTGGTGGACGATGATGGCGCTGTCCAGCGCGGGTGTGGCCACAGGGAGGATGGCGAGCCGGTCGTCGACGAGAACGAGCTTGGTGGGCAGCTCCGGCAGCACCCGGTCCTGCTCGCCGCGCGCCGATCCCGACCGGATGTCCCCGGTGATGCGGCCGGGCATCTCGACGGACGCGCGTTCGTAGATGTTGCGTACCGTGCCGCCCTGCTCGAGCAGGTACTCGCGCCCACCGGCCGGGTCGGCGTCGGGTCGGGTTGCGTACGGCGGCTTGTCGAGGGTGCGCAGTTCCCGCCGGGCCCGGCGCTGCGCGCTCCACACCCGCTGCTGAATGGTCTCCCGGCCGGTGAGTATCTCGACGAGCTGACTCTGTTCCTGACTGGCCTCCGCATGGTGGAAGCGTTCGGACAGTTCCTGCACGCGGTTGCGTGCCTGCCTTATCTCCTCCCGGCGCCGAAGCAGTAGCAGGTCAAGCGCGACACCGGGATCGATGGCGGTGTAGTGGGCCGGTCGCCCCGGGCCCTGGCCGACCAGGCCGCGGGTGGCGAGTTCGCGCAGCGCGGACCGTGCGCGGTGGGGTGTCAGTCCGGTGAGCGTGGCCAGTTGGCCAGCGGTCGCGGCCCCGCCCTCCAGCAGGACCTCGTACACCGTCTCCGCCTCGACCGGCAGGCCGATCACGTTCAGCACGGCCACCCCCCAATCACACGGCGAGGGTCTGCCGACGGCGAGGGTGCCCACGGCCAGCCCCCGACATGGTTCATCGGCCGCGTTGGCCCGACTGGTACGGGCTGTCGGTCGGCGGCCAGGACGGGGCGTCGGTGAGCCAGCCGCGCCGGGCGGCCTGGCGGGCGAGCTGGAAGCGGGTACGTGCGCCGAGGTGATCCATCATGTCGTGTAACCGGCGGTGGTAGGTGCGGTTGCTCAGGCCGAGCTCGCGGGCGACCGCGGCGTCGGGCAGGCCGGCGGTAAGCAGCGCGAGGATCTGCCGCTCCTCCTCCGAGGGTTCCTCCGGTTCCCCCACGGTGGCGCCACCCACCGCCAGGTCGAGCGGCAACGCGATGCGCCAGAGTGACTCGAAGAGCGCGGAAAGGGCGTCCAGCAACGCGGACGGGTTGACGACGATCGCGCTGTCGAGGGTCTGTGACGGGGCCTGCAGCGCCATGATCGCGAGCCGGTCGTCGACGAGAAGCAGCTTCGTGGGCAGCTCCGGAAGCACCCGGTCCTGCTCGCCGCGTAGGGAGCTGCCGAAGATGTCCCCACCGAGCCGGCCGGGCACCGTGATGGACGCCTGCTCGTAGATGTTGCGGATGCTTCCGCCGCGCCCGGCCAGGTGGAAGGTCCAGCTACCCTGCCCGTTCGGGTGCGGCTGCGACGCGTAGGGCGGCTTGTCGCACATCCGCAGCTCGCGACGTGCTGCGTACTGTGCCTCGCGTACCCGGTTGCGGACCGCCTCCTGGCCGGTCACGACCTCTACTATCTGGCCCAGATCCGGCCCGGCTGCGGCCCGGTGGAAGCGTTCGGACAGCTCCTGCGCCCGAAGCCGGGCGCGGGTGACCTCCGCCTCCTGCCGCAACAGCTGCGCGTCCAGTGCGACCGCCGGGTCGCCGGCTGCGTACCGCGGCGGCGATCCCGTGCTCGAGCCGACTCGGTGGACCAGGCCGCGGGCCTCCAACTGGCGCATCAGCGCCCGAACGCGCTGTCCGGTCAGGCCGGTGGCGGTGGCCAGGTCGGCCGCCGTGGTGGCGCCACCGTCCAGCAGGTACTCGTAGACCGCCTCGGCATCGGCCGGCAGACCGAGCAGGCCGAGCACGTCAGACACGGTCGTCCTCGCACATGACGCTGACAAGTCTCCGCCAGTGGCGACTACTTGCCAGCCGAGAACCTTCCCAAACAACGTTCATGATGGCAAAACTCTACGTCCGCGGGAGAGGTCTGTCCCGAGTGTCTGGTACCTGGACGGAGAGCGGATGCGCATCGAGAGATCTCCAACTGACTCCGGAACGACGTTGCGCCGAATGAGCCGGAAGATTCGAAAGAAACCAGCCGTGGCCGCGGCCGCCGTGCTGGCGGTGGCTGCGGCGGGCGTACCGCTGGTGCTGATGGCAGGGGACGAGGGCGCGAAGCTCCCGCCCCGCACGGCACCGGCCGGCCTGTCCGTCAGGCCGGTTTCTGACCAGTCGGCGGTCGGCACGGCCGCCCGGCCGATCACCCTGGCGACCGGTGACACGCTGCGGATGGAGTCGGTCCCGGGTGGGCGGACGGTGGTGACGCCGCAGCCGGCGTCGTCGCTTTCGAAAGCCGCCCCGGCCATGGCCGTCTTCACCGTCGGCGGCGACACCTACGCGGTGCCGTCGAAGGCGGTGCCCTACCTCGGCAAGCAACTGGACCCAAGCCTGTTCGACGTGTCCTACCTGCGCCGGGCCGGCTTCGCCGGCCAGTCGAAGTTACCCGTGTCGGTCGAGTGGAACGACGAGAAGCACACGCCGGTACCCGGTGTCGACACGTCCGGAAGCGGCCCGAAGACCGCCGGGACGATCAGCGCCGAGGGTGCCCGTGACTTCGGCGAGGCACTCGCCAGCGACGGCGCGGCCACGCTGCGCGGGGTGAAGAAGCTCTCGCTCGCCGCGCCGGCGATCACCGAGCTCGCCGCAGGACCGGCCGCCGGACGGAGCCAGCAGGGCGTGCCCGGCGCGGTGCCTCTGTCGGGGCCGGCGGTGGTGAAGGGTGCCAGGGCCCACACGCTGACGGTCGTGCAGCGCAACCGCGCGGGCGAGGAGGGCATCGCGATCATCGCGGTCCAGAACCTCGAGACCTTCACGAAGTTCTACAACATCATGGCCGTCGCACCCGGCAACGGGCCGCTCTCCTTCACCGTGCCCGACGGTCCCTACGGCATCGAGTCGTTCATCTACGACCTCAACGAGGCGAACCTGGTAGAGAACCTGGCCTTCGTACCGGCCGAGGTGACGGTGTCCGACGACACGGTGGTGACGCTGGACGCGCGCGAGGCCCAGCCCATCGACGTGACGGTTCCGCACAAGGACGCCGCCGTCATGTGGGGGAGCCAGCAGTTCACGCGGACGTCCGCCGACGGCGCCGGTATCGAGGCGGTGATGGGCGCGCTCGGGCCGGCACCGTTGGCGTCGGTCATCCCGCCGGTGCGCTTCTTCGCCAAGCCGATCCCCGCGTCGAAGAAGGGGGCCCTGAGCTACGCGCACGCATGGCGGTTCCTGCCTCCTGAGACCGGCGTGGGTGGCGTGCCGCAGGAGTACAGCTACCTGCTCGACTTCCCCAGCGCCAACGGCGTGCCGGCCGCGCTCCTCACCCAACACCTGACCAGGGCGAACCTGGCGGTCGACCACACCAGGGTCGGCGCGGTGCTGCCCGACGACGGCTTCCAGGACACGATGTCGGTGTTCCACCCGTGGTCGAGGTTCTCGTGGGGTTTTGGCAACGCCTTCCTCCTGCCGGTCCCGGGACCGCTGGAGCGGGACGACTACTACAACGGCTCACCGACCTCGATCTGGAGCCGCGCGGTGCAGAGCATTCCCGCCGCATACGACAACGGCATGAAGGGCTACGTCCCGGTCATCTTCGCAGCACCCCGGACCTTCAGGGCCGGTGAGGAGGTCACGTCGACCTGGGCCAACGGTCCGTCGGTTCCTGCGCCGGAGTGGCAGGACCAGTCGATCCCGGCCGGGTCGAAGGCGACGTACGGCGTCGCCAGGAGCACCTACGCGTACGCCTGCCCGGTGTGTCGGCAGGGCGACGTTGTGCAGTTCAACGTGGTGCCCGCAGGTGACCTCGACCCCACCCACACCAGCGGTGTGTACGGGACGATCACCCTCGCCATGAGGGCGACGAACGGCTCTGCGACCAGCCAGATCACGTTCTACCGCAACGGCAGGAAGGTCCAGACCGGCATCCAACCCGGCCAGCTCTTCCCGATGCTGCCGGGCACGGCCAGGTACCGGATCGAGTCGGCGTCGACAGTCCCCGCCGAGATGATGCCGCTGGGAACCCGGGTGGACAGTGCCTGGGACTTCACGTCGACGACGCCGGCGGAAGCCGACCGGCTGCCGGCCTACGAGCAGTGCGCTCCTGACCCGAACCAGAAGTGCTCCTATGTGCCGCTGATCTTCGCGTCGTACGACTTCGGGGCGGACCTGCGTGGCCAGGTGACCTCCGGCGAGCACACCTTCACGGTGGGCGGCTACTACCAGCAGGGCGTGACCGGCCGGACGGTGACGAAGGCATCGGTGCAGATGTCCTATGACGACGGTGCTACGTGGACGCCGGTGCCGGTCAAGGCGTTGGGCGGCGGGAAGTTCCAGGTGTCGGCGAACAACCCGGCTCCCTCGGGTTCTGCTGGCTACGCGTCGGTGAAGGTGAACCTGTCGGACTCGGCGGGTGACTCATTCGAGCAGACGGTGATCCACGCGTACGCGGTGGTGGGCGCGTGACACACCCCACGACGAGCGTTACCCGGCGCAGGAAGAAGGGTGATGGAGTGCGTCGTTCGCGCACGCTGGTGATGGCCGCCGCCGCGGCGCTGGGCTTCGGTCTGGTGAGCGTGCCGGTGGCGGTTGCGGCACCGGGGACCGCGGCGCCGGCGAAACCGGCCGCCAACCCTGACATGACTCCGAAGCGGGTCTGCGACCAGAAGCCCGCTGCCGACGCGAAGTCCGCGCAGGCATCGTGTCTGGCACTGATACAGACCGGAAAGGACGGCAAGCCGCTGACCGCGGGCCGGGCCGCGTCCAACGCACTGCCCCCGGGCTACGGCCCGGCGCAGCTGCAAACGGCCTACGGCCTGACGAAGGCTGCGACCGAACGCGGCGGCGACCAGACGGTGGCGATCACGATCGCCTTCGACGTACCCAACGCGGAGGAGGACCTGGCCGCCTACCGGGAGACCTACGGTCTGCCGCCGTGCACGACGGCCAACGGCTGCTTCCAGAAGGTCAACCAGAACGGCGAGAGCGGCCCGCTGCCCGCGCCGAATCCTGAGTGGGCGCTGGAGGCCTCGCTCGACCTCGACATGGTCTCGGCGGCCTGCCCGAGGTGCCACATCCTGTTGGTCGAGGCCGACGACAACGGGATGGAGAACCTGGGCATGGCGGTCGCGACCGCGGCCAGGCTCGGCGCCACGCAGATCACCAACAGCTGGGGCACGCCGGACAGCCCCGGCGTCGGTCACTACGAGCCGTTCTTCGACCACTCCGATGTCTCGATCTTCGCGGCGTCCGGTGACAGCGGCTACGGTCCGTCCTATCCGGCGTCGGCGGGCAACGTGGTCGCCGTCGGCGGCACGAGCCTGTGGCCGGCCGGCGGCACCCGCGGTTATCGCGAGTACGCGTGGGGCCAGGGCGGTTCGGGTTGTTCGACGCAGATCGCTCGGCCGTCGTGGCAGCCCGACAACGGGTGCGGGAAGAAGTCCGTCGCCGACGTGGCAGCGGTCGCCGACCCGTACACGGCCGTGGCGGTCTACGACACCTACGGCGTCGGTGGCTGGGTCCGCCTCGGCGGCACCAGTGCGTCCTCGCCGATCGTGGCGGGTTTCTACGCGCTGCTCGGTGACGACGCACACAAGGCGGAGGGTGGGTCCTGGATCTACTCCCACAAGGAGAAGTTCTTCGACGTCACCAGCGGTTCCAACCACAGCGGTTCGTGCTCGCCGGCGAACATGTGCGCCGCCGGTGCCGGCTACGACGGGCCGACCGGAGTGGGTACCCCGAACTACACGCAGATCGACGGCACCGCCGACGGGTGCGTCAACAACTGGTCGCAGGTACCCAGCCCGAGCATGAGCGAGGAAGCCGGTGGCGGTGTCCTCTCCGAAACCCAGGGCGTGGCCGCCATGTCCGACAACGACGTGTGGACCGCTGGCTTCTACTTCGAGAACGCCTTCAACGGGCCGTTCGAGAGCGTCGGCTGGGGGGCGGACATCCAGCACTGGAACGGCACGACGTGGGAGCACACGTCCGCACCGCAGCCGCTCATCCCGCAGAGCCAGAACCTCATGGCCAACCCGAGGGACATCGAGTTCTCCGGGCCCAAGGACGGCTGGGTCGTCGGCGCGCGCAATGACCCCACGCCGCTCGTCGAGCACTGGGACGGCACCAGGTGGTCGCTCAGTCCCGTGCTGACGCCCGATGTCCGCTGGACGGGCGCGAGCGGCTCGACCGTCCTCGCCAAGTCGAGCGCCGAGGGGGTGGCGGCGATCTCGTCGACCGATGCCTGGCTGGTCCTGAACACCTCACGGACCGAGCCCGACGAGAACGGCGGACTCAGCACCGGGTCCTTCCTGGAACACTGGGACGGTCACGAGTGGAGCTTCGTCGACTTCCCGGGCAGCGACAACCGCAAGCTCCAGCTGAACGACGTGTGGGGTACCTCCTCGGACAACGTCTGGGCGGTCGGTCACGAGCAGATCAGCAGCATGGAGTTCCGGGCGGTCGCGCTGCACTGGGACGGCCAGAAGTGGACCTCCACCTCGCCGGTCCACGACACCGACGTGACCTCGTTCAACGCGGTCAGCGGTACCGGTCCGAACGACGTGTGGGCGGTCGGCACCGGTGACCAGGGCGCCGCGAACGGCCCGCTGGTCGAGCATTGGGACGGTAGCAGGTGGACAAGGACGCAGGTCGAGGGTTCGGACCCGCTCGTCTCCTCGTTCACCGACTTCGAGGGAGTGACGGTGAACTCGCCCGACGATGTGTGGGCGGCCGGCCGATGGAACCAGTGGAACTACCTGGTCGGGCACTGGGACGGTACGAGGTGGGCGGTCGTGCAGGTTCCGCAGGAGCGGCCCAACGCGCTGTGGGGCATCGACTCCAGCGGCCCGGGCAACGTCTGGGCGGTCGGCGCGGACGTCCGCCACGGTGACCAGTTCGGTGGTGGCGTCTACACCTACGCGATCCGCAACCGCTGTGGTGGTGAGTGACGGATGAGGAGACGACATGAGAGAGCGGGAGGAGCGGTGCGGGTGAGCGGGCTACGTGGCCGGGCGGTGACGCTGGCCGCAGCGGGGCTGCTGGCAGCATCCGGGCTGTCGGCGTTCGCCGCCGGCGACGCGGCGGCC
>DATCWR010000039.1:0-2694 GCA_036566245.1 Mycobacteriales bacterium | reverse complement strand
GACCCGCCAGCCGCCCGCGCCCTGGCCGCCGGTCACCTGGGCGGGGACCACGGTCAGGTTGACGCCGCGCCCACACCTCGGGTCGAGCGCACCGCCCACACCGACCCGGCAGACGTTGAAGGGAACGATCTGTAGGGGAGGTACTGCCGGCCGCGGGCGTGTGCCGGGTCGTAGGGGTGCGACTCCCCTCGCCGACACTCGCGCACCGTGTCCGCCGCCAACCAGGAGGCCTGAGCCCCCGAGGTGGAAGGAAAGGATAACTTCGCGCCTCACGGCGGGGTGCCTGTGACGTCCACGGCCGGCAGTCGCCCCACCGTAGCCGACCAGTCGCCCGTCACGGCAGTTCGGACGGATGGTCGGCGCGTCGGTTCCGGCCGGATGGCCGGCTGGTCACGGTGGCAGGATGGCCGGATGAGGCGTAGCCGGGTGCCCGAGATCAGACCGTCCGAACTGTCCCCCACCGCGGTGTTGCTCGACGTGCGGGAGGACGACGAGTGGCAGGCCGGGCACGCGCCCGAGGCCGTGCACGTGCCGATGAGCGGGTTGCCGGCCCGGCTCCCCGAGGTGCCTACGGGCCAGGCCCTGGCTGTGGTCTGCCGGTCGGGAGGGCGCTCGGCCCAGGTCGCCGGGTGGCTGCTCGCACAGGGCTACGACGCGGTCAACGTGGCCGGTGGCATGCAGTCCTGGGTGGCCGCCGGCCGGCCGATGGTCAGCGAGACCGGCCAGCCCCCCGTGGTGCTCTGAGCAGTCCCTCCCACCGCCCCCCGGCGGTTGTCGGGGTTGTCGGCGGCGGCCGCCCACAGGTGCATTGCCGCGTAGGCCCGCCAGGGCCGCCACCGGGCGGCCCGCTGTTCCAGTGCCCGCCCGTCACCCGGGCCACCGAGCCGGGCCGAGGTCCGACGCAACACCAGATCGGTTGCCGGCATCGCGTCCGGATCGCCCAGCGCACGCATGGCCACGTATGTGGCGGTCCACGGCCCCACCCCGGGCAGCTCCCGCAGCCGGCGCACGGTGTCCTCCCGGTCGGCGCCCCGGTCGAGCACCAGGTCCCCGGCGGCGACCACCTCGGCCAGTGCCCGCAGGGTGGCCGCCCGGGCCCTGGTCAGGCCCAGTCCGGTGAGGTCCTGGTCGGTGGCACCGGCCACCCGATCGGCGGTCGGGAAGAGGTGACTGATGACCGGGTGGCTGATCGGCGACCGCTCGCCAAGGGCGGTGGTCAGCCGGCCGGCCAGGGTGCGGGCCCCGGCCACGGTGATCTGCTGACCCAGCACGGCCCGGCAGGCCAGTTCGAACCCGTCGGCGCCACCGGGCACCCGCAGTCCCGGGCGGCGGGCCACCAGATCGGCGAGCATCGGGTCGGCACCCAGCGTCTGGTCCACCGCGACCGGGTCGGCGTCCAGATCGGCCAGGGCCCGGCAGCGTTCCACCGCGGTGGCCAGGTCACGCAGGCCCTCGGACCACAGCCGCAGTGACATCTGCGCCTCGGCCGGGTTGCCACCGGCCGGGGTCAGTTCGACCACGGCGGTCGACCGTGGCAACCGCAGCGACCTCCGGTACGCCCCACCGGACACCTCCTCCACCCCGATCACCGCGCGGGCGGCAAACCAACCCAGCAGCGCGTCGGCGTGCAGCGGCGGGCGGTACCGCAGCCGGAGCGTGATCGAACCCGCGCCGGACAGACGGTCGCCAGCCTGACCGGGGCCGGACCGAAGCCGGGCGCGCAGCCGCGACGGGCTGGTGCCGAACGCGGCCCGGAACCCGTCGTTGAACTGCCGCACGCTGCCATAGCCGGCGGCGAACGCGATCTCGGTGAGCGGCAGCCGGGTCGACTCGACCAGCAGCCGGGCGGTCTGGGCGCGCCGGGTGCGAGCCAGCGCCAGCGGGCCGGCGCCCACCTCGGCCACCAGCAGGCGGTGCAGGTGCCGTTCGCTGACCGCCAGCCGGCGGGCCAACCCGGTCACCCCGCCGGAGTCCACCGCCCCCTCGGCGATCAGTCGCAGTGCCCGGCCGGTCAGGTCGGCGCGCACGTTCCACTCCGGCGAACCGGGTCCGGCCGCTGGAGCGCAACGCTTGCAGGCCCGGAAACCGGCCGCCTGCGCCGCTCCGGCGATCCGGTAGAACCGCACGTTCTCCCGCCGAGGTGTCTGCGCCGGGCAACTCGGTCGGCAGTAGATGCCGGTGCTCGTCACCGCGGTGAAGAACCGGCCGTCGAACCGCGGGTCGCGGCTGGTGACCGCCCGGTAGCACAGTTCGAAGTCCTCGATCACGCATGCAGTGTGCGCCCTGCCGGATGCTCACACCGGCGGGAATCAGACCTGGACCGGCCGGAGGCCGGTGTCGGCACGCCATCGCCCCTGCGGATCCACAGGGACGAAAATCCGTTACACGGTGTCACCGACCATCGCGGCATACAGTCGGAACTCAGCGAAGGAGGAGGGTGTGGTGTCGCCAGTCATGGCGAGCCGTCGTGAACGGCACCGGGCCGAGACCAGGGACGAGATCAAGCAACTCGCCCTGGGTCAGCTTGCCGGGTCCGGACCGGATGCGCTCTCGCTGAACGCGATAGCCCGCCAGATGGGAGTCACCGGTCCGGCTCTGTACCGGTACTTCGCCGGGCGCGACGAACTACTCGCCGAACTCGTGGTCGACGCCCACGAGGACCTGGCCGACACGGTACAGGCCGCCGCCCACCCC
>DATCWR010000035.1:0-9295 GCA_036566245.1 Mycobacteriales bacterium | reverse complement strand
GGCGGGGCGGACCGGTCACCGGGCGCCGTGGCGGCGGCCGTGGCATTCCCTGGATGGGCCACCGTCGCGGCGTGTGCCCCTCGGCGGGCGTCAGGGCGGCACCGGCCAGCCGTGCCCTCCGTGTTCGGACCGGGCTGGTTGACATGTAGTGTCTGGTTGACCAGGATCGCTCCGTTGACCGCCGGATGCGTGCGCTCACGGTGAGTTCAAGAATCTGACGCGTTGGGTGACCGGCGCGTGTCCTTCCTCGTCAGGGGTACACAGACAGCGTGACCGAGGACCCGAACGGCGTGCAGAGCGCGGGATCTGACCCTGTCGACTCCGGGGGCGCCGTTGGTACCCGGTCCGACCGGTTCCCAAGCCGCCCCCGCAACCACGGCCAGCCCGGGAGCCCGGCCTCGACCGGGTCCGCGACCGGTGTCCGGCGACTCGGTCATCGGCCCGTGTTGGACGGGTTCCGTGGGCTCGCGGTGCTGTTGGTGATGTTCTTCCACGGTGCGCTGGACCACGTTCCCGGCGGTTTCCTGGGTGTCGACCTGTTCTTCGTGCTGTCCGGTTTCCTGATCACCACACTGCTGCTCGAGGAGTGGGAGCGGCATGGCACCATCTCGCTGCGGGGTTTCTACGCACGTCGGGTGCGGAGACTCTTACCAGCTCTGGTTCTGCTCGTTCTGCTCGGTGGACTACTGGAGTGGGTGTTCGCCGACATGCGGGGTACCCAGCCCTACGTGGTGGGGGCGGTGGGGAGCCTCTTCTACGTGAACAACTGGGTCATGGTGTGGGACGGCCACGCCCTGCGAACCCTCTCGCCCACCTGGTCGCTCGCGGTCGAGGAGCAGTTCTACCTGCTGTGGCCACTCACCCTGCTGCTGTTGCTGCGCAGGCGGGTACGGCCGGCCCGGCTGCTCCTGGTGGCCGGTTCCCTGGTCACGGTGAGCCTGCTGTTCATGGTCGTGGTGGCCCGCGCCTACCCGAGTCACAACATCTACATGTCGTCGGTGCCCCGGGCCGGTGAACTTGCCGTCGGTGTAATGCTGTCGGTGCTGTGGCGACAGGGATGGCTGCCCGGCCTGCTGCGGTCCAGGTTCGTGCCGCTGGTCCCGATGGCCGGCCTGGTCGTGCTGAGCTTCAACGCACACGTGAAGAGCAGCACCTGGCTCTACACCTGGGGTGTGCTGTTCGCCGCCGCGCTGTGCGCCGGGGTGCTGTTGGCCAGCAGCCTGGAGCAGCCGACGTCGATGGTCGCCCGGTTGTTCCAGGTGCGCTTCCTGCGGTTCACCGGCAAGATCTCCTACGGCCTGTACCTGTACAACTTCCCGATGGACCTGCTGTTCGATCCGCATCGCACCGGGCTTCCGTTGTGGCCCAGTGTCGCGCTGCGGTTGGCCGCCGCCTATGCCGTCGCGGTGCCCTCCTGGTACCTGGTGGAGTCACGCTTCCTCCGCCGTCGCCCGCGACCCGCCGGCGGTGCCGCCGAACCGCCCCAGGGTGTGCTGGTGCACGGACGGGCCGGCGGCTGAGCCGGAGGGACGCCGCCTACTGCTGGTAGGCGTGCTCCGGGCCGGGGAAGTCTCCATTACGGACGTCCTCGGCGTAGCGGTGCGCCGCCTCGGACAGGACACCGCGCAGGTCCGCGTACTTTTTGACGAACCGTGGGGCGGTGCCGCCACGCAGACCAGCCATGTCCTGCCAGACCAGGACCTGGGCGTCGCAGTCGGCGCCCGCCCCGATCCCGATGGTGGGAATGGTCAGTTCGGCGGTGATCCGCTTGGCCACCTGTGCCACCACCATCTCCAGCACCACCGCGAACGCCCCGGCGTCCTCGATCGCGTGTGCGTCGGCGACCAGGTCCTCGCCGGCCACGTCCCGGCCCTGCACCCGGTATCCGCCGATGCGGTGCTCGCTCTGCGGGGTGAAACCGAGGTGACCCATCACCGGTATCCCGGCCTCGGTCAGTGCGTGGACCTGTGCCGCGACCCGCCGGCCGCCTTCCAACTTCACCGCCTGTGCCCCGGACTTCATGAAGGTCACCGCGGTCGACAGCGCCTGCTCCGGTCCGGACTCGTAGCTACCGAACGGCAGGTCGGCGACCACCAGCGCGCGGCTGGTGCTGCGGACCACCGCGCGGACCAGCGGCACCAGTTCCTCCACGGTCAGCGGCAACGTGCTCGGGTAACCGAACACGTTGTTGGCCGCCGAGTCACCGACCAGCAGCACCGGGATACCGGCCTGGTCGAAGATCTCCGCCGCGTACTGGTCGTAGGCGGTGAGCATGGCCCACCGCTCACCCCGTCCCTTGGCCTCGACCAGGTGGGGAACACGTACCCGCCTGGTGGGTGGTCCGCCGTACAGCGGGGTTTCGGACATGACGCATCGTTCCTTCCTCGAGGCGCTCGCCGATGAGCGTCCCCGGGCGATGTGGACATTCCGATGCTGTCACGGCTCGGCGGGAGGTGTCTCTCTCCACCGGTTGGTAATCGGGAGACGTCGATCACGCCCGAACGCCTTCAGCGAGATCTTCGGCCCGGGCGGGTACTGCCGGCGCTTGTACTCGGCGCTGTCGACCATCTGGACCACCCGGGCCGCCAGGGCCGGGTCGTGACCGTGGGCGAGCAACTCCTGCCAGCCCATGTCCTGGTCGACGTAGTCGACCAGGATCCGGTCGAGCTGTTCGTAGGGCGGCAGCGAGTCGGTGTCGAGTTGACCGGGGCGCAGTTCGGCTGACGGCGGCTTGGTGATGGTGCTCTCCGGGATGGGCGGGACCTGTCCGCGTCGCTCGGCGTCGGAATTGCGCCACCGGGCCAACTCCCACACCAGGGTCTTGGGCACGTCCTTGATGGGTGCGAAGGCGCCGACCGTGTCGCCGTAGAGCGTGGTGTATCCCACCGCGCACTCGCTCTTGTTACCGGTGGCGAGCACCAGGTGACCGTGCTGGTTCGATACTCCCATCATGACGGTGCCCCGGATCCGGGACTGGAGGTTCTCCTCTGCCAGGCCTGTCAGCCCCAGCGCCTGCTGGTAGGCGTCGAAGATCGGCGCGATCGGCACCACGTCCAGGTGACAGCCCAACCGGTTCGCCAGTTCGGCGGCGTCGGTGCGGGAGTGTTCCGAGGAGTACGCACTGGGCATGGACACGCCGTACACGCTGTCCGGCCCCAGCGCGTCGCAGGCGATGACGGCCACCACGGCCGAGTCGATACCGCCGGACAGGGCCACCGCGACAGACCGGAACCCGTTCTTGCGGACGTAGTCGCGTAGTCCGGTGACCACCGCGCCCCACACCTCGGCCTGGTGCGGCAGTGGTTCGGCCAGCACCGGAGGCAACCGCGGGTAGGGCGGGACCGGTTCGGTGGAGATGACGTGCCTGGCCACGGTCATCTCCAGCGCCCGGTCGGATACCTCCTCGACGGTCCGGTCGGCCTGCCGTTCGGCGCCGGTGGTCAGGTCGAAGACCAGCAGGGTCTCCACATACTGCGGTGCCCGGGCCAGCAGCGTGCCGTCGGAGGCGACCACCATCGAGTCACCGTCGTAGACGAGCTCGTCCTGGGCACCGACCATGTTCACGTAGGCGACCGGGGCGCCAGCCTCGGCCGCGCGGCGGCGGGCCAGCGGCAGCCGGACGTCATCCTTGCGCCACTCGTAGGGCGAGCCGTTGATGTTCACCACGAGGTCGACCCCGACCTGTCCGGCGACCGTGAACGGGCCACCGTCCTGCCACATGTCCTCGCACACGGTGAGTGCCACGTCCACACCGTGCAACCGCACCACGGTGAACCGGTCCCCGGGCACGAAGTAGCGTGCCTCGTCGAACACGCCGTAGTTGGGCAGGTGGTGCTTGAAGTACGTCGCGACAACCTCGCCGCCGAACAGTAGGGCGGCGGCGTTGCGCGGTCCGCCGTCGGTGTCCAGGTAGCCGACCAGCACGGCCACCTCACCCAGACCGGCGGTGGCCAGGTCCTCGGCCAGGCGTCCCAGACCCGACACGCTGGCCTGCCGGAACGACCGACGGAAGACCAGGTCCTCGGGCGGGTAGCCGGTGAGGGTCATCTCGGGGAAGGCCACCAGGTGGGCGCCCTGGGCGGCGGCTTCCTTGGTCCATCCGAGCACCCGGTCGGCGTTGTGCGCCAGGTCGCCGACGGTGACGTCGATCTGGGCGAGTGCGATGCGGAGTTGGGCCATGATCACAGTGTCGCACCGGGGTGATCCGCCCGATCAGGTGGACAATCCCCCCAAGGGGTGACATCGGATTGACCGTTAGCACCCTGTTACACGATGAAGTCGGGTTCTTGCGCAACAATATCGGCGTCAGCGGCGTCTTCATGTACCGAGGCCGGGCATGGGCGTCCGACGACGCGGCGCGCGGTGCTGCGAGGGGGTTGGGGTAGATGGCGGGTGTGACGCGGTTCGGGTGGAGCCGCGGACGGTTGGCACTGGTCGTCGGTGGACTGGCGCTGGCCCTGGTGTCGTCGTGTTCGAGCCAGTCCGGAGCCGTGGAGAAGACGGCCAACGAGGGCCAGGGATCGGTCGCCGAGGTCGATCCGACACCCACGCCAGCGCCCGCGCCGTTGGCGAAGGTCGTGGTCAATCCCGGTAAGGACGCGAAGGCGTTCTCCCCGGTCCAACCGGTGGTCGTCAGTGCGGCCGGTGGCACGTTGAGCGCGGTGACGCTGACCACTCCGAGTGGCAAGAAGGTCAGTGGCACGCTGTCCGCCGACCGCACGAAGTGGACCTCCGGCGAGGTCCTCGGCTACTCCAAGACCTACACCGTCTCGGCCGTGGCAACCAACGCCGAGGGCCGGCAGACGACCAACACCAGTACGTTCACCACGCTGGCCCCGGCGAACCTGACCATGCCCACGGTCACCCCCGACGGTGGCACCTACGGGGTGGGCCAGCCGGTCGTGGTCCGCTTCGACGAGCCGATCCCGGACAAGGCAGCGGCCGAACGGGTACTGGCTGTGGAAACGACGCCGTCGGTGGCCGGTGTGTGGCACTGGTTCGGTGACCGCGAGGCGCACTGGCGCCCCCGGCAGTACTGGACACCAGGCACGAAGGTCACCGTGCACGCCAAGGTCTACGGGGTGAACCTCGGTAACGGACTGTACGGCCAGGCCGACCAGAGCGCGTCGTTCACGGTGGGCGACTCGAAGATCGCGATCATCGACGACCACACCCACACCATGCAGGTGTTGATCAACGGCAAGAAGGCGCGCGCGGACATCCCGGTGAGCATGGGGCGCGGGGGTTGCATCACGGTCAAGGGCAGGGACATCTGCTTCACCACCCAGAGCGGCCCGCACGTGGTGCTCGGCAAGACCCCGCTCAAGCACATGTCCTCGGCCTCCTACGGGTTGCCCGAAGACAACCCGCTCGGTTACTCAGAGGACATCCCACTGGCTGTGCGGATCTCCTGGTCGGGAGAGTTCGTGCACTCGGCCCCCTGGTCGGTGGCCGACCAGGGTCGCCGGAACGTGTCTCACGGGTGTGTGAACATCTCGCCGGCCAACGCGCAGTGGTTCTACGACACGTTCGGGCCCGGTGACATCGTGGACATCCGCAACACCGGCGTGCCCCTGCCCGCGACCGACGGGTACGGCGACTGGGTGATCCCCTGGTCGCAGTGGGTGGCCGGCAGCGCGCTGTCCTGAGCCGGGGGTTCGGGTCGGAGCCCTGGTGGGCCCGCTGATGCCCACCAGGCCGGCCCTGTGGCCCGCGGAGGTCGAGGTGGGGTGAACATGCCCGGCCGTACGGAACGCCTCCTGTGAGCGACCCCGGGGCCGGGCAGGCCGATGGGATCGGTGGGCCTCCGCCGGAGTCGGTTGTCCGTCGCGCGTGACAGGACGGTCACTGGCCGGTCGCCGGCAACGCTCGTAACGTCTGTGAAACACCGGCGGCGCAGACTGGGCGTTGGCCGGGCTGTGCGTCCAGCCGCCCAGCAAGCATCGGATATCAACGACAATTCGGTGTATCCAGCCACGGCAACTAGGAGCACGAGGTGGACCGACAGCGGGAGTTCGTCCTGCGGACGCTGGAGGAACGGGAGATCCGGTTCGTGCGTCTGTGGTTCACCGACGTACTGGGATCACTCAAGTCGGTGGCGGTGGCACCGGCCGAACTGGAAGGTGCGTTCACCGAGGGCATCGGGTTCGACGGATCAGCCATCCAGGGCTTCGCCCGTGCCCTGGAAAGCGACATGATCGCCAGGCCCGACCCGGGTACGTTCCAGATCCTGCCCGGCCGGGACGGGAGCCCCGGTGACACCGCGCGGATGTTCTGCGACATCCTGATGCCGGACGGCTCGCCGTCGTGGGCCGACCCCCGCTTCGTCCTGCGCCGGGCGCTGGCCAAGGCCGCCGACATGGGGTTCACCTTCTACACCCACCCGGAGATCGAATTCTTCCTGCTCACCGACCATCCCGAGTCGGGTCGCCCACCTCGTCCGGTCGACTCCGGTGGCTACTTCGACCTGACCACCCACGACGTCGCACACGACTTCCGGCGGGAGGCGGTCGCCGCGCTGGAGGCGCTGGGTATCTCGGTGGAGTTCAGCCACCACGAGGTCGCGCCCGGGCAGCAGGAGATCGACCTTCGGTACGCCGACGCGCTGGCCACCGCGGACAACATCATGACGTTCCGGCACGTGGTCAAGGAGGTGGCACTCCAGCAGGACGTGTACGCCACCTTCATGCCCAAGCCGTTCACCGGGCAACCCGGTTCGGGAATGCACGTGCACCTGTCCCTGTTCGAGGGCGACCGTAACGCCTTCCACGATCCGTCCGACCAGTTCAACCTGTCCAAAACCGCGCGGTCGTTCATCGCCGGGCTGCTGCGGCACGCCCGGGAGTTCACCGCGGTCACCAACCAGTGGGTCAACTCCTACAAGCGGCTGTTCGCCGAGTCACCGGAAAACTGGTTGACCGAGGCGCCGGCCTACATCTGCTGGGGACACGCGAACCGTTCGGCACTGGTGCGGGTTCCCATGCACAAGCCTGGTAAGGCGAACTCGACCAGGGTGGAGATCCGTTCCCCGGACCCGGCCTGCAACCCCTACCTCGCCTTCGCGCTGCTCCTGACCGCCGGCCTGAAGGGCATCGAGGAGGAGTACGAACTTCCGCCGGGTGCCGAGGATGACGTGTGGTCGCTCACCGACACCGAGCGTCGGGCGATGGGGTATGACGACCTGCCGCACAACCTGTCCGAGGCGGTACGGATGATGGAGCACTCCGAACTGGTCGCCGAGGCACTGGGCGAGCATGTCTTCGACTACTTCCTACGCAACAAGCGGACCGAGTGGGTCGAGTACCGGGCCAAGGTCACCCCGTACGAACTGGAGCGTTACCTACCGGTTCTGTAGAACCGATGCGCACGGCACCGCGCGGCCGGAACGACCGCGCGGGAAAATTCCAACACCGACGGCCTGGAAGAGGAGCCTTGACACGGGTTGGCGTAGGTAGTTGCGTCCCTCCGATCCCGTACCCACCGGAGGTCGACAATGCGCTTACCCCGTTGCAGGGCCGTCCTGGCGGCGGCCGGCCTACTCCTGGTCGCACCGCTCGTGGCGAGTGGTTCGGCTGCGGCCAGCCCGCCATCGAGCAGTAGGGTCACCCCCCGTTCACTGGGTGGCATCGACGTCGAACGGTCCACGATTCCTGACATCCAGCGGGCCATGGACTCCGGTCGGCTCTCCTCGGTACGGCTGACCGCCTACTACCTGGGCGAGATCTCCCGACTCAACCCCCGGCTGAACGCGGTCATCCACGTCAACAAGCAGGCCCTGGTGGAGGCCGCGCTCAGTGACGTCCGACATCGTCTGCACGCCACCCGCGGGCCGATGGACGGTATCCCCATCCTGCTCAAGGACAATGTGGGTACCCGGGACGAGCCCACCACCGCCGGTTCGCAGGCACTGGCCAAGGCCCGGTCCGGTGACGCCTTCCTGGTCGGTCGGCTGCGCGCGGCCGGCGCGGTGATCATCGGCAAGGCGAACCTGTCGGAGTGGGCCAACTTCCGCTCCAGCGGGTCGTCGAGCGGGTGGAGTGGGGTCGGCGGTCAGACCAACAACCCCTACGTGCTCGACCGCAACCCGTGCGGTTCGTCCAGTGGTTCGGCGGTCGGCGTGTCGGCCCACCTGGCCACGGTGGCGATCGGTACCGAGACCGACGGGTCGATCGTCTGCCCGTCCGGGACGAACGGTGTGGTGGGGATCAAGCCCACCCTGGGGCTGGTCAGCCGGTCCGGTGTGGTGCCGATCTCGGCCGAGCAGGACACCGCCGGCCCGATCGCGCGCAACGTCACCGACGCGGCCGTGGTGTTGTCGGTGATCAACGGTGTGGATCGCACCGACCCGGCCACCGAGGCCAGCCGTGGGCACGCACCGTCGGACTACACCCGGTTCCTCGACCCGGACGCGCTGCGCGGCAGGCGGATCGGTCTGTGGGTGGACTCCACCGGCGGGTCCAGTCCGGAAACCGACGCGGTCTTCCAACGGTTCGCCGCGACCCTGCGCGATCTGGGCGCGACCCCGGTCGAGGTGAGCCTGCCGTACCAGGACGTGGTGGGAAACAACGAGTTCCCGGCGCTGTTGACCGAGTTCAAGCACGACATCAACGCCTACCTGGCCGCCACCGGCGGGCAACACCCGAAGGATCTGGCCGGGTTGATCGCGTTCGACAACGCCCACGCCGACACCGAGTTGCAGTTCTTCGACCAGGACATCTTCGACCTGGCCCAGGCAACCAGCGGTGACCTCACCGACCCGACCTACCGCCAGCAGCGCCACGACGCGACCGACGCGGCGCAACGCAGCATCGACGAGACCATGCGCACCTTCCACCTCGACGCGATCGCCGCACCCACCAACAGCCCGGCCTGGAAGACCACCCTCGGTCAGGGCGACGCGTTCCTGTTCGGCACCTCGGGTCCGGCCGCGGTGGCCGGCTACCCGAACATCTCGGTGCCGATGGGTTCTGTCGGCCCGCTGCCGGTCGGGGTGTCACTGTTCGGCGGGCGCTGGGACGAACCGAGGTTGATCTCGTTCGCCTACGCCTTCGAGCAGGCCACCCACGCTCGTACGGTGCCGCAGTTCATCCCCACCATCGGCTGAGTCGGTACACCGACCCGGCGGCTCACCCACCCGGGCGGGCCGCCGAGGTCCTGTGCCAGAGGTCGGCCGAGGGCCGTGGTCGCGCTGGAGACGGCGCTGTGGCGGGTTGACTCCGCTGCCCGCGCGGTTTCGGGCCGGTTGGTACGGGCCCGGTTGTTCGCCGAACGCCGGTCGGCTCGCACCTGCCGGCCG
>DATCWR010000033.1:0-9655 GCA_036566245.1 Mycobacteriales bacterium | reverse complement strand
CCGTTCCACTCGACCGGTACCCGGCTGCGGGTACTCGGGGTGCCGATCCTCGGCGGTATCGACGACCCCGCGCAGGCGGTGGCCCGGGTCGGGGCCGACATGGTCGCGGTGACCTCCTGCGCGCAGATCGACCCGGCCCGGCTGCGCCGACTGTCCTGGCAACTGGAGGGCACCGACACCGAACTGGTGGTCGCCCCGGGCCTGATGGAGGTGGCCGGTCCGCGGCTGCACATCCGCCCGGTCACCGGGCTGCCACTGCTGCACGTCGAGGAGCCCTACCTGACCGGTTCCCGCCGGCTGGTCAAGGGCGCGGTGGACCGCGTCGTGGCCGGTGTGGTGCTGGTGCTGTTGTCCCCGCTGGTGGTCGGTATCGGCCTGGCCGTGCGGTTGACCAGCAGCGGCCCGGCCCTGTTCCGACAGACCCGCATCGGTAAGGACGGCCGCCAGTTCACCATGCTGAAGTTCCGCACCATGGTCGTCGACGCGGAACGTCGGCGCGGGGAACTGCTCGCCCGTAACGAACGGTCCGAGGGTCTGCTGTTCAAGATGCGCGAGGACCCGCGGGTGACCCGGCTCGGCCGGGTTCTGCGTCGGTACTCCCTCGACGAACTTCCCCAGTTGGTCAACGTGCTGGCCGGCAGCATGTCACTGGTCGGTCCGCGTCCACCGCTGCCCACCGAGGTGGCCCTCTACGAGGACGACGTGCGGCGTCGGTTGCTGGTCAAGCCCGGGGTCACCGGGTTGTGGCAGATCAGCGGCCGCAGTGACCTCACCTGGGAGGAGTCGGTCCGGTTGGACCTGCGTTACGTGGAGAACTGGTCCCTCACCCTGGACGCCATGATCCTGTGGAAGACGGCCTTCGCGGTGGCCAGCGGGTCTGGAGCGTACTGACATGGGTGTGCTGCCCCAGCCGTGTCGACATCCTGGCTCCCAGGCTGGCGGTGGCGGAGGCGTGCCCGGGGACGTGTGTCGGCATCACCCGTCCGGCTGCCCGAACGTGAGCGACAACGAAGCCTCGGGACGGCCGTGCCCCGGGTGGAAGGAAGGTTGACGTGCCCGCCCTCATCGCGTCGCGGCGATCAGGTGGCGCCGGCGGTTCCCGCTGGCGTCGGCTCACCGCCAGGGCCGCACCCCTGCTGGCCGTGGGGTTGGTGCCACTGGCGGTGGCCCTGCCGGTGGTCCCGGCGGCTGCCGCGACCCCGTGCGCACCACCGGTGACCAACAAGGTGGCCTGCGAGAACACCCTGACCGGCACCCCGGAGAGCCAGTGGCGGGTGGACGGGTCCGACCCGAGCATCGTCGGGTTCACCACCGACATCAGCACCAACGTCGGCGGCCGGGTCGACTTCAAGATCAACACCGACGCGGCGTCCTGGCGGGTCGACATCTACCGGCTCGGCTGGTACGGCGGCGACGGCGCCCGGATGGTGGCCTCGGTCAACCAGTCGGTCAGTGGGGCGCACACCCAGCCGGCCTGCCTGACCGACTCGGCGACCGGCCTGAACGACTGCGGCAACTGGAGCGTGTCGGCGAGTTGGCAGGTGCCGACCACCGCGGTGTCCGGGCTGTACTACGCCGTGCCGCACCGGAACGACACCGGTGGCGAGAACGAGATCTTCTTCGTGGTGCGCGACGACGCCAGTCACTCCGACCTGTACTTCCAGACCTCCGACGAGACCTGGCAGGCCTACAACACCTACGGCGGCAACAGCCTCTACACCGGCACCGGGCCAGGGGCCGACGGCGCGGGATTCATGGTCAGTTACAACCGGCCGCTGTCCGGTGCCGGCGAGGAGAACATGCCGTTCAACGCCGAGTACCCGATGATCCGGTACCTGGAGCGCAACGGCTACGACCTCAGCTACGCGTCCGGAGTGGACAACGACCGGTTCGGTGCGCTGATCGGCCAGCACCGGGTGTTCCTGTCGGTCGGTCACGACGAGTACTGGTCGGCCGGGCAGCGCGCCGCGGTCGAGTCGGCCGCCGCGACCGGGGTGAACCTGGCCTTCCTCAGCGGCAACGAGATGTTCTGGAAGACCCGATGGCTGCCCTCCATCGACGCCTCGGCAACCTCCTACCGCACCATGGTCTGTTACAAGGAGACCAAGTTCAACGCCAAGATCGACCCGGCCCCGATCTGGACCGGAAGCTGGCGGGACACCAGGTTCGCCGCCCAGTCCGACGGCAACCAGGCGGAGAACGCCCTGATCGGACAGATGTTCCTGGTCAACGGCCGGCGTGACGACGCCATGACCGTGCCGGCCGCGTACGGCAGGATGCGGCTGTGGCGGGACACCCCGCTGGCCTCGATGGCGCCCGGCACCGTGCACACCTTCGCCCCGGGCACTCTCGGCTACGAGTGGGACTCCTACTTCGACAACGGCGTGCAACCGGCCGGGGTGGCGGCGTTGAGTTCCACCACGGTCAACATCCCCACCGGCAACTACATCCTGAAGAACCTCGGTGACGACTACGGACCGGGCACCGCGACCCACACCCTCACTCTCTACCGGCATCCGGTCGGCCACGGGCTGGTCTTCGCCGCCGGCACCGTGCAGTGGGCCTGGGGGCTCGACGACGACCACTCCTTCGACACCGGCACCCCCACCTCCGACCCGGGTATCCAGCAGGCCACGGTCAACCTGTTCGCCGACATGGGCGTGCAACCCACCAGTCTGATGCCCGGGCTGGTGGCCGCGACGGCCAGTTCGGACACCGGGGCACCGGTGGTCACCGTCGGCGCGCCGTCACCGGCGACCCCCCGGGTCGGCTCGGCGGTCACCTTCACCGGCACCGTGTCCGACGTCGGCGGACAGGTCGCCGGCGTGGAGGTCTCGGTCGGCGATGGCCCCTGGCACCCGGCGACCTGGCAGACCGGGTCGAGCGCGTGGAGTTACGCCTACACACCCGGCAGTTCCGGGCCGCTGACCGTGCGGGTGCGCGCGGTCGACGACAGTGCCAACCTGTCCAGCCCGGTCAGCGACACCGTCACCGTCGCCCCACGGGACTGCCCGTGTGGGGTGTTCAGCGACGCCACCGTGCCCAACTCACCGGCGCTTCCCGACCAGGTGTCGGTGGAACTGGGCATGAAGTGGCAGTCCAGCGTGGACGGATACGTGAGCGGCATCCGGTTCTACAAGGGGACCGGAAACACCGGCACCCACACCGGTTCGCTGTGGAGCACCGACGGCACCCGGCTGGCCACCGGGACGTTCACCGCCGAGACCGACACCGGCTGGCAGACACTGAGCTTCGGGCACGCGGTGGCGGTCAGCGCGAACACCACCTACATCGCGTCCTACCACACCGACATCGGGCACTACGCCGCCGACGTCGGCTACTTCGCGACCTCCGGTGTACTCAACGAGCCACTGTCCGCGCCGCAGAACACCGCGACCGAACCCAACGGGGTGTTCCGGTTCGGCCCGTCCGGGTTCCCGGACAGCACCTTCAACGGCACCAACTACTACGTCGACGTGGTGTTCTCCACCACGCCACCACCGGACACCCAGCCGCCGACGGTGGCCACCACCACACCGGCGGCCGGCGCGGGCGGCGTCCGGCTGGACGCCCCGGTGACGGTCACCTTCGACGAACCGGTCGACCCGGCCAGTGTGGTGTTCACCCTGACCGGTGCCACCGGTGCGATACCCGGCAGTGTGACCGTGGACGGCAGCGGTGCCACGGTCACCCTCACCCCGTCTACCACACTGCCGGCCGGCGCCGGGTTCACCGCCTCGATTCTGGCTGCCGACACCGCGCACAACTCCATGACCTCACCGTTGACCTGGCAGTTCACCACCGGTGTGCCACGGTCGGCCACCTGCCCGTGCTCGATCTGGGACGACTTCACCGTGCCTGACACGGTCAACACCGCCGACGCCAACGCGATCGAGGTGGGCACCCGGGTGCGGTTCGACACCAAGGGCTTCGTGACCGGGATACGGTTCTACAAGGGATCACAGAACACCGGCACCCACACCGGTTCGCTGTGGTCGGCCGACGGTACCCGGCTGGCCACCGGCACGTTCGGTGGCGAGACCACGAACGGCTGGCAGACGCTGACCTTCGACACCCCGGTGTCGGTGCTGGCCAACACCAGCTACGTCGTCTCGTACCACACCGACGCCGGCTTCTACTCCTCCAGCCGGGGCTACTTCGGCGCCCAGGAGGCCTCGTTCGGCTCCCTGCACGCGCTGCGTGATGGTGTGGACGGCGCCAACGGGCTGTACCGGTACGGCGCGAGTGGCTTCCCGACCTCCAGTTTCTCCTCCACCAACTACTGGGTGGACGTGCTGTTCACCAACTCACTCACCGGGGATCTCACCCCTCCGACGGTGACCGCGTTCACCCCGACCGACGGTGCCACCGGGGTGGCCACCGCGCCGTCGCTCACCGCCACGTTCAGCGAGGCGTTGGACCCCGACACCCTGCACTTCACCCTGCACGACCGGGGCGGGGCGGCGGTGGACGCGACGGTCTCCTACGACAGTGCCACCGGGACGGCGACGCTGACCCCGACCGCGTCGCTGCCCGCAGATGAGGGCTACACCGCCAGCGTCATCGCCGCCGACGCCACCGACAACATGATGGCGGCGCCGGTCACCTGGACCTTCACCACAACCGGCACCCAGTCCTGCCCGTGCACGCTGTTCAGCGCGGCCAGTGTCCCCACGGTGACCTCCTCGTCGGACACCACCGCGTTGGAACTGGGCGTGCGTTTCACCGCCGACACCGACGGCACGGTGACCGGGGTGCGGTTCTACAAGGGAGCCGGTAACACCGGCACGCACACCGGGTCGCTGTGGGCGGCCGACGGCACCCTGCTGGCCACCGGTACGTTCACCGGGGAGAGCGCGGCCGGATGGCAGACGCTGACCTTCGCCGCGCCGGTGCCGATCGTCGGTGGGGCGGTGTACGTGGCGTCCTACACCACGGCCACCGGCGGGTACGCGGTGGACAACGGCTACTTCGAGCAGGGGGAGGCCACCAGCCTGCCGTTGCACGCACCGGCCACCGGCACCGGCTCACCGAACGGGGTGTACGCGGTCGGCGCCGGGTTCCCGGACAACACCTTCCGTGGTTCGAACTACTGGGTGGACGTACTGGTGACGCCTTCAGGCTCGGTGGCGCCGAGCGGATCGGTGGCGCCGAGCGGTTCAGCGGCGCCGAGCGGTGACGCCAGCGCCCTGCTGGTCGGCCAGTCCGAGACCCAGGCAACGGTGGAGTCGACCCGGGTGTCGCCGCCGTCCCCGCGACCGGCGCACCGGCCGACCCAGCCGACCGTTCCGGCCGTGGTGGTCCCGACCCAGCAGCGCCGGGTGGTCGGCCGGCGGTCACGCGGGTACCGGTGGACTCGGTGAGCGCGGTGTGGAGAGGACGGACGAGGGTGGCGGGAGAGGCATGAGTCAGTCAGCGGGTCGGCCGATCGGGTTGGCCGTGGTCGGGGCCGGTTACTGGGGACCGAACCTGGTCCGCAACGCGCAGGCCACACCCGGTCTGCGGTTGGAGTACCTGTGTGACCTGGACGAGCGGCGGGCCCGCGACGTGCTCGGCGCCTACAGCACGGTGCGGGTGGCCACCCGTCTGGACCAGGTGCTCGCCGACCCGGCCGTCCAGGCGGTGGCGGTGGCCACCCCGGCCGGCACCCACCTGGACGTGGCGATGGCCGCGCTGACCGCCGGTCGGCACGTGCTGGTGGAGAAGCCACTGGCGTCCAACCACGCCGACGGGCTCCGGTTGGTCCAGGCCGCCGCCGAACGCGGCCTGGTCCTGATGCTCGACCACACCTACTGCTACACCCCGGCGGTGCGGTACCTGCGCGAGTTGGTCCGTGGTGGCGAACTCGGTGAGTTGCAGTATCTGGACTCGGTGCGGATCAACCTCGGCCTGGTGCAACCGGACGTGGACGTGCTGTGGGACCTGGCACCCCACGATCTGTCCATCCTGGACACGATCCTGCCCGACGAGGTCTGGCCGGTGGCGGTGGCGGCCCACGGTTCGGACCCCATCGGCGCCGGACGGGCCTGCGTGGCACACCTGGCGGTGCGGCTGTCCAACGGCGCGATGGCACACGCGCACGTGAACTGGCTGTCCCCGACCAAGATCCGCACCACGGTGCTGGGCGGGTCCCGACGCACCGCGGTGTGGGATGACCTGAACCCCTCCCAGCGGGTGGCGGTCTACGACCGTGGTGTGGACCGCACCGACCCGGCCGCACTGGGCAGTGACACCCGGCGGCAGGCGCTGGTGTCCTACCGACTCGGTGACATGGTCGCCCCGGCCCTGCCCGAACGGGAGGCGTTGCGCGCGGTGATGGCCGAGTTCGCCGACGCGATCGACCAGGGCAGGGCGGCGTTCACCGACGGCCTCTCCGGGTTGCGGGTGTTGGCCATGCTGGAGGCGGCGTCGACCAGCCTGGCCGGCGGCGGGGTGTTCGTACCGGTGAGGGTCGCCGGGCAGACGGTGGGAAGAACGGTGGACGAGGTGGCAGAACAGATGGTGGCGGGTACCGCCGGTGCCGCGGGAGTGGGCCGGTGAGCGCCGGACAGCCGTTGACCGGCCAGCGGATCCTGGTCACCGGTGGGGCCGGCACCATCGGATCCGCGGTGGTGGACGAACTGGTCCGCGCCGGAGCCGGCCAGGTGGTGGTGCTGGACAACTTCGTGCGCGGCCGGATGGCGAACCTCGCCTGGGCGCTGGAACACGCCGACGGACGGGTCCGGGTGGTCGAGGGCGACATCGGGGACGTGTCGCTGGTGCGCGAGTTGACCCGGGACGCCGAGGTGGTCTTCCACCTGGCCGCCATCCGTATCACCCAGTGCGCCGAGGAGCCGCGGCTGGCCCTGGAGTGCCTGGTGGACGGTACCTTCACCGTGCTGGAACAGGCCGCCGAGGCGGGCGTGGCCAAGGTGGTGGCGTCCTCGTCGGCCTCGGTGTACGGGCTGGCCGAGACGTTCCCGACCACCGAACGCCACCACCCGTACAACAACGACACGTTCTACGGCGCGGCCAAGGCGTTCAACGAGGGCATGCTGCGCAGCTTCCACGCCATGACCGGACTGGACTACGTGGCCCTGCGTTACTTCAACGTGTACGGGCCCAGGATGGACATCCACGGCCTGTACACCGAGGTGCTGATCCGGTGGATGGAACGGATCGCCGCCGGCGAGCCACCGCTGGTGTTCGGCGACGGCCACCAGACGATGGACTTCGTGCACGTCGCCGACATCGCCCGGGCGAACCTGGCGGCGGCCCGGGCCGACGTGACCGACCGGGTCTACAACATCGCCAGTTCCACCGAGACGTCACTGCTGGACCTGGCCAACGGCCTGCTCGCGGCCATGGGCGCCGAACACCTCGGTGTGCAGCACGGCCCGGCCCGCGCGGTGAACGGGGTGACCCGGCGGCTGGCCGACATCACCGCCGCCGCCCGGGAACTCGGGTGGGCGCCGCGGATCGACCTGACCGAGGGACTGTCTGACCTGGTGGCCTGGTGGACGGCCGAACGCGAGGCCGCACCGGCATGAGTTCCGAACGGGTGGTGGTCTTCGTCGCCGGCACGTCCTGGGACGGTGTCCCGGGTTCGGACCGACGGTTGGCCACCGCCCTGTGTCGGCACACCCCGGTGCTGTGGGTCGACCCGCCGGTGTCAGCGGCGACCCCGGCCCGGTACCGACACGGCCAACCCCGCCGGCTCACCCCGGTGTTGCGCCGGGTGGACCAGCGGCTGACCCGACTCACCCCGGTCGGCCTGCCCGGGCTGTCCCGGCCTGGTGCGCGGGCGGTCACCTGGTGGCTGGTGCGGGCGCAGATCCGCCGCGCGCTGCGCCGGTTGGGGGTGCGACCGTGCGCGGTGCTGGCCGCATCCCTGGACGACGTGCTGGGTCGCTGGGGTGCCGACGTGCGTGACGTGCTCTACGGCACCGACGACTATGTGGCCGGTGCCGGCCTGATGGGTCAGCGTGCGGCCAGGTTGGCCCGCGAGGAGCGTCGTCAACTGGCCCGCGCCGACGTGGTGCTGGCCGTCTCGCCCCCGTTGGCCGACCGCTGGGCTGACCTGGGTGCCCGACCGGTCCTGGTACCCAACGGGGTCGAGGTGGGCGCCTACGCCACCGTGGACACCGCGCCCGTCCCCATCGGGGTGGGTGACCTGCCCGAGCCGGTGGTGGGGCTGGTGGGGCAGTTGTCCGACCGGATCGACTGCGCCCTGCTGGAGGCGGTGGCCGACCGGGAGTGTTCACTGCTGCTGGTCGGCCCGCACGAGCCGCACTGGCTGCCCGAACGGTTCGCCGCGCTGGTGGCCCGGCCGAACGTGACCTGGGTGGGCCGGCGGCCGTTCGTCGAACTGCCGTCCTACCTGCGGGTGATGTCGGTGGGCATCACCCCCTACCGGGACACCCCGTTCAACCGGGCCTCGTTCCCGCTCAAGACGTTGGAGTACCTGGCCGCCGGTCTGCCGGTGGTGAGCACCGACCTGCCGGCGGTGGGGTGGTTGGGCACCGACCTGGTCGCCACCGCGTCGGAACCGGTGTCCTTCGCCCAGAAGGTGCTGGCTGCGGCCGGCACCCGGCGGGTGCCAGAACTGGTGCGGCGACGACGGGAGTTCGCCGCCCGGCACAGTTGGCGGTGCCGCGCCGACCAGGTGGCCGAGGTGATCGGTCTGGACGGTGCGGTCAGTACCGGCCCGCAATGACCCGGTCCGGGGCCGTGGGGCACGATACGGATGACCGGCACGGATCGCGGCAACCCGGACCAGGCGCAACCCAGGAACAGTTCGCGGCACAGAGGTGGGGGATCCGGTGGAGCAGGCAGCCCGCGACGACGTGATACCGGTGATCCGGCCGCTGCTCGGCGAGGAGGAGGCGCAGGCTGCCGCCGAGGCGGTGCGCTCCGGGTGGGTGGCGCAGGGGCCTCGGGTGGCCCGGTTCGAACAGGCCTTCGCCGACCGGGTGGGGGCCGGGCACGGGGTGGCGGTGTCCTCGTGCACCACCGGGCTGCACCTGATGCTGTACCTGCTGGGGGTCGGGCCGGCCGACGAGGTGGTGGTGCCGTCGTTCTCGTTCATCGCCACCGCCAACGCGGTGCGCTACGTCGGCGCGACCCCGGTGTTCGCCGACGTGGACCCGCTCACCGGCAACCTGACCGCCGACACGGTCGCACCGGTGCTCGGCCCACGCACCCGTGCGGTGCTGGCCGTGCACCAGGGCGGTGTACCGGCTGATATTCCGGCGCTTCGGGACCTGTGCGCGCCCCGGGGGATTCCGGTGCTCGAGGACGCCGCGTGCGCGGCCGGGTCCACCTGGCAGGGCCGGCCGGTCGGTGCTGGCGCGCTGCTGGCCGGGTGGTCGTTCCATCCCCGCAAGCTGGTCACCACCGGCGAGGGCGGCATGGTCACCACCGACGACCCGGAGTGGGCGGCCCGGCTGCGTCGACTACGCGAGCACGGCATGGATGTCAGTGCGGCCGACCGGCACCGGTCCGGGGGTGTGCGGATCGAGCGGTACACCGAGATCGCGTTCAACTACCGGATGACCGACGTGCAGGCGGCCATCGGACTGGTGCAGCTCACCCGGCTGGACGCCCAGGTGGCGCGCCGTCGTGACCTGGCCGCCCGTTACCGCGAGGCGCTGGGTGACCTGCCCGGGCTGCGCGC
>DATCWR010000032.1:0-2666 GCA_036566245.1 Mycobacteriales bacterium | reverse complement strand
ACCGTGGTGACGGTCAGCGACATCACCGCCATGACGATCCTGCGCAGCTTCATGAGCCTCCCGTTTCCTCCGGTACGAGCGCACCGACACACCCGTCGTACGGGTTGCATCGGCGCGCCGAGCGGAAGACTGAAGGAAAGGCGCCGGACTATTTCCTGCGCACGGTGGCCCAGGGACCTATCAGGCTGAAAGCACCGATCGGGTGGTGCTCATTACGAGAAAACGCCTTTCACAGAACAAGCCGGATATCGCTGACCTGGTCAGGTGTTGTGTCTCGATATGGTTATTGGTTCACCCGGTCCCGTGGACCGCGACGGTCATGGCATGGCCCTGTTCCCAACCGCAGCGTCCGCCATAACGATGGCTGGACGATCTGGTACTCGACGCGCCGGGCCAGCTCACGCTGGCCGAGTCGCGGCGACAGCGTGACCAACCCACCGAAGCGGTGCACTCGGGAACCTCTACCCAAGAGGCGCCGCTGTTGGCGCTACTCGTCCAACAGGGCGGAGATTTCGGTCCGCCGTGGGCCGCCAGGGACTCGAACCCTGAACCCGATGATTGAAAGGTGCCTGCTCTGCCAGTTGAGCTAACGGCCTGTGGTGCCGGGCGCCACGCAATCCGGGGGCGTGGGTGGGCGTGGCGCCCGGCGGCAGGCCCTGGCCAGGTGACTGTCTGGCCGGGCGGGGTTGGTGGCCGGTGTGGTGCCTTCCCACACCGCACCGGCCGTCTGGGGTCCGGCACCCCGGCCGTCCAGGTCATCGGAGCGCCAGACGTTCTACCGGGCTCGGTGCCGACCTGCCTGCGGTAGCCGTCGGGTCGTGCGCGTCGACCGGGACAGTCCGGAGACGATCAACGCCCCGGTGGCACCACCAACCGCATAACCGGCCAGCATCACCGGCAACAACACGTCGATCGGCACCGCGATCGTCACGGTGGTGTCGGGGTGGGTTCGACCATGCGGGCGGCCCGCAGTTCTGCGACCAGCATCCGCCGGGTCGGGCACGGCCCGGCCGGGCCGAACGGCTGCGGCCCCCGCCGCCACCACCGCCTGCGGCGTTGTGGTTGGCACCACGGGCACCGTCCCCGAATGTCGGCCTGGTGCATCACCGCCACCGACAACACCACCCGGCCCAACACCTCCGGCGGCGCGGCAGCCAACAGATCCGGCAAGCGGTCCACCAGATCGGCATGCCCGTTCACCGGGGGCACCCGGGTGGGTCGTCATCCACCCACCGACCCGAACTCACCTCAGCCGGCAACGGCCCCGGACCAGAATCGGTTCCGGCCTCGGCCTCGGCCTCCCAGTCATCCGGCAACTCCCGCACACCGGCCCGCTCGACCGCCGCGGTGTAGTCCTCTTCCTCAAGCGACATGATCACCCTTCCGTCACCGCACCATCGCGGTACGTGATGAGGAAGGACGGTAGGAAGCTACGATCTCGTTGAGGTACCCATTCTGTCCACCGGGGGGGAACCGTGGAAACGTCCATCGGACGAAAGGTCGCCTTGGTCCGAAAGGCCAGGGGCATGAGCCAACGGCAACTCGCCGACAGACTCGGCTACTCGATGAGCTGGGTGAAGAAAATCGAAGGATGTGCGCGGCCACTCGACCGGTACTCGGTCATAGCTGAGGTGGCCAAGGCCCTCGGCGTGCACGTCAGCGAATTGACCGAAGAACCGGTGCGGGTCCGCGACGAACACGACGCGCATCAGAGCGTGCAGGACATCCGCGGCCGACTGCTGGCCAGCCAGAGGGAGGAACCGGACCGCACCCGCGCGGTGGAGACACTCGCACGGGACATCAGGGCCGCGATCATCACCAGGCAGGCTGGGAGGTTCGCCGCATTCGGCCGAGCCGTCCCCGGTCTGCTGGATGAGGTCGAGCACGCCGTTGCGACCGCGACCGGCGCGGAGAAGGAGCAGGCTGTATCCGCGCTGGTCGAGTTACTTCACGGGACCGCGATGCTGCTGCGCCGGCTCGGGCACGTCGACCTCGCCTGGATCGCGCTGAACCGGGCGGCTACCGCGCTGCCCGCGTCGGGAGACCCTCTGCTTCCTGCGGTGCAGGACTGGCAGACCGCCGAGACATTGTTCCGCGCCGGTCAGACCGACCAGGCGTTGCATGTCGTGGACCACGGACTTGGCATCCTCGCCGAACAGCGCGCGACAGGGCCGGCCGGGAGCAGTCTCTACGGCACGTTCCACCTGCTCCACGCCATCGGAGCGGCACAGGGTGAAGACCCGTCTCGGGCGATGGAAGCGCTGACAGAAGCCCGGGCGACCGCGGACTCGGTTGGGCGCGGCAGGGATGACTACCAGACCGTGTTCGGTCCCACCGAGGTGGCGATCGCCAGCATCGCCGCGAACGTCGAGATGGGCCGCACGGGGACCGCGCTGGAGTGGGCGAAGGATGTTCGCCCGTTCGAGGTGCAGACGGTGGAACGGCAGGCCCGGTACCAGATCGACCTGGCCCGAGTCTACGCACAGGCGCGGAACGAGCGAGCAGCGTACGTGGCCATCGCCAGGGCCTACAAGGCAGCGCCCGAGTACGTCAGGAACCACGTGATGGCCAGGGAGGTCGTAGCGTGGCTGATCGACCGCGAACGGCGCGCCTCGATGACCGGGTTGCGGACCCTGGCCAAACACATGGGGATCGTCTGACACCGT
>DATCWR010000015.1:0-4082 GCA_036566245.1 Mycobacteriales bacterium | reverse complement strand
CAGCGCGGCCCGGGCGGCCAGGCCCGCGCGCAGGACCAGCCGCAACGGCAGGTGTCGCCAACCCCGGTACCGCCGGGACAGATACAGGTAGGCGCTGCGATGGTGCGCCTGCACCATGGCGGTGCGCGACCTGCGGGTGGCGTGCGCGCCCTCGTGAGTGATCACCGCCGAGGGTGCGTACACGTTCAGCCAGCCGGCCCGACCGATCCGCTCACACAGGTCGAGGTCCTCGAAGTACATGAAGTACGACGGGTCAAAACCACCGACCGCGTCGAACGCGGCCCGGCGCAACAGCAGGCACGAGCCGGACAACCAACCGGCGACACCCTCCCGAGGCGCGCCGCGTTCCTGCCGGTAGGCCGCGGTCCACGGGTTCGACGGCCACCACCAGCCGGCCAGGGCATGTCCGATGCCTCGACCCAGCGAGGGCAGGGCTCTCGCCGACGGGTACAGCGCACCATCCGGGGTGTGGATCGCCGGGCCCAGCGCACCGGCCCGCGGCCACCGGGCCGCGACCACCAACATCGTGTCCAGCGAGCCGGGCGTCCAGGTCACGTCCGGGTTGGCCACCACCAACCACTGACCGGAGGCCTTGGCCGCACCCAGGTTCGCCGCCAGGCCGTAGCCCACGTTGCCGCCGGTGCGCAGCAGGGTCACCTCCGGGCGACCGGCCGCTCGTTCGGGGGCTCCGTCGGTCGATCCGTTGTCGGCGAGCACCACGTCGTAGGGCCGACTGGTCGCCCCGGCCAGGCTGTCCAGAAACCGCTCCAGGGACTCGCCCGGCGAGTAGGTGATCACCACCACGGTCAGGTGATCGACCGACGGGTCCGGTTCCGACCCGCCCTCGGCGTCACTCATGAACCGGACGCGGCCCGGGCGTAGGCCTGCAGGTGCGCCTCGACACTGGCCGCCCAGGTGAACTCGGCGGCACGCCTGACCCCGGCCTCGGCCAGGGCGGATCGCCGTCCCTCGTCGTCGAGCAGGGTGGTCAGGTTGGTCGCGATGGAGTCCGGGTCGGCCTCGGTGTAGGCGACCGCGTCCCCCCCGACCTCGGGTAGGGACAGCCGGTGGGTGGTCAGCACCGGCGCACCACAGGCCATCGCCTCCAGTACCGGCAGACCGAACCCCTCACCGTGGCTGGGGTAGGCCACGGCCAGCGCCCCGCCCAGGTATCCCCGCAGGTCACCGAACCGCAGGTAGCCGGGTCGGAGCACCCGCAGGTGCGATGGCACCTCGGCCACCGCCTGGTCGATCGCGTCATCCCAGCCCGAGCCCCCGGCCAACACCAACGCGGGCGGGTTCGGCCGGTTGGCGACCGCGCGTACCCAACCCCGCACCAGGCTGGGCACGTTCTTGCGTGGCTCCAGGGTGCCGAGGAAGGCCAGGTAGGAGGTGTCCCGCAGCCCCAGCCGTGCCGTGACCTGGGCCTTCTCCGCCTCGGTCGGCACGTGGAAGGTGTCGCGGTCCACGCCGTGGTAGGCGACGTCGATGCGGGTCGGGTCGGCCGACAGTTCGCGTACCAACTCGTCACGGGTGGCCTTGGAAGGCACGATGCACCGCGCCGCACGGTGCAGTGCGGTCTTGATCGCCGACCGGAAGAACGGTCCCTTCACCGCGGTGTGCACGCCGGGCTGGGTGAAGAAGGTGGCGTCGTGGATGGTGACCACCACCGGACGGCCGGCCCGCAGCGGCATCGTGTAGTGCGGGGAGTGTAGGACCTGTGCTCTGACCTGTTGGGCGACCAACGGCAGTCCGGTCTGTTCCCAGGCCAACCGGGGTGGCCGGTGCGCGATCGCGGCTGGGCCGGGAACCACGGTCGCCTGCGGTGCCATCCGGGAGAACCGCTCGGCGTCGGTGCGTTGGCAGGCGATGGCGAAGTCGACGCCGGCGGCCCCCATGGCCGAGACCAGGCCGTCGACGTATCGCCCCACGCCACCGCGGTCGGCCGGTACAGCCGTCGCATCGACGAGCACGCGGGGCGCGCTGTCTGACACGGAAGCTCCTCGCTCGGGGTCGGTGGTGGTGGTTGGTGGTGTCCGGGTAGTGGTGTACGTCACGACAGCCTACGCCGACGGGGCGGCCAGTTTCTCGTAGGCGGCCCAGAGGGTTCGGGCGGCGCCGTCCCAGGAGTACGAATTCGCCCGATCCCGTCCGGCGCGGGCCAGACCGGCGCGGAGCGCGGTGTTCTCCACGACCTGTCGGAGCGCGTCGGCCAGCGCCTCGGCCGAGCCGACCGGCACCACCACGCTGGCGCCACCGCCGACCTCCACCAGGGCGGGAGCGTCCGAACTGACCACCGGGGTACCGGCGGCCATTGCCTCCAACACCGGCAGTCCGAAGCCCTCGGCCCGACTCGGGGCGACCAACACGGTGGCACGGTGCAGCAGCACGGCAAGGTCCGCGTCGTCGACCCGACCCAGCACCCGCACCCGGTCCGGCGCCAGGCCGAGCCGGGCCGCCTCGGCTATCGGGTCGACGCCTCCCCAGCCTGGCTGACCGACCAGCAGCAGTGGCAGGTCCGGGCAGGCGGGTCGGGCCAGCGCGGCCAGCAGGACGTCCAGGCCCTTGCGGGGTTCGAGCGTGGCCAGGCTCAGTAGGTAGCCGTCGTCGGGCAGGCCCAGCCGCCGGGCCCGCGTCGGGGCGTCGGCGGGCGGCTGACGCAGTTGGTCCGACACGCCGTGGCCGACCACGCAGACCCGGTCGGTCAGTCTGGGCAACACGCCGGCCAGTTCGTCAGCGACCGCCCGGGTCGGAACCACCACCAGGTCGGCCACCCGGGCGGCGTACTCCCCCATCCGCCGGTGCCAGGCCACTCCTCGTCGGGTCAGCGTCTCGGGGTGGGTCCAGGGCACCGCGTCGTGGATGGTCACCACCAGCGGCCGGCCCCGGCGGGGCGGCACCAGCAGGGTTGGCGCGTGCACCAGGTCAGCCCCGCGTGGCACCGGACCGACACCGCGTTCCCAGGCCGCGACCAGCGGCCGGCGAGGCAGTGGCAACCGACGGGGGCCGACCACACCGGGCAACACCGCCGGCCCGACGTCGCGGTGGTGTGCCGTCCACCCGATCACGGTGGCTTCCGGTGGGGCGGTCCGGGCCAGCCCGGCGGCCAGTTCCGCGCTGTACCGGCCCGTTCCCCCGGGCACGGGCGCCAGACACTGTTCCAGGCACACGGCGACACGCACGAGGCGGCAGCCTACCGGTCCCCAACCAGGCCGGCCGGTTCCTGGCCACGGTGTTCAGGAGTGGTCCCGGTGTCGTACCGCGTCGGCGACCCGCCGTTCCAGCCGGGAGTTCCACACCGCCTGCCCGCCGGCCAGGCCGAAGTCGACGATCGCCAGCATGACGCGGGACAACAGGGCCACCACGATCGCCTGTCCCACCCCGACCAAACTGCCGACCAACACCGTGAACACCGCCTCCCGCACCCCGGCGCCGGCCGGCGCCACCACGAACACCAGGCCGACGCTGTAGGCCAGCGCGAACGCGCCGACGCTCACCGGCAGCAGTTTCGCCGGCGACCCGTCCAGGCTGACGGCCAGCAACCAGGCGTGCAGGCCCAGCAGCAACCAGGCCAGCATCGTCCACCCCAGTGAGGCGGACATCCGGCGGTAACCGAGAGTCCGCTGCGGCGGGTCCCGACGGGTCAGTCGGAACACTGTCCGGGTGACCGCGGAAACCACCGGCGGTTGCAGAACAGCGACATACACCGGAAGGACCAGGGCCACCCACCAGTAGTCGGTGACCAGACCGGGTAGGCCCAGGGGCAGCAGGACCACACCGAACAGCACCCCGGTGAACACCGCCTGGGCCACGCTGACGATGCTCGACGTGACCGAGACCGGACGGGGCACCCGGTGGTCGTGGCCCAGTTCGGCCTGGGCAACCACCGACCACACCGACCCGGGGATGTACTTGCCGAGTTGACCGAGGAAGAACGCCCGGGACACCAACCGCAACGGCAGCGGGAACCCGTAGCCGGCCAGCAGGGTCCGCCAGGACATCATGGACATGCAGCTACCCAGGGTCGCCAGAATGAACGCCCCGACCAACGGGAGAACCGACAGTTCGGACAACGCGTCAAG
>DATCWR010000010.1:0-6207 GCA_036566245.1 Mycobacteriales bacterium | reverse complement strand
GCCGGGATCGGACCGTACCGGTCCAACGTCCCCGGCTTGTGGTCTGCTCCGGCCAGGGTGGTGGCCGCAACGGTCACGTGTACCAACGGCCGCAACCCCTCGGACTGGCTGATCGCACAAGGATCCCGGCGGCCCAGGAGGACGTTGACGAACGCATCGGCTCGTCGTTCGTCCGCACTCCGCTGGTCACCGGCAACCCGACCACCTCGGGCCAGGCCGTCAACCCGCTGGTAGACGGCGACAGCCTGCTCGGACGGCAGGATTGCGACGAGTTCGGCCATCCCGTCCTCTGCCGGGGTGAGGATCATCCTGCGGTCGGCACGGGCCCGTTCATGCCGGCGCTGCGCACCATCGGGATCTGCCTGGAGGACCGCCCGGCGGACCAGGGCCCGGACCTGCGAAGCGTTACGCCCCTCGGCCTTGTTCACAACCTGGGTGGCGACCCGTGCGGCGGCCTCATCGTCCAGCCGGTAGGTGGCGTCGATGATCACCTTGGCCCGGTACAGGTCCAGGGTGCCCCTTTGCAGCGCGTGTAGAACAGCGGGTGTCCGGCAGGTCATCTCCACGGCCTGGGCAATCCGGTTCTCCGCCGCCCGGCGGGTCACCGACAGTTCCACCGCGACCTCGTCAGCCACGAACTCCCCGAACGGACGACCCGGGGTGGCCGGCCGGTGTCGGGTGAACTCGGCCATCACCCTGGCCTGCACCGCATGCGCCGTCGCGATGACCCGCTCCATACCGCCAAGCACGGCCAACAACGACTCGGCATCCAAACCAGACGGGTCACAACCCGCGAGCAATCCGGCCATCACCTCGGGGTTGAATCCGATCATCGGAAACCCGCCATCCGATCCCCCACCAACACCGCAATCGGCGTCGCGGAGAACAGCATCGGTCAGGGTTTCCATGCCACCAATTCTATCTCGACAATCCCGATACTTGATCACCCGAGAGAGTGAATTCAACAAACCCCTCGAATGCAGAGAAAAATGCGAGCCGAAAATTCTCGAACACGGATGGATCAGCCGGGTGACGAAGCCCGCTCCGGGTCGGATGAGAGCAAGCCCCAACAGGGGTTTTCCCCGGTGACCGGGTCGGAGACAGTTTCACGACCGAGGTCCGTCCAGGCAACCAGCAGGCAACCAGCCGGTGTGGCCAGGCGCTGGTTGTCCCGCTCGCCGATCCGACCCGGGCGGTGATCGGGGATCAAACCAGTATCTGGACCGTCCGGTTTCGCTCCTAGAATGACCCGATGTCTAGGTCGGACGAAACGCAGGGAGAACGCGCCGACGTGCCCGCGCCCAAGGTGCGGGTGCCCGCGAAACATCCCACGCTGGTTCCGCGCGAGCGACTGCTTCGTCTTCTCGACCCCGAGCGGCACGACCACGGCGCGGCCGCACCGCGGGTGACCCTGGTGTGTGCGCCGGCCGGCTCGGGAAAAACCTCGCTGCTGTCGTCCTGGGCCGAACGGTTGTCCGCCGGTGGGCCGACCGGGGACGGGGTCACCGCGGTCGCCTGGGTGTCGCTGGACAGCAACGACAACGACATCTTCCTGCTGTGGTCGGCAGTCCTGGCCGCGCTGGAACTCACCGGCGTGTGGGGCCGGGACAGCGCCCTGTCGGCTCTGAGCCCACCCCGGGCAGCCATGGAAGCGGGGTTCCTGTCCGCAGTGGTGACCGCGTTCGAGCAGGTCACCACTCCGGTCTGGCTGGTACTCGACGAGGTCCAGGAACTGCACGACCCGACCGCTCTGCGCAGCCTGGACATGCTGTTGCGGTTCATCCCGGGGAAACTGCGACTGGTCCTGTCCAGCCGGTCCGAGCCACCGCTGGCACTACCCCGGTTACGGGTCGAGGGCCGGTTGAACGAGATCCACGCCGACCAGTTGACCTTCTCCCGCGAGGAGGCGGCGTTGCTCCTCGCCGGGCACGGCATCGTGCTCACCGAGTGCGAACTCGACCTGTTGATGGAACGCACCGAGGGATGGGCGGCCGGCCTGCGACTGGCCGCCCTCTCACTCACCGACGAGTCCAACCGGGCCACCCGCATCGCCGGGTTCGCCGGCGACGAACGGGCCGTGGCCGACTACCTGGTCGGCGAGGTGCTGGCCAACCAGCCCGACCACATCCGCCGGTTCCTGCTGGCGACCAGCATCTGCGACCGGTTCACCGTGGACCTCGCCGCGGAGTTGTCCGGCCGGCCGGACGCCGGAGACATCCTGGACGGACTGGAACGGTCCAACACCCTGATCATCCGGCTGGGCCGGACCCGGATCTGGTACCGCTACCACGCGCTGATGAGCGACTACCTGCGCGCCGAGTTGTACCGTCGGCACGCCTCGCTGCCGCGCCGACTGCACCGGATCGCCGCGAACTGGTTCGCCGCCCAGGGCACGGCACTACCCGCGCTGGAGCACGCCACCGCGGCCGGCGACACCGAACTGACCTCCAGCCTGTTGCGACGGTACGGTCTGCCGCTCGTGCTGGGCGGCGGCGGCGCCATGCTGCGCCGGCTGTTCGACGGTATGGCCCCAACCCTGCTGGCCCGACCGCACGTCGCACTGGTCGCCGCCCTGGCCGCCCTGGACGTCGGCGACGTACCCAGCGCCGACGCCCGCATGGAGTCGATGCGCCTGGCGGTGTCCGAGCATCCGACCGACCGGCTGCGCGCCCTGCACGCGGCGGTGGCACTGCACCGGGCACGACTACACGGTGACGTTCCCGCCGCGTTGGAGACGCTGGCGTCGGTACACCCCGCGCGAACCGGAGACGCCGACATCGACCTGCTGGCGCTACTCAACCGGGGGATCTCACACATCTGGTTGGGCGATCCGGACACCGCCGAGGTCGAACTCCAGCAGGCGCTGACCCTGGCCGGGGCGGCCGGGCGGGACAACGTGTCGCTCCAGTGCCTGGGCAACCTGGGCGCGGTCTCGGCGTCCACCGGCGACATGGTGCGGATGTCGGACCGGGCCCGCACCGCGTTGGAGTTCGCCGCGAAACGCGGATGGGCGCGAATGTCGCACTGTGCCTTCGCCTACGTGCTGGCCGGGTGGGGTGCCTTCCAGCGACTGGACGAGGCGGCCGGGTGGTACGCCCCACGCGCGGTGGAGTTGCTCCAGGGACAGACCGACACCACCATCGAACTGTCCGCGCTGAGCCTCGCGGCCATCGTGGCGTTCGACTCCTCCGAGGACCGGCACGGTGTGGTGGCCTCGCTGCGAGCCGCGTGGCACCGGCTGGGCGGGGAACTGATGGCACCGGCGCTGGTCGGTTACGTCGCGCCGTTCGAACAGCGGATGGCGCTTCGGGTCGGGGAGCCCGGCTGGGCCGCGGCGGTACCCGAGCGGGTCCGCGGACTGGTGGGCGCAGGAGGCGAGTACCACCTGCTGCGCGCGGTGATGTTGGCCCACCGGGGACGGCCGGATGCGGCCCGCCGCACGCTGGATCCGGTCACCGACGGAACCGTCTGTTGTGTCGTACCCACCACCCTGGTCGAGGCGTGGCTGTTGGAGGCGGTGCTCGCCGACGGCGCGGGTGACCGACGCCGTGGGCACCAGGCGCTGGTGGCGGCACTGGGCGTGGCCGAACCCAGGCAGGCACTACGTCCCTTCGTGGAGGGTGGCTGGCGGGTACGGGACCTGTTGGCCCGTGGCGCCGGGCGGTTCGGGCGACACGAGGAACTGGCCGGCCGCATCCTGGCCGCGGTGCCCGGCGGTCAGCCAGGGCCCACCGAGCCGCTCACCCCCCGAGAGTTGGCCGTGCTGGCCGAGTTGCCGTCGATGCGTACCACCGAGGAGATCGCCGAGGAACTGCACGTCTCGGTGAACACCGTCAAGACGCATCTTCGCGGTGTCTACCGGAAACTCGGGGTACGCAACCGACGCGACGCGGTCGTCGTCGCCCGCCGGTACGGGTTGCTCTGAGCGGGCGGGCGGCAGGCTCAGGGTTTGCGCCCCACACCTGCGTAGAACGAGACCCACGGGTCGGGCTGCTCCGGTTTACCCGGGTCGGGGCGCCAGTTCATGCCGCGCACGACGCCGGGTTTGACAAGCTCGAACCCGGCGAACAGGTCCACCACCTGCTGGTGGGTGCGCGGGGTGAGCGGGTTGGTGGTGGTGCTGTAGATCTTCCTGACGTTCTCCCCCGCGTCCACCGCGATCTGGGGCAGCCCCTCGGCGGTGCCGTGCGAGATCACCAGGTGGCTCCCGGAGGCCACGGCGTCCCGGTAGGTGGCCAGGATGCCGGCGGGATCGTCGGAATCAGGCACGAAGTGCAGCACCGCCACGGTCAGCACGGCGACCGGGCGGCTCAGGTCCAGCAGTTCGCGCAGGGCCGGGTGGTCCAGCACCGCCTCGGGTTGACGCAGGTCCGTCTCGATGGCCACGGCCCGTGGGTTGTCGGCCAGGATGCGGGTGCTGTGGGCCACCGCCACCGGTTCCCGGTCGACGTAGACCACGCGACAGTCGGGGTTGACCCGCTGGGCAATCTCGTGCACGTTGCCCACGGTGGGGATGCCCGAGCCAAGATCCAGGAACTGGTCGATGCCCGCACCGACCAGGTAACGCACGGCGCGGCCGAGGAAGGACCGGTTCGCCCGGGCGGTGGCTGCCACCGCCGGGTACATCCGCATCGCCGCCTGGGCGGCCGTGCGGTCCACGGCGAAGTTGTGCGCTCCTCCCAGGAAGTAGTCATACATCCGCGCGACGCTTGGTTGCTCGACACTCACCGCGTCCACCTCCGTTGACTGGTGTCACAATCCTGCCCGCTTCCACCGACGTTGTGGGGCCGGGCCGGGCAGTCGGTGGCCCACGGACCGGCCGGCAGGTGGTTCGATGGTGTGTGACCCGGGAGGTGTGATGGGCCTGACCGTTCCGCTCCAGGTGGGCTTACCGCAGGTCGTCCTGCTGGTGGTGGGCCTGCTCGCAGTCGCGCTGCTGGTCACCTCGGTGCTGGGTCTACGGCCGGCCGACCAGGTGGACACCGGTGGGCAGACCGACGTTCCGACCCGGTCACGGACCCGGTTACGCCATCGGGTGCGGGTCCGGCTGCGGTTACGGCGGGGTGTCACCGGGGTGGTCACCCTGGCGGTCGCCACCTCACTGCTGTGGTTCACCCTGCTGGTGCAGACCTTCCTGGGCCTCACCGGCGAGATCCACGCCGCGCACGTGACCGCCACCCCGGTACGCAACGCCCCGCACATGCTCAGCGTGACGCTCACCATCTACGACGAGCACGGTGCGGTCGGGTCCACCGACACCTACCTGGTGGAGGGCGACCGGTGGGTGTTGCAGGCGAACATCCTGCGGCTGAAGCACTGGGTGAACATCCTGGGGGTGCACTCCGGTTACCAGGTGACCAGGCTGTTCGGACAGTACGACGACGGACGGTCGCCTGAACAGCGGCAGATCTTCCTCGACGGCACCGACGAGGCGTTCTTCCGGTCCATGCGGGACCACGACTGGTGGACCACCCCGTTCGTGGACTCCGCCTACGGCAACGCGGTGATCGCCACCCCCGGCGACTACGACGTCTACATCTCCCAGGACGCGATCACCGCACGCCCGGCCACCGGCTGACCCCGGGGCGCGCGGTTGACCCGGCGGTCCCCCTTCCGCGCCGGGCGAAACCGGGCCAGAGTGGACGCCATGTGTCGACTGCGCACGGCCGGCCGGTTGCCGGCCACCCTCGTCGCCCACATCCACACACCGCAGGCGGGACGGTGGCCGGCATGAACGGCGGGCAGGCGTTGATCCAGACCCTGGTCGACGGCGGGGTGACCGCCTGCTTCGCCAACCCGGGTACCTCCGAGATGCACTTCGTCGCCGCCCTGGACAGCGTGCCGACCATGCGGGCGGTGCTGTGCCTGTTCGAGGGGGTGGCCACCGGGGCCGCCGACGGGTACGGCCGGATGACCGGTCGACCCGCCACCGCGTTGCTGCACCTGGGGCCGGGCCTGGGCAACGGGTTGGCGAACCTGCACAACGCCCGCCGCGCGCACACCCCGGTGCTGGCCGTGGTCGGCGACCACGCCACCTACCACAAGCGCCTGGACGCCCCACTGGAGTCCGACATCGACGCGCTGGCCGGAACCGTGTCCGGCTGGGTACGCCGGTCGGCCCGGCCGGCTGACGTGGCGGCCGACGCCGCCGAGGCCGTGGCCGCGGCGATGACTCCACCCGGCCAGATCGCCACCCTGATCCTGCCG
>DATCWR010000001.1:0-5247 GCA_036566245.1 Mycobacteriales bacterium | reverse complement strand
GACCCGCGGCCCACCGGGCGGCGACGTGCGCACCCAGCGAGACCCCACCGACCAAACGAACGTCGTACCGGGCTGCCGCCCGGTCCAGGGCCGCGAACGCGGCGGCCACCAGCCCCGGTCCGGGTTGGGGATCGGCGACGGCCAGGGTGAACCCGGCCGCGTCCAACGCCGGCCCGAACGCTCGTGTGACGAAGTCGGCGGTGGATCCACTGCCGGGAAGCATGGCGGCGACGGGTCCGTCGGCCGTTCCCCGGGTAACGTGCACGCTCGTTCGCACCACAACCCATCCTGGCCGCCCGCTGTCCTAACCTGGGCGGATACACGTGATCAGGGAGTGTTCGATGTCCAGAAGCGCGCCGGGACCAGGTGAGTCCCGGCGGGACAGGTTGTTCCGGGCTCTGCGCAACTTCACCGCCGACGTGGAGGAGTTGGATGCCGAGGACCTCAGGGAGGACGTCGAGCAGTCCGGCGCCGTGGCCGTGTCACAGTGCGCGCGCGGTGATCTGGTTACCGTGACCGGACGGCTGCGTTCGGTCATGATGGTGCCCAAGGAAACCACCCCGACGGTCGAGGCGGAACTGTTCGACGGGTCCGGCGCGGTACGCCTGGTCTGGTTCGGACGGCGCCGGATCCCGGGCATCGAGCCCGGCCGGTCACTGGTCGCCCGCGGCCGACTGGCCCAGCAGGACGGAGAGTTCGTGCTCTACAACCCGTGGTACGAGTTGAAGCCGACGGGCCGTTGACCGGGCAGCCACCCAACGGTGCCGCGTCCTCACGCCCCACCGTCGGTGCGGGCGGGCAGGCGGACGCGGACCGGTCACCAGAAGCGGAACGGCCGGCGGGTCAGCCACCGTTCCGGGAGATGATGCTCGGCTCGATCGGTGGCTGGCGTGGCATGTTCGACTCCGGGATGCCGGTGGTCGTGTTCGTGCTGGCCAACACGGTCGGCGGACTGCGGGTGGCGATCTGGTCCGCGGTCGCCGCCGGGGTGGTGCTGATGAGCGTGCGCCTGGCGCTCCGGCAGACCGTGCAGCAGTCGATCAGCGGTTTCGTCGGAGTGGCCCTGGCCGCGGTGATCGCGGCCCGTACCGGCGAGGCCAAGGGGTACTTCCTGCTCGGGATCTGGGCGAGTTTCCTCTACGCCGGAGCGTTCCTGCTCTCGGTGCTGGTCCGCTGGCCGGCGGTCGGGGTGATCTGGGAGTACATCGACAACGGTGGCCGGGCCTGGCGGCAGGAACGCCCGATGATGCGGATCTACACCTGGACCACGTTGCTGTGGGTGACGGTGTTCCTGTCCCGCGGCCTGGTGCAGCGGTTCCTGTACGACCAGGACCAGACCGGCTGGTTGGCGTTCGCCCGGGTGGCGATGGGCTATCCGTTCACCGCGTTCGCGTTCGGCGTGACCCTGCTGGCGGTACGCCGGGCCCGGCGGGCCCGTCCAGCAGACCACCCCGAACCAACCGAACCCGCCGAGGCGACCGACGCTGCCGGGACCACCGACCCGGCCTGGCCGGACTCAGGCGAGGTCACCGCGCAGTAGCGTCCGGATGTCCTGTTCCACATCGGGCGCGGCCACGAACAGCATCTCGTCGCCGGCCTCGAGCGGGTCCTCGGGGCTCGGCACGATCACCCGCCCGCCGCGCAACACCGCCACCAGTGCGACGTCACGGGGCAGTGACATGTCCCGGACCGGGCGGCCGGCCAGCGGGGCGTCCGGCGGAAGGGTGATCTCGACCAGGTTGGCCTCACCCTGACGGAACGTCATCAGCCGCACCAGGTCTCCCACGGACACCGCCTCCTCGACCAGCGCGGCCAGTACCCGCGGGGTCGACACGGCGACATCCACCCCCCACGCCTGGTCGAACAACCACTCGTTGCGGGGATCGTTGATCCGGGCCACCACCCGGTTCACCGCGAACTCGGTCTTGGCCAACAGCGAGACCACCAGGTTGACCTTGTCGTCACCGGTCGCCGCGATCACCACGTCACACCGCTGGAGCCCGGCCTCCTCCAGCGAGGCCAGTTCGCAGGCGTCGGCCAGCACCCACTCGGCGCGGGGTACCGCCTCCGGTTCGACACTGTGCTCCTCACGTTCGATGAGCATGACCTCGTGCTGGCTGTCCACCAACTCCTGGGCGATGGACCGACCGACCGCGCCAGCTCCGGCGATGGCGACCCGCATCAGTGACTCCCCTCCGGCACGGCGCCGGCGATCTGGAGGGCGGTTTCGGAGATGTCGTCGGTAACCAGCATGTACACGCTGTCACCACTCTGGATCACGGTGGAGGCGGTCGGAATCTGCCCCTCGCCGAATCGGATCACGCAGGCCACCCGGGCACCGGTGGCCGTCTCCAACTCGCTGATCAGGTGCCCGACCCACCCCTCGTGCACCACCACCTGCATCAGGGCGGTGTGTCCGGTCGGATCCCGCCACTCCTCGGGATGTCCGTCGCCGAGCAGGGTGCGCAGCAGCCGTTCGGAGGTCCACGGAACCGTGGCCACGGTGGGGATACCCAGTCGTTCGTACACCGCGGCGCGCCTGGCGTCGTAGATCCGTGCCACCACGTGACCCACGCCGAACGTCTCCCGGGCCACCCTGGCCGCGATGATGTTGGAGTTGTCGCCGCTGCTCACCGCGGCGAACGCGCCGGCCCGTTCGATCCCCGCGGCTCGCAGGGTGTCCTGGGCGAACCCGACCCCGGTGATCTGGATGCCGCCGAACTCCGGGCCGAGCCGGCGGAACGCGGCCGGGTTGCTGTCGATGATGGCGACGGAGTGACCGAGCCGTTCCAGGCTGCGCGCGACGCTCGAACCGACCCGACCGCAGCCCATGATCACGATGTGCACGCGGGGCGCCCTCCTGCCGCTGTGGATCCAGACCTCACCGCGGGGACGGTACACGGCCGGTCCGCCGCCGCGGCGGCACGTTCGGCGTGTGGCCGTGGTCGGGCGGTGAGCCGACCCGGCCCGGACCGTCGCCCTCGGTACCGGATGTCGCACGAGTCACACGGTTGGTTGGCCGTCCTTCCATTTGGGTCAACAGACCGTCCCGACCTGACCGCGCACACCATCTCGCCCGTACTATCGCGCGCGTGCCCTGGTTGACCAACCTCACCAAGCGGGTCGTCATCGGCCGGCCGCTACGCAGCGACCGGCTGAGCGAGACGCTTCTGTCCAAGCGGCTCGCCCTGCCGGTGTTCGCCAGCGACGCCCTCTCCTCGGTGGCGTACGCGCCCGAGGCGATGTTCCTCACCCTGTCGGTGGCGGGGTTGTCGGCCTACGCGGCGGCCCCGTGGATCGGGGTGGCGGTCGCTGTGGTGATGCTCACCGTGGTCGCCTCCTACCGGCAGAACGTGCACGCCTATCCGAGCGGGGGCGGCGACTTCGAGGTGGCCACGGTCAACCTCGGGTCACGCTTCGGTCAGGTCGTGGCCAGCGCGCTGCTGGTCGACTACGTGCTCACGGTGGCGGTGTCGGTGTCCTCCGGGGTGGCCAACGTGGTGTCCGCGGTGCCGGTGCTGGTCGGCCGGGAGGTGCAGATCGCGCTGGTCGTCGTGGTCGTGCTGGCCGCGTTGAACCTGCGCGGCGTCAGAGAGTCCGGTACCGCCTTTGCGATCCCGACCTACGTGTTCATGGTGGCAATCCTCACCATGCTGGCATATGGGTTGCTTCGCCTGGCGCTGGGCGCCGATCTGGCCGCGCAGAGTGAGCAGTTCGAACTGCGGGCCGAGCACTCCTACACCGGGTTCGCGCTGCTGTTCCTCTTTCTCCGTTCCTTCTCCGACGGGTCGGCGGCGCTGACCGGGGTGGAGGCGATCAGTAACGGCGTGCCGGCCTTCCGGAAGCCGAAGAGCAAGAACGCGGCCACCACGCTGCTGTTGATGGGCGTGATCGCGGTCACCATGTTCCTGGGCATCCTGGTGCTGGGTCTGGTGACCGGGGTGAAGATGGCCGCCAACAGGGCTGACCTGGTCGGCGCGCCGGCCGACTACCAGCAGAAGACCGTGGTCGCCCAGATCGCCGAGGCGGTGTTCAGCAACTTCCACCTCGGTTTCTACGTGGTGGCGGTGGCCACCGGGCTGGTGCTGTTCCTGGCCGCGAACACCGCATTCAACGGTTTTCCAGTACTCGGCTCCATCCTGGCCCAGAACCGGTTCATGCCCCGCCAACTGCACACCAGGGGCGACAAGCTGGCCTACAGCAACGGCATCATCCTGCTGTCCACCTTCGCCGGTCTGCTGATCGTCGCGTTCCGCGCCGACGTGACCCGCCTGATCCAGCTCTACATCGTGGGCGTGTTCGTCTCGTTCACCTGTAGTCAGGCGGGCATGATCCGGCACTGGAACCGGCTGCTCCGCACCGAGCGGGATCCGGTCGCCCGTCGGCGGATGCGCCGCTCGCAGTCGATCAACGCGTTCGGGATGTGCATGACCGGAACGGTGTTGCTCATCGTGCTGGCCACCAAGTTCCTGCTCGGCGCCTGGATCGCCATCGCCGCGATGGTGGTCATCTTCGTCACCATGGGTGGGATCCGGCGGCACTACGACCGGGTGTCGGCCGAGTTGCTCCCCACCGGCGACGAGGACATCCTGCCGTCCCGGAACCATGCCGTCGTACTGGTCTCGAAACTACACAGACCCACTATCCGGGCACTGGCCTATGCCCGTGCCACCCGGCCGGACTCCCTGACCGCGCTGACCGTCAACGTCGACGATGCCGAGACCGCCGCGTTGCAGGAGGAGTGGGAGGCGCGCAACCCGGCGGTGCCGCTCACCGTGCTGGAATCCCCGTTCCGGGAGGTCACCCGGCCGGTACTGGACTACGTCCGTCGGATCCGTCGGGAGAGCCCACGTGACCTGGTCACCGTCTTCATCCCCGAGTACGTGGTCGGACACTGGTGGGAACAGTTGTTGCACAACCAGAGTGCGTTGCGGCTCAAGGGGCGGTTGCTGTTCACCCCCGGAGTGATGGTGACCAGCGTGCCCTGGCAACTCCTGTCCTCCGGTCGCCGGCAGCACGAACGCCGCCGGACCCAGGCCGGGGACGTCCGCCGGGGAATGGACCGCACCAACCCACCACGTCCGCCAGACGGGTCGCGGATGGCCGGGCGGTCGGGCGACACCTCCTCGACATCGACATCGACATCGACGCCGACGGTGTCGGTGCCCCCGGTGGCCGACGGCGGCGGCAGAGCACCGGACAGGTCAGGGACGCCCGACCGACCCCACGGGCCTCGGCCGTGACGGT
>DATCWR010000494.1:0-2162 GCA_036566245.1 Mycobacteriales bacterium | reverse complement strand
ACCCAGTCGACCCAGTCGACCCGGCCAGGTCGGTCCAGCTCACCCGCGGCCACCGGTCCAGTTCGACGTTCGGGCCGCCGCGCACCAGCGTGACGTCGTACCGGAACGTGGTCAGTTCGTTGACCGCCCGACCACGCCTGAGCTCGATCCACACCGTCGCGTGCGGGTCCAGCCGGGCGAACACCTCGGTGAACAACCGTGGCGACAGGCACAGTTCCCGCTCCTCGGCGACGTTCCGCTCGATCGCGGCGGCCAGCTCACCGACCGGGTGCAGCGGCGGTGCGCGGTGCAGCGCCACCGAGGCGTGGAACGCCCGCAGGGCCTCCACGCTGCGCACGTCACCCACGAACACGGTGCCATCCGGTCCGGCCACCCGCACCGCCTCGGCCAACACCCGTTCCAGGTAGGACGCGCCCGGGAAGTACTGGACCACGGAGTTCATCACCACGGTGGTGGCGGTGCCGTCGGGCAGGGAGGCCAGCGCGGTGGCGTCACCCTGGCGCAGTTCGACCGTGCCCGGGTTGGTCGGCCGGATCTTCTCGGCCGTGGCGATCGCGGCAGCCGACACGTCCAGACCCAGGTAGTGCGACACGTGTGGCCCGATCTCCCGGAGCAGCAGGCCCGCCCCGACCCCCACGTCCACCACCGACCGTGGGCGCAGGTCGCGTATCCGTGCGACCGTGTGCGCCAGCCACTCCCGCATGTCCGCCTCGGCGATCGGCTCGCCGGTGTAGCTGTCCCGCCAGCCGGCGAACCGCTCCTCGCCGCCGTCGGGCGCCCCGGTGTAGGTCTCGTCCCAGACCTCCTCCCACCGGCGCACGTGGGCGTCCTCCAGGTCTGGTTCGGCCGCGGCGGTGGGGGTGACGTAGGCGACCAGTTCGGTCCCGCCCGTGGCGCGGGGGACGGCGGTGACCGCCACCGCGGCGACCTGGGGGTGGCGAGACAGCACGCTCTCCACCTCGTCGGGTTCGACCCGGTGGCCGAGGATCTTCACCTGCCGGTCGAACCGGCCGAGGAACTCCACCAGACCGTCGGGCCGCCACCGCACCCGGTCACCGGTCCGGTACACCGTCGAGGCGGTGTCGGGGTGCGCCACGAAGCGCTGGGCGGTCAACTCGGGCCGGTTCAGGTATCCGCGGGCCACCCCGTCCCCGCCGATCCACAGTTCGCCGGGTACCCCGACCGGCACCGGCCGGCCATCCTCGTCGCACACCAGCAGTTCGGTGTTGGCGACCGGCCCGCCCACCGGGATCGTCTCGGCGTTCCGGTCCCGCACCGGGTCCAGTTCGTACACCGTGGACCAGATGGTGGTTTCGGTCGGCCCGTACATGTTGCACACCCGCACCCCGGGCAGCGCGGACAGCAACCGCTGCGCCAGGCCCGCCGGGAACGCCTCACCGCCGACCAGGACCACCCGGGCCGGGCGCAGCGCCGCCAGCGCCTCGGGCACCGCCGCGACCGCCGAGTAGAACGAGGGGGTCGCCTGCACCATGGTCACCCCGTGCCGGCGGCACAGTTCGGCGAAGGAGAACTCCGCGTCGCGTACCTCGTCGTCGTGGCGTTGACGGAGCCGGTCCAGCACGGGCAGGCTGGCGACCACCTCGTCGGCGGCGACGCCGAAGTCGATCAGGCAGGCGACCTCGTCGGCGCCGACCGCGGCCAGGTCGCGCACCACACCCAGCGCGGTGTCCGGCGACCCGAACAGGCCGGACCGCTCGAAGTACCGCTCCACCGCCAGGTCCAGCACCGCGTCGAGGTCGGCCTCGGTTGCCGTCTCGGGCAGTTCCTGACCGGTGCTGGCGAACAACACCCGCCACAGCTCGGTGGAACCGCGCAGGTACTCCCGGAACGGCCCACGCGCCCGGTCCCTGGCCTGTTCGGCGTCCTCACCGAGGAACGTGTGCACCATGACGGTCACCCGGCCGGGGCCGTCGTGCCCATGGCTGGCCCGTGCCGCCCGGTACGCGGTGATCTTGGTCGCCAACTCGTCGAGATCCTGACCGAGCAGGTGGGTGAGCACGTTCACGCCCGCCGCGCCGGCCTGTTGGAACGTCCGGACCGAACCGGCCGAGGTGAGCCACAGCGGCGGGGTGTCCTGCACCGGCGACGGGAAGATCCGCACCGGGACCTGCTCGCCGGTGCCACCGGTGCGCGGCACCGGC
>DATCWR010000459.1:0-2425 GCA_036566245.1 Mycobacteriales bacterium | reverse complement strand
TGTCCACCGGCGAGGTGGTCGGGGCGGTGACCTACCTCGCGGTGGGCCTCCAGCCGGCACTGCGGTCGGTGGTGCGGACCGTCGGGTCGTGGGGCCTGCAACTGGACGTGGTGCTCGGTCGGTTGGCCGAGATCATCGCGTCGGCCCCGCCCAACACCGCCGCCGTGGCCACCGGCCGGACCAGGCCCGATGCCAGACCGGTACCGGTACCTCGACGCCACGACCTGAGCACGCACGGGTTGACCTTCGGCTACGGTCCACGCGCCCGGTCCGTGGTACGCGACCTGGACCTGCGCATCGAACCGGGCGAGCACCTGGCCGTGGTCGGGCCCAGTGGGGCCGGCAAGTCCACGTTGGCCGCGCTGTTGTGTGGCCTGGTGAACCCCCGGTGCGGCCAGGTTCGGTTGGGCGGTCAGGGACTGGACCGGATCGACCCGACGTGCCTGCGCCGGGCCGTGGCGCTGATCCCGCAGGAGGCCTACGTGTTCACCGGAACCGTGCGGGACAACCTCGACTACCTGGACGCTGGCATTTCTTCGGCGCGGCGCGATGCCGCGGTGGCCGCGCTGGGCGTCGAACCGTTGGTGGCCCGGCTGGGCGGATACGACGCTCCGGTCCGCCCGGCCGACCTGTCCGGCGGTGAACGGCAACTACTCGCCCTGACCCGGGTCTACCTCAGCCCGGCCCGGGTGGTGCTGTTGGACGAGGCCACCTCACTGCTCGACCCGGCCGCCGAGGCACGGGTCGAGGCGGCGTTCACGGCCCGGCCGGGATCGCTGGTGGTGGTCGCGCACCGGATCAGTTCGGCACTGCGAGCCGACCGGGTACTGCTGTTGGACGGCGGCGTGGCGCTGGTGGGCAGCCATGCCGACCTGCTGGCCCGATCCCGGCTCTACGCCGACCTGTTGGGCTACTGGGATGCCGGTCGGCACGCTGCCGGCCCGCACGTCCCAGCACGGGCTGACCATCCCACGGTGGGCCCGCTGGCCGACGCGACGAACTCGCCTCGGCCAGCGGGCCGCACCATCCGACGAACCGGCGGGTGAGACAACCGCTGTGCCCGGCCCCGCAGCGGAGGGGTGCCGCGGGCCCGGCGTTGTTCGTCGGCCCACCGCGCTGGCGCCCAGGCCCCGATCGGTGCTTCGCGCGGCGAGGGTGCGCCGTGGGGCACCGTCGACCGCCGTACGCACCACCACGATGGGTGACCCGCGCCCCGGGCGGCCGATGATGCTCCAACCATGTTGTCTAGCCGAAGCAGGCCGATCGGTCCACACTCTGCGGTGGCGGCTTACTGCAATGGCAGACATCCGCCACCGAGGAGGCTGATGTGAGTGAACCGGCCCGGGTCGGCGGGCCCAGACTGTTGGACGCGCTGGGTATCTCGGCCGAGGACGAGCAGGTCTACCGCTCGCTACTACGCCGGCCCCGGGCGACCGTGGCGGTGCTGTCGCGGCAGACCGGGCGCAGTGCGGCCAGCCTACGCCGGGCTCTTCCCCGGTTGGAGCAACTCGGCCTGGTCAGCCGACTACCCGGCCAACCACCCCGCCTGGTGCCGACCCGACCGGACGTGGCCGTGGAGGCGCTGGTGTCACGCCGACAGGAGGAACTGGCCCAGGCCAGGGTGGCCGCGCACACGCTACTCGCCGAGATGCCCGCCGCCGAACACCAGCAACCCGAGGAACTCGTCGAGATCGTGCTGGGCCGGCGAGCGGTTGCCCAACGCTTCCGGCAACTCCAGCATGGTGCGGCCGAGGAGATCCTGGTACTGGACCGACCGCCGTACTCCCAGGACCCCCGGGAACAGGCCCCCGCCGAGACCGAGGCGCTGCACCGCGGGGTGCGGGTGCGGGGCATCTATGCCCCCGAGGCACTGGAGTCACCCGGGGCGCTGGCCCTGGCCCAGGAGGCGGTCAGCGTCGGCGAGGAGGCTCGGATCGGTATCGAGGTGCCCACCAAGCTCGCCATCGCCGACCGTCGGCTGGCGATCCTGCCGTTGACCTCCGAACGGCAGGGGATCGTGGACAGCGCGCTGATCGTGCACGTCTCCACCCTGTTGGACGCGCTGGTGGGACTGTTCGAGATCCTGTGGCGGACCGCGGTTCCGCTACTCCCGCTTGACGAGCCGACCGACGGTGCGCCGTCGGACCGGATCGAGGCCGGGACGCGCAGCCCGGATCCGCGGTTGGTGTCACTGTTGAGCGCGGGGTTGAAGGATGAGGCGATCGCCCGTCAACTCGGCATCAGTCTGCGCACGGTGCATCGCCGTACCAGCAGGATCATGCAGGAGTTGGACGCGCGCACCCGGTTCCAGGCCGGGCTGCTCGCCGCCCGACGCGGCTGGCTCGGCCACGAGCCCTGGAGCTCATGACGCGGTGAGTTCGGCTCCCTGAGCGAACGCCATCGTGTCAGGAATTCCTGGAACGGC
>DATCWR010000455.1:0-8362 GCA_036566245.1 Mycobacteriales bacterium | reverse complement strand
GCGACCGGCTGTTCCGAGGCACCTCACGGACCAGTGCGGTGCTGCTGGTCGCCCTGCTGGTTGCGATAGCACTGTTCCTGTTGGACCAGGCGATCCCCGCGATCTCCCAGGACAGCAGGAACTTCCTGCTGAACCGGACCTGGTTCCCCGACGAGAACCCGCCCGTCTTTGGTATCGCCGCGCTGGTCTACGGCACCCTGGTCTCCTCGGTGCTGGCCCTGGTACTGGCGGTGCCCGTCGCGGTGGGGGTGGCCCTGGCGCTGACCCAGTACCTGCCACGGCGGTTGGTCGGACCGGTCGGCTACCTGGTGGACCTGCTCGCGGCCATCCCCAGTGTCGTGTATGGACTGTGGGGGCTGATCTACCTGGTGCCGGCGATGATCCCGTTGAGTCGGTGGTTGTCGGACCACCTGGGCTGGATCCCGATCTTCGCCTCGGACGGGGTGTTCGGGAAGTCCATCTTCACCGCCTCGGTGGTGTTGGCCATCATGATCCTGCCGATCATCGCGGCGATCAGCCGGGAGGTACTGGACAAGGTTCCGCAGGACCACAAGGAGGCCGCGTTCGCGCTGGGGGCCACCCGATGGGAGATGATCCGCACCGCGGTGCTGCCCTACGGCCGACCCGGAATCATCGGCGCGGTCGTGCTCGGGTTCGGTCGGGCCCTGGGCGAGACCATCGCGGTCGCCCTGGTGTTGTCGGCCAACTACGAGATCACCGCGCGGATCCTCTCCCCGGCCGGCAACACCATCGCGGCCAACATCGCCAACACCTTCGGTGATGCCGGTGCGATCGGACGCGGGGCGCTGATCGCCTCGGGTCTGGTGCTGTTCGCGATCACCCTGGTGGTCAACCTCGTGGCCCGCGCGGTCATCCGTCGCCGCGCCGAGTTCCGGGCGGCGGCAGCATGAGCGTGTTCACGGCCACCGCGGCCGGCGGTGCTGGCGCGGGTGGTACCGGTGGTGACCTGCGGTTGCGTCGCCGGAGGTTGCCCCGTTGGTCGTTGCCCGCGACCGCTGTGGGCTGCGCGTTGGTGGTGCTCGCCGTGTTCGTGCTGACCTCCTCGGGAGGCCGTGGCAACTACCTGGTCACCACCTGGGCCTGTTACCTGGTAGCCCAGACGGTGCTGTCCGCCGTGGTGGAGGGTGGCCGCGCCGCGCGGGACCGGCTGGCCTCGGCCGTGTGTGTCACCGCACTGGCGGTGGCGGTGCTGGCGTTGGCGGCGGTGCTCGGGTTCACCGTGGTGAAGGGCGTCGCGAGGTTGGACGTCACCTTCCTGACCCACTCCATGTTCGGGGTGGCCGACCGTGACGCCGGCGGCGGTGCGTACCACGCGATCATCGGCACCCTCGAACAGGTCGGTATCGCCGCGGCGATCTCGGTGCCGTTCGGTCTGCTGGTGTCGATCTACCTGGTCGAGTACGCGCGTGGCCGGTTCGGCCGGGTGGTCAGTACCGCGGTGGACGTGGCCACCGGGCTGCCGTCCATCGTGGCCGGTCTGTTCATCTACTCGCTGTGGATCCTGAGCCTGGGCCACGGTCCGTCCGGGTTCGCCGGGGCGCTGTCGTTGACCATCCTGATGGTGCCGGTGGTGGTCCGTTCCACAGAGGACATCCTTCGGTTGGTTCCCGACTCGCTGCGGGAGGCCAGCCTGGCGCTGGGTATCGCCCGGTGGCGGACCATCGTCTCGATCGTGTTGCCCACCGCGTTGTCCGGCATCACCACCGGGGTGATGTTGGCGGTCGCCCGGGTCACCGGGGAGACCGCGCCGCTGCTGCTGACCGTGTTCGGCAATCCGGCCATCAACAACGACCCGTTCACCGGGCCGCAGGAGGGGCTGCCGCAGTTCGTGTTCGCCCAGGCCGGACTGCCCACCCAGACGTCGATCGACCGGGCCTGGGCCGGGGCGCTGACGCTGATCCTGATCGTGATGGTGCTCAACCTGTTCGCCCGTCTGGTCGTGTGGCGTTCGGCCGCACGTCGGCGCTGAGGAACCGAGGGAAGGGGTCCGACCATGGCCCGGCGCATCGAACTGGACAGTGTGAACTGTCACTACGGCAGTTTCCACGCGGTGGCCGACGTGTCACTGACCATAGAACCCAAGTCGGTCACCGCGTTCATCGGGCCGTCCGGGTGTGGGAAGTCCACCGTGCTGCGCAGCCTCAACCGGATGCACGAGATGGTGGCCGGGGCTCGGGTGAGCGGCCGGGTGTTGCTCGACGACGACGACATCTACGCGCCCGGGGTTGACCCGGTGGCGGTGCGGCGCACCATCGGGATGGTGTTCCAACGGCCCAACCCGTTTCCCACCATGTCGGTCTACGACAACGTCGCGGCCGGGCTGCGGTTCAACGGGGTGCGGTCCCGCGCGGTGCTCGACATCGCGGTGGAACGGTCGCTGCGGGCGGCGAACCTGTGGCACGAGGTCAAGGACCGGCTGGGACGGTCCGGGGCGAGCCTGTCCGGTGGCCAACAGCAGCGGTTGTGCATCGCCCGCGCCATCGCGGTCGAGCCACAGGTGTTGTTGATGGACGAACCGGCCTCGGCGCTGGACCCCATCTCCACCCTGGCCATCGAGGACCTGGTCACCCAACTCAAGGACGACTACACGATCGTGATCGTCACCCACAACATGCAGCAGGCCGCCCGGGTGAGCGACCGGACCGCGTTCTTCACCCTGCTCGCGGCCGGTGAGCCGGGTCGACTGGTCGAGGTCGACTCGACCGAGAAGATCTTCAGCAATCCGCGTGAACGCCGCACCGAGGACTACATCACCGGCCGCTTCGGCTGACCGGTCGGGCCGGGCGGTCCGGCGACCGGACACCCGGCCATGGACCGCCGGGGCAGATCCCGGCACCGCTCGGTGCGGTCCGGACCGCACCGACCCGCCGTTGTCCGGTCGGGTGGTCCGGCTTCCCTTCGGGGAGAACGAATTACCCAATACGTATCAGTCGGGGCATCCAACTCTCAACGTCGTGTTGTGCGCGGAATGCCAGCTCAGTGACGCTGGATCGCGAGTGGTCGCCGTTCCTGAGCGGACCGGTCCGCACCCGCGCCGCGTGGGGCGGTCACGACAGAGGGATTCCATCGAATGAGCGATCCGAGGTACTTTCACGTCCACAGTGGCTCGACCGGGCTCGTCCTCGCCCTACAGGGTGGTGGGACGACGATGGGCACGAGGCTGGTCCTGGCTGAGAAGCTGACCGGAGACCAGGCCGACGGGCAACTGTGGACACTCACCGCCGACGGGTACCTGCGGCACAAGCAGACCGGCATGGTGGCTGACATCTTCCAGAGCCTGACCGCACCGGGGACGCCGGTGATCGCCTGGGTGATCAACAATCCGAGATCGGCGAACCAGGAGTGGACGCTGACCGCCGACGGTCACCTGCGCAGCCAGCTCGAGGGCATGGTGATGGAGGTGGCTGGCCCACCGGTGCCGGGCGCGGTGGTCGAGTCGGCGGTGTCTGGTCAGTCCCAGGCCCAGGTCTGGCACCTGGTCCGCGACGTCCCCCCGGTGCGGGTGGTGACCGGGCGGGCGCTGTCCCTGGACGGGACTGACCAGATGGTCGAGATTCCCGCGCCGCAGTTCGGTACCGCCGACCTGACCCTGGAGGCGTGGGTGCGCACCACGGTCGGCGGCCCGGTGTTCGCCACCACGGGTTTCCGCGCCGGCGAGGGCATGGTCTTCTCGGTGGAGACCGACGGGTCGCTGCTGTTCGCCCTGGCCGACATCGACCGGGACCCGGTCATGGTGGTGTGCACCGAACCGACCGACGTACTCGATGGCGAGTGGCACCATGTCGCCGCCGTCCGGCAGGGCACGACCGGACTGATCTACCTGGACGGTGTGGTCGCCCCGACGCCCAGCCGCGGCAGCCGCCTGGTTGTGCCGTTCGAACCGGTGTGGCTGCAGGACCAGACCGCCCTGCTGCTCGGCCAGGCGGTCCGCCCGCCGGTCCTGGTGGACGAGAGGGCACCGGCCAGGGCGTTCGAGCTCAGCCGGTACCAGTTCGTCGGCGATCTCGACGAGGTGCGGGTGTGGGGCCAGGCCCGTACCCCGGAGGCGATCGCCGCGGGCCTGCACCACCTGGAGTCCGACACCGACCCGGACCTACTGGGGCGCTGGTCGTTCGACGCCGGCGACGCGGCCGACTCCACCCCCGCCGGTCGGCACGGAACCCTGCGCGGCGTGCCGTCGTTCGCCGACTCGGAGGTGGAACTGGTCGCGCCCGGCGAGTCGTACCTGGTCACCCAGGCCAAGCTCACCCAGGACTGGGTGAGCGACCCGACGCAGCAGACCGGAATGCGGGAACTCACCGGCTACCGCGTCGTGGTGTCCGCGCACGGGCCGGACGACGCACCTCTGCCCAGCTACCTGACCGTCTGGTCGGCTGACCCGGTGACGCTGCACTTCGCCGACGGAACGTCGGCCGAACTCGGCGGCGAGGCCACCTGCACCCGGCTCACCGACGGCCGGGGCGTACTGACGTTCACCATCGACGCGAACGGATCGCTGACCTGCCCGGCGCTGCGGGTCAGGTCGGACTTCATGGACATCGACCAGCGGGTCGTGGTCTACCCGGACCGGCACGCCCACGCCGCCCTGGCGACGGTGACCGGCAACACGCTGCTCGGCCTGGACGACAGCGGCGCACCGCTGCCCTCGGTGGCGAAGAACCGTCGGCCCTCGCCGATCCCGGCCGACACCGATCCGGCCGCGGCCGACGCGGTCGCCCAGGCCGTCGGCCACGTGATGAGCACCGCGGTGGGCCACGACGTGCAGGCCGACCGGCCGCTGACCCGGTCCCGGTCGTTACCCGAGGACCTGCCCACGCCCCGCCCCTACCTTCCGCGCTACCAGGACACCGGTCTGGTCGCCGGTGGGTTCGACCCGGCCTCCGACGCGATCGCCACCCACTTCCTTGACACCGACCAGCCGGTCGTGCGGGTGCTGGTCGCCGAGAACGCGCCCGCTCCACACTGGACCTATGACCACGTCGGCAGGGCGTTCCGGACCATGTCCGACCACGACGTGGCCACCGCGCTGGCAGGGCTGGACGTGCGCCATCTCGACGACTACACCAGCACGTTCCAGCTCGACCCGGACGTGTTCACCGGCAGGCGGACCATCACCCTGCGCTCCGACGAGCTGCTGTCCTCGGCCGAGGGGCAACTGAGCCGACGGTGGTTCGGCGGCGACTTCCTGTCTGCCGTCGAGGACGCCGCCAGCGTGATCGTCACCACGGTCGAGACCGTCGTGACCGACGTGGTGACCAGGGTGGAGGAGGTCGTCAAGACCATCGTGGTGACCGTGGTGACCGAGATCAGGGACGCGGTCACCGGGTTGGTCCAGGCATTCGACGCGGCGCTGCAGACCGTGGAGGACGCGGTCGACTTCGTCGCTGCGGTCCTGCGCAAGGTCGGCGCCGAGATCGCCAGGGTGGTCGAGTTTCTGCGTGACCTGTTCGAGTGGGACGACATCCTTGTCGCCCAGCAGGTGATGGAGAAGTACCTGGTCGAGTCGAGGTCGATCATCGGCCAGCGGCTGCACGGGGCCGGTGACCGCGCGGTGAAGGCGGTCGAGGCGTTCCGCACCTCGCTGGACACGAACATCACCGCCTGGCGGGCGGGCATCGGTGCCGACACGGTGTCCCAGCACAGCACGGCCGCCCGCACCGCTCCGCCCCAGAACGTCCAGTCGGGCTACCTGACCTCGATGCTCGGTCAGAACCTCGGCGCCAGCGGTGTGGGTGCCACCCTGCAGGACGAGTTCGGCGCGCTGGTGGGCGCCCTCCACGACGAGTTGAGCACGGCCAGTGCGACGTTTCTGCACAGGGCACCCGACCTGATCGACACCAGCGGCTTCACCGGGGCGTTCTCCGATGCGAACACGCTCTTCGGTGCCGGGTTGGACGTGTTGCTCCAGGCCGTGCAGGCGGTGGCCGACCTCGCCCTGGAGATGACCGAGGACGTGCTGCGCGCCATCCTGGCGCTGCTGGACAAGCTGCTCGACGCCCTCTACAAGATCGCCACCACCAGGCTGGACATCCCGATCGTCACCCCGTTCTACGAGCAGGTGGTGATGCGTGGCAACGGCGGTCAGCTCACCCTGTTCAGCCTCCTCGCGCTGCTCGCCGCGATACCGATGACGGTCACCTACAAGGCACTGACCCGCAGCGACGAGCCGGTGTTCTCCATCGCGGACCGGGACGCGTTCCTGGCCATGGACGCCTCGGCGTACACCTGGATCTCCGACCCGTTCGCCCCGAAGAGCATGCTGACCCCGCGGACCGCGACGCTGCCGATCAGCGACCACGCGATCCAGGCGCTGAACTGGGCCGGTGGGTTCCTCTACACCGCCAGCACCAACGTGTGGGGCCTGGCCGCCACCGCCAGTGACGTGCTGTGGGTCGCCACGGTTGTCACCGCGGGTAGCAGCGCCAGCCTCTTCGGTGAACCCGCACCGACACAGCCGAAGTTCGAGAAGCCGCTGTGCTACGTGGTGTTGGGCAGTCAACTGGCCTGCCTGGTGACGGGGTACCCGTGGAGCACGGACTTCGGCAGCACCCCCGACGCCATCGCGTTCGGACTGTGGGCGGCGCAGGCCGTCCCGCTGGTCAGCAACCTGGTCGCCTCGACCGTGGACGGCTGGGGGAAGATCGGTGACCCGGCCCTGACCGGTGCCTACGGAGTGGTCTGCATGGGGCTGATGGCCTGGCTGTGGTGGGAGCGGGACCACGCCCCGGGGGCCGACCGGGCGGCGGACGCTGCCGAGGGGATGGGCAACCTCTTCGGAAACCTGACCTGGTGCGTCCAACTCATCAAGCTGTCCCCGACACAGAGCTTCTACACCATCGTCGCGTTGCTCCTGCTCGACTTCGTCGGGTACGCGGGCCTGGCCGTGACCACGTTCGCCCGCACGATCACCGACATGGCCGCGAAGCTGCCCTGGCCGTGACGGTGCGCCGGGGCCTGGTGTCTGTCGGGAGTCAGGCCCCGGTCGGCTCAGGCACCGGACGGTTTGGCCAGCCAGGCGCGGACCGACTGGTCGTGCTCACCGAGCACCGGCGGGGGAAGGTGCCGTTCGCGGCCACCGGCGTAGGGCAGGTCGTCGAAGCGAAGGGGAGGGCCGGGTAGTCGGATGCGCCCGCAGGTGGCGTGGTCGACCTCGACCAGCAGGCCCTGCGCACGGGTCTGTTCCCACTCGTACACCCGGTCCAGGGTGCGGATCTCGCCCACCGGTACACCGACAGCGGCGATCCTGGCCAGCCAGGTCGACACCGGTGCGTGCGCGAGTTCCTGTTCCACGGCAGCGGTCAGTTCGTCGTGGTGGGCGACCCGGTCGGAGTTGGTGGCGAACCGTGGTTCGTCCGGGTCGAGACCGACCACGCCGGCGAACGACCGCCACAGGCCCTCGCTGCCCACGGCGATCTGGATCACGCCGTCGGCGCAGCGGAACGTGCCGTACGGGGCGATCTGCGGGTGGTGGTTGCCGGCGCCCCGCGGTACCTCACCGGCGACCGTGTACCGGGTGCCCTGGAAGGCGTGCACACCGACCACGGCCGACAACAGGGAGGTCCGCACCACCCGCCCCCGCCCGGTGGTGTGCCGTTCGTGCAGGGCCGCGACCACCCCGTAGGCGCCGTACATTCCGGCAAGCAGGTCGGCGATCGGCACGCCGACCCTGGTGGGTTGGCCGGGCGGGCCGGTCAGGCTCATCAGACCGGCCTCGCCCTGGGCGATCTGGTCGTAGCCCGGCCGGTTCCCCTCCGGTCCGGTGTGGCCGAACCCGCTGATGGAAAGAACCACCAGGCCCGGGTTGAGTTCGTGCAGGCGTTCGGTGGAGAAGCCGAGCCGGTCCATCACGCCGGGCCGGAAGTTCTCCACCAGCACGTCGGCGCGGGCGATCAGGTCGGCCAGCAGCGTCCGACCGGCGTCGGTCTTCAGGTCCGCGGTCACCGACTCCTTGTTGCGGTTCGCCGAGAAGAAGTAGGTCGACTCGGGTGCCTCCGGCGGTCCGACGAACGGCGGACCCCACCCGCGCGAGTCGTCCCCCCGGCCGGGCGCCTCGACCTTGATCACCCTGGCACCCAGGTCACCGAGCATCATCGCGGCATGCGGCCCGGCCAGGGCTCGGCTCAGATCGATGACCAGTACGCCGGCGAGCGGACCGCCGCCCCAGGCCGGGGTACCGGCACCGGTGGCGGCCACCTCGTCTGTCACGCCTGCCGTGTCCCTCGGGTTGACCGGATCGGTACGCGGCATGCGGGCTCCTCTGGACTAGTGGTCTAGCCAATTCGTACCAGAAGTGCTCGACCGACGTGCCATGATGCGGCGCGCGTCACGCCTGGACGCGCTG
>DATCWR010000453.1:0-2898 GCA_036566245.1 Mycobacteriales bacterium | reverse complement strand
GCCCGCCGCGGCCCACGCTGCCGGCGACGCGGTCGACGGCTCGCCGAGGCGGCCCAGTGCCGTCCCCGGAAGGGCGGCGAGCGCGAGCACGGGAGGCTTCCGCCACAGGACCTCCGGAGTCGGGATCGGCGCCAGAGCCATCGCCTCGACCTCGACGTCGGTGTTCGACTGATTGGCGTCGATCTTCAGGAACACGTCGCCAACGCGCAGGGTCGCACGCTCGTTGTGGGCGACGACGACCTCGACCTCCTCCACATCGGCCATTGTCACGGGGATGACCACCGACGTCACCTGGTTTGTCGCCTCCGACCAGATACCGCGGTCAGGGCGCGAGGAGGCGTTGGAGGATTCGGGCGACCACTCCGGCGGTGGTGCGGCTGCCGTGGCCTTCCAGGTCGAGATGTCCTTTGAGGGGGTGGTTGACCGACTCGATGGTCTGTGGCAACGGTTTGAACACCCGGGCGGCTACCGGCTCGGGTTCGCCCCTGCGGGCTGGGTGTAACAGCGAAGCCCCACGCCGGTCATCGGGCCACCGCACCCTTGGCGTGATGAGCAGACCCGCACCGCCTCCTGGCCGTGCGGGTCCGAACAAGGTCCACGTGGTGCCCCCGGTGGGATTCGAACCCACACTGCATGGATTTTGAGTCCATCGTCTCTGCCGTTGGACTACGGGGGCTTGCGGCTACCCGGAAGCTTAGCCGGGTAGGCTACCCAGTCGGTGCCCGGCCATGGTTCCTCGGGTCAATCGTAGGGGAGTGACAGTGACCGACGTCTCCACCCTTCGTGTGTTGATCGCCGAGGACGAGGCCCTCATCCGGCTCGACCTGAAGGAGATGCTGGAGGAGGAAGGGTATGCCGTGGTCGGCGAGGCCGGTGACGGCGAGCAGGCCATCGCCCTGGCTGAAACGCTGCGACCCGACCTGGTCATCCTGGACGTGAAGATGCCCAAGCTGGACGGCATCGCTGCGGCCCAGCGGATCGCCGGGGAGCGGATCGCCCCGGTGGTCATCCTGACCGCGTTCAGCCAGCGGGAACTGGTGGAGCGGGCCCGCGAGGCCGGCGCAATGGCATACCTGGTCAAACCCTTCCAGAAGAAGGACCTGCTGCCGACAATCGAGATGGCCAGGACCCGGTTTGCGGAGATAGTCCAGTTGGAGCAGGAGGTCGCCGGTCTGAGCGACCGCCTGGAGGCACGCAAGGTGATCGAGCGGGCCAAGGGCCTGCTCATGCTCGCACACGGCATGAGCGAGCCCGAGGCGTTCCGCTGGATCCAGCGCACCGCCATGGACCGCCGGGCCACCATGCGCGACGTCGCCCAGACGGTCATCGCCCACGAGACCGAACCGCCGGCCTGACCGTGGCCGGCGCCATCCTGCACCCGTTACACCAACACTGATGGCCCTGACGGGCTAGCGAACCAGCGGCCAGTCGGCCGGACGTGGTCGCGATTCAGTCACGAATGCCTGAACCAGACCTGTCCAAATCTGTGGCGCGCTAATCTCCGCCCCCCGGCATCGACATCGATCCGACGCCTTGTGACACGCCCGTTCGGGGCTGGTCCATAACCCAACGCCAGGAGGGGCATCCGGTGCGTTATCAAACACTCACCAGAGCTCTGCTGATCCCCGTGGTCGGGGCGCTGACCATGACCGCGTGTGCGAACAGCGACAGCAACAACACCGCCAGTGGTAATGACTGCGTCACCGGAGCGGACATCGCCGCGGTGGCCGCGAGTGGTGGTGGTGACAGCGCGGCGACGACCGCTCCTGCCACCAAGCCGCCGGCCACCGACACCGGCAAGACCTACACCATCGCCTTCCTCGGTGCGCTGTCGGGCAACAACCCGCAGCTTGGCATCAACGAGGCCAACGCCGTGCAGTTGGCTGTCAAGCAGGCCAACGAGTCGGGTACGCTGCCGTTCACCCTCAAGTACACGTCTTCTGACGACGAGGGTGCTCCGGACAAGGCCCCGGCCGCGGCCCAGAAGCTGATCGACGACAAGAACGTCGTCGCCGTGGTGGGCCCGCCGTTCTCCGGCACCACCAAGGCTGCCGAGCCGGCTCTGTCCGACGCCGGGCTGCTGTCGATCAGCCCGTCGGCGACCAACCCGACGCTGACCAGCGAGGGCTTCAAGACCTTCTTCCGGGTCGTGCCGCCCGACGACGCGCAGGGCCAGGAGGCCGCCGCGCTGCTGCGGAAGTACGCCAAGTCGGTGTACCTGGTCGACGACACCTCCGAGTACGGCAAGGGCCTGGCCGACGTGATCGAGCGTGAGCTCGGGTCCAGCGTCAAGGTCACCCGTGAGGGCGTCAGCGACAAGACCCAGGACTACAGCAGCATCGCGCAGAAGGTGAAGAACGCCAACGTCGACGCGATGTACTACGCGGGCTACTACCAGGGCGCGTCGCTGTTCGCCAAGTCGCTCAAGGCGGTCGGTTACAGCTGCCTGGCGGTGTCCGACGACGGAACCAACGACGACCAGTTCATCAAGGGCGCCCAGGACGCGGCCGAGGGCTGGCTGTTCACCTGCCCGTGTGCTGACGCCCGGGTCGACCCGAAGGCCAAGTCGTTCCTCGACGCGTACAAGGCCGAGTTCAACACCGACCCCGGCACCTACTCGCCGGAGTCCTACGACGCGGCCAACGCGATCATCGCGGCGATGTCCACCATTGACGGTGACGTCACCCGGGACAAGGTTGTGGAGGCGGTCAAGTCGGTCGACTACGCCGGCCTGACCAAGCAGGTGAAGTTCGAGCCGAACGGCGAGGTCTCCGGCAAGACGATCTTCGTGTACGGCGTGGACGGTGGGAAGCGCATTCTGAAGGGCACCACCACCGACCTTCTGAAGTAACGCCGTGAGTGTGGCGGGGGCGACCCGGGACCCGGGTACCCCCCGCC
>DATCWR010000451.1:0-15897 GCA_036566245.1 Mycobacteriales bacterium | reverse complement strand
GAGCCCGGGTGCCGGCGCCCAGACCGTGCCGGCCGACCTTGCCGCGTTCCTGCGCGAGGTGCGTAGCACCGGGGAGGCCGGTCGGGTCGACGTGCTGCCGTTGCCTGGTGGGCGCCCGCGCACGGTGTACCTGGTCGGGGTCGGTGACGGTGGTTCCGGTGACCTGCGCCGGGCCGGCGCGGCGCTGACCCGTGCGGCACTTCGCCGGTCCGACGGGGTGCGACGGGTGCTGTCCTGGGTGGGCCACGATGCCGAACCCGACCAGGTCCGGGCGCTGGTCGAGTCGTCCATGCTGGCCTCCTACACGTTCAGTCGGGCGGCCAAACCCCAGCGGCCGAGCCTGCGAGAGATCGCCCTGGTGGTCGACGACCCGGACCGTCACCCGGCCGAGGTCGAGCGCGCGGTCACGGCGGCCGAGGCGACCGCGTTCGCCCGGGACCTGGCCAACACCCCGTCACTGGAGAAGTTTCCGGCCTGGTTGGCCAGGCAGGCCGAACGGACCCTGGTTGCCCCCGGGTTGACCGTGACGGTGCGTGACGAGCACCGGTTGGCCGCCGAGGGCTTCGGTGGGATCCTCGCCGTCGGTGGTGGTTCGGCCCGGCCGCCCCGGCTGGTCGAGGCGCGCTATGCGCCGCGCGGTGGCCGGACCGCCCCGCACGTGGTCCTGGTGGGCAAGGGCATCACCTTCGACACCGGTGGTCTGTCCCTCAAGCCGAACGACGCGATGACCACGATGAAGACCGACATGGCCGGTGGCGCGGTGGTGCTGGCGGCCGTCTGGGCCGCCGCCCGACTGCGGCTGCCGGTGCGGGTCACCGCGTTGGTTCCCACCGCGGAGAACCACGTGTCGGGTTCCTCCTATCGACCCGGGGACGTGATACGGCACTTCGGCGGGCGGACCACCGAGGTGCTCAACACCGACGCCGAGGGCCGACTGGTGCTCGCCGACGCGTTGGCCTACGCGGCGAGCCGGTTGCGGCCCGACGTCCTGGTGGACGTGGCCACCCTCACCGGTGCGATCCGGGTGGCACTGGGTACCCGCACCGCGGGTCTGTTCGCCACCGACGACGCCCTGGCCGGTGACCTGGAGTCCGCGTCCGACCGTGCCGGCGAGCGACTGTGGCGAATGCCACTGGCCGAGGACTACCTGCCGCTGCTCCACTCGGCGGTGGCCGACTCGGTCAACTCCGCGGGCAACCCGGGGGCGATCACCGCCGCGCTGTTCCTGCGGCCGTTCACCGGTGGGGTTCCCTGGGCCCACCTGGACGTGGCCGGCACGGGTCGAGCCACCGCCGACGACGGTGAGATCACCGTCGGCGCGACCGGTTTCGGGGTTCGGACGATCCTCCGCTACCTGGAACGGTTGGCCGGTTGACGCCGCTTTCACCCGCGTGATGCCTGGTCTGTCCGGGCCGTCGCGGTCCGACACACGGACGGGTGCTTGATCGTTCCCGATGCGGGTAGCCGGGGCGGTGCGCGCCCGCACCGATTAGGGTCGTCACATGCGTGCACAGCCTCGGGTGCTCGGGATCGTCCTGGCCGGAGGCGAGGGCAAGCGGCTCTGGCCGCTCACCGCCGACCGAGCCAAGCCGGCCGTCCCCTTCGGGGGCAACTACCGGCTCATCGACTTCGTGCTGTCCAACCTGGTGAATGCCGACTACCTACGGATCTGCGTGCTGACCCAGTACAAGTCGCACTCACTGGACCGGCACATCACCACCACCTGGCGGATGTCGACGCTGGTCGGCAACTACGTCACGCCGGTGCCCGCCCAACAGCGGTTGGGTCCGCGCTGGTTCACCGGCAGTGCCGACGCGATCTACCAGAGTCTGAACCTGGTCTACGACGACCAACCGGACTACATCGTGGTCTTCGGCGCCGACCACGTCTACCGGATGGACCCCCGGCAGATGGTCGAGCGGCACATCGACACCGGGGCCGGGGTGACCGTCGCGGGGATCCGGGTGCCGCGGGCGGAGGCATCCGCGTTCGGGGTGATCGATGCCAGCCCGACCGGCCGGATCACCCAGTTCCTGGAGAAGCCGGAGGACCCCCCGGGACTGCCCGACCACCCCGACCAGACCTTCGCCTCGATGGGCAACTACGTGTTCACCACCGACACCCTGGTGGAGGCGCTCAAGATCGACGCCGGCGACGAGGGCTCGGTGCACGACATGGGCGGCAGCATCATCCCGATGCTGGTCGACGAGGGGGTGTCACACGTCTACGACTTCGCCGACAACGAGGTACCCGGCGCCACCGACCGGGACCGGGGGTACTGGCGGGACGTGGGCACGTTGGACACCTACTACGACGCGAACATGGACCTGGTTGCCGTCCACCCGATCTTCAACCTGTACAACCGGAAGTGGCCGATCTACACCTCGCACCCACAACTGCCGCCGGCCAAGTTCGTCGAGGGCGGACTGGCCCAGGAGTCAATCGTCAGTTCCGGGGTGATCGTGGCCAGCGCCACCATCCGCCAGTCGGTGATCGCTCCGGGGGTGCGCGTCCTGGCCGGCGCCTACGTCGAGGGCAGCGTGGTGATGGACAACGTCCGGATCGGCCGTGGAGCAGTGGTGCGCCGGACGATTCTCGACAAGGGCGTCGTTGTTCCTGAAGGCGCCCATATCGGCGTGGAGCCAGAACTGGACCGGCAGCGCTACCAGGTCAGCCCGGGCGGCGTCGTGGTACTGGGCAAGGGGCAGCACGCCCTGCCGTGACCGACGGGTGTCGCCTGTGCCGACGCCGTGGCGTGGTTCGGTGCGACCGGCCGCAACCGCCGCTGGTAGCGGTGGTTACCTGAGTGTGGCCAGGTTATGCCGATAGCTGAGCTTGTTAGTGGTCGGTGAGCCTTGGCAGGCGTTGGGGGGTGGTGGGTCACGATGAAGTCACTCGGGCGGTGTGCCCGGTTGGGATGGCCTATCGTCCGACCCACCAGCGCCCGGGCGTGATCTCGCCCGTCACCAAGGAGGTATTCCGTGAAGCTCCATGCTGGTGGCCGTCTCGTCGCGGTCATCGCGGCCCTCGCCGCGGCCTTCGCGCTCGCCGGCTGTGGCGGGAAGACCACCGACACCGAGAACAAGACCACCTCCACCGGTGGGCTGAGCCAGGACAGCGAACTGTCGGCCATGGTGCCCGACGAGATCCGCCAGAAGGGCGAGATCGTTGTCGCCGCCGACGCGACCTACCCGCCCAACGAGTTCTCCAACGACGGCGGCAAGACCTTCGTCGGGATGGACGTCGACCTGGGCAACGCCATCGGCAAGCTGCTCGGTCTGAAGGTGACGTTCGTCAACGCCGGCTTCGACGGCATCCTGGCCGGTGTGCAGGCGGGCAAGTACGACCTGGCCATGTCCTCGTTCACCGACCGCGCGGACCGTGAGCAGATCGTCGACTTCGTCACCTACTTCGAGGCCGGCACCTCGATCGCGGTGCACAAGGGCAACCCGCTGGGTATCAGGTCGCAGGCCGACCTGTGCGGGGTGCGGGTGGCCGCCGAGCGCGGCACCATCCAGCTCGACGCACTGACCCAGGACAAGGACACCGACGGCAACCCGACCCTCAAGGCGCAGTGCCTCGCCGCCGGTAAGAAGGCTCCGATCGCGGTGCCCGAGCCGGACCAGAACGGTGTCAACGCCGCGCTGGTCGCCGGTCGCGCGGACGCGTTCACCGCTGACTCGCCGGTGGTCGCCTACCAGGTGAAGGTGACCAACGGGGACATCGAGCAGGGCGGTGAGACCACCGACGTGGCGCCGTACGGCATCGGTGTGCCCAAGGACTCCGGCCAGTTCAAGGAGGCCATCCTCGGCGCGGTGCAGAAGCTGATGGACAACGGCCAGTACGCCAAGATCCTGGAGACCTGGGGCGTGCAGGGCGGTGCGATCACCAACCCGCAGATCAACCCGGCCTCCGCTGGTAAGTGACCTCGTTGTCCGGTAACACCGACACGCAACCCTCGCCGGGGCTGGCTGGTCCGGCCCCGGTCGAGGAGTTGCCGGTCGTTCCCGTCCGCCACCCCGGCCGTTGGGTCGGGGTGGGTGTCATCGCGGTACTGCTGGCGATGCTGGTGCACTCGCTGGTGGTCAACCCGAACTGGCAGTGGGCCTACGTCCAGGGTTACTTCGCCTACCCGGCCATCTTCGGCGGCATCCTGGTGACACTGGAGCTGACCGTTCTGGCCATGGTGCTGGGCATCGTGGGTGGGGTCGTGCTGGCGGTCATGCGGCTGTCCCCGAACCCGATCGTGGCAAGCGCGGCCTGGGTCTACACCTGGTTCTTCCGCGGCACCCCGGTGCTGGTGCAGTTGCTGTTCTGGGGGTTCATCGCCCGGCTCTACCCGGAACTGTCGCTGGGTATCCCGTTCGGGCCCAGGTTCGTGACGGTGGACTCCAACACGTTGATCTCCACGTTCACCGCCGCCGTGCTGGGCCTGGGGCTCAACGAGGCGGCGTACATGTCCGAGATCGTGCGGGCCGGCATCCTGTCGGTAGACCACGGGCAGGGTGAGGCCGCCGCGGCGCTGGGCATGCGGCGCTTGCAGACCATGCGCCGGATCGTGCTGCCCCAGGCCATGCGGGTCATCGTGCCGCCGACCGGCAACGAGACCATCTCGATGCTCAAGACGACCTCACTGGTCGTGGTGCTGGCGCTGGGGGACCTGCTGGGCGTGGCCGCGTTGATCTACGGCGGGAACTTCAAGCAGATCCCGCTGCTGGTGGTGGCCAGCCTGTGGTATCTGATCATGACCTCGGTGTTGTCGGTGATCCAGTACTACGTGGAGCGGCGGTTCGCCCGGGGTTCGTCCCGAGCCCTGCCCCCCACGCCGATACAGCGGGTCCGCGCCCGGCTGCGCGGCGGTGACAGGGGAACGACACACCGGCGGGTACCGTCGCCGGCCGCGGTCGGGCACGAGGGTGGGGCGACACGGTGACCTCTGATCAGGGTTCTGTGGTGACACCGGCTGCCTCGGCGGCTCCGGCGACGTCGGCGGCCGGGGGCGGCGAGTACATGGTCAGCGCCGAGGACGTGCACAAGAGTTACGGCGCGGTGCACGTGCTCAGGGGCATCACCCTGCGGGTGCGGCGGGGCGAGGTGATGTGCCTGATCGGACCGTCCGGTTCGGGTAAGTCCACCTTCCTGCGCTGCATCAACCACCTGGAGAAGGTGGACACCGGCAGCCTGCGGGTGGACGGGGAACTGGTCGGTTACCGGCGCCACGCCGGCAAGCTCTACGAGCTTCGCGAGTCGGAGATCGCGCGCAAGCGAGCCGAGATCGGCATGGTTTTCCAGCATTTCAACCTGTTCCCGCACATGACCGCGTTGCAGAACATCGTCGAGGCGCCCGTCCGGGTGAAGCGGGAACCGAAGGCCGAGGTGACCGAACGGGCCCACCAACTGCTGGCCCGGGTGGGGTTGGCGGACAAGGCCGGCGCCTACCCGAAGCAACTCTCCGGCGGACAGCAACAGCGCATCGCCATCGCCCGGGCGCTGGCCATGCGTCCGAAGCTGATGCTGTTCGACGAGCCGACCTCGGCGCTGGACCCGGAACTGGTCGGCGAGGTGCTCGACGTGATGCGCGACCTGGCGCGCGAGGGCATGACCATGGTGGTGGTGACCCACGAGATGGGCTTCGCCCGTGAGGTGGGGGACTCGCTGGTGTTCATGGACGGCGGTGTGGTGGTGGAGACCGGCGAGCCACGCGACGTGCTGGCCAACCCACGACACGAGCGCACCGCGTCGTTCCTGTCCAAGGTTCTCTGAGGGGTGTGGGGTGGAGCGGAGCTCCCCTCACAGAAGTCAACACGGCGCAATGCCCACTGATCGCGTGACTCCGGAGCCGGGGCTCAGCCCCGGTGAGGGCGTGTAACTCTCCTACGGACGGTGGACGGCGGTGAGCAGCCCGTCCCCGACGTTGAGCAGCACCGAGACCAGTCGGTCGTTGTCCCGCACCATCCGGCCGAGTTCCCGGATCGCCACCGTGTCGGCGTCCCGGGCCGAGTGGTCGGGTACCCGGTCGTGCCACAGCGCGTTGTCGAACGCCACGATCCCGCCGGGCCGCAGCATCCGCAGCGCCTCGTGCAGGTAGTCGGCGTACTCGGTCTTCACCGCGTCGCAGAAGACCATGTCGTACACGCCGTCGGCCATCCTGGGCAGCACCTGCAACGCGGCGCCGTTGATCATCCTGGTCCGGTTGGCCGAGAATCCGGCATCGGCGAAGGTGCGCCGGGCCGCGCGTAGGTGCTCGGCCTCGGCGTCGACCGTGGTGAGCACACCGTCCTCGCGCATGCCGCGCAACAGCCACAGCCCCGACACCCCGGTGCCGGTGCCGATCTCCACCACGGCCCGCGCGTCGATGGCGTTGGCCAGCAGACGCAGCGTCGCGCCGGCCGCCGGCCCCACCGGCACACAGCCCAACTCGGCCGCGCGGGCGCGGGCAGCCCGCAGCGGCGCGTCCTCCACGATCGAGGACTCGACATAGTCCCGGGTGACCGCCGCGCCGCCCGTGTTCGTCCCACCCGGCATTGCTACCTCCCTGGATGAGGTGACGATCGGTCGCGAGCGTATCCGCCTGTCACCTGGAACCACGGGCAGGTATCACCCGTTCACCAACCGCAGGCGGTGCCAGATGCCCGCGCGCGGTGGTACCGGTCACCGTGGCCGGGTCCGTATCCTGGCCGGTGGAGGTGGCGTGTGAGCGACGTGTCGACGCAGGCCCAGGTGGCCTGGGTGCCGCCCACCTGGGACGAGGTGGTGCGCCAGCACTCCGGCCGGGTGTACCGGTTGGCCTACCGGCTCGCCGGTAACCCGCAGGATGCCGAGGACCTGACCCAGGAGACCTTCGTCCGGGTGTTCCGTTCGTTGGCGAACTACACCCCGGGCACGTTCGAGGGATGGTTGCACCGGATCACCACGAACCTGTTCCTGGACCTGGTGCGCCGCCGGCAGCGGATCCGGTTCGACGCGCTGCCCGACGACGGTGACCGGCTTCCCGGTGGCGACCGCAGCCCCGAGCAGGTGTTCTCCGACACCCACTTCGACTCCGACGTGCAGGCCGCCCTGGACTCGCTGTCGCCGGACTTCCGGGTGGCCGTGGTGCTCTGCGACATCGAGGGGCTGACCTACGAGGAGATCGCCGCGACGCTGGGCATCAAGCTCGGCACCGTCCGCAGCCGGATCCACCGCGGTCGACTCCAGTTGCGCGAGGCACTACGGCACCGGGCGCCACGGAGCAGACCGGACCCGTCGGTGGCCGTCGAGTCCCACCAGCAGGGTGCGCCCGAGGGGAGCGTCTGATGACGATCCCCGGCGTGCACCTGGCCGGTGAGGCGGTGGTCGCCTTCGTGGACGGTGAGCTCGGTTCGGTCGCCCACGCCCGGGCCCTGGTCCACCTGGACACCTGCGTGGAGTGCCGGCGGGCCGTGGCCGTCCAGCGGGAGACGTCGCGACTGTTGGCCGGGGCACCCGACCCGGTCCCGCCCGCCGGGTTGCTGGGCAGGTTGCGGGAGATTCCGATGACCACCGACATCGGCGGCCCGGACGTGGTGTTCGCGGTCGAGGACGGTGACCTGGTCTGGGGGACGGCCTCCAGCCTGCGGGGTCGACCGGTACCGAACCTGGGGCACGAGCACGACGGGCGGCCGAACCGAGGCCCCGACCTGGCCAGGAGAGATGGCCGACCCGCCTCCCACCCGCGCCGGTCCGGGCGTACCCGCCGGGCCCGACGGGTACTGGTCGGGGCCGTGGCCGGTCTGGCGTTCGGGGTCTTCGCCGCGACCGCCTCGCCGTCGGTCTACACCGGTACCACCGTGCCTGACCAGAACGTTATCCGGGACGTGAACGGCGGGGTGGTCGGCCCGCCGGTCACCAGCGACCTCGTCGGGGTCCGTGAGTCCCACAGCCACCCGCGTGGAGACCTCGGATCGGACCAGGCGGGCATCGCCGGGACGCGGGTGGGGTTCCGGACCGACCCTGACGGTGAGCCGGGCACCGACGCCGACCGGGCGTCCCGGTTGGTCGGCCGATCCTCCACCGGGACCGGCGTGCTGACCAACCCGTTCGACGACATGGCGGATGAACCGGGGAGGGCGGCGCGTTAGGTCTGGTCCTGTCCCGCCCGGCTCAGGTCCGTTGGAGGCCGGTGGGTCGGTCGGGTTTTCGGCCCGGTGGCCGACACGGGGGAGCCGGGCCGGGAGGTGTCGCTGACGCGGACTTCACACCGTGTCCGGCACGCTGGAGACGCGCCCGGTTGGGTATGTAACTCCCGCTGGAATCCGGGCCGTGACGAGTGGAGGCACCCGCGTTATGACCGACGAGGACGTGTTTCGTCCCACCGAGTCCGAACGCGCGGAATATGAGCGTCGGGTGGCGGGCCAGCCCCCGCAGCAAGACCCCGATTCGGGTGACATGCGGCATAACGGCGCGTCGACCGCTCCTCCGGTGCCTCCGACACTTGCGTCAGCCTTCGGTCGACCGGGCAACGTCGAGGGGGCCTTCGCCGAACCACGCCCGACCCTGCCGCCCCGCCCGGACCACCGTTCTGGGCCGCCCTCGCCGGTACTCAGCCAGGCTTTCGGCCGCCCGGAGAACACCGACGAGTCGTTCGCCCCACCCCCGGGCACCCGGCTCGAAGCCCGGTCCGCCGAGGAGTCGCCGTGGTGGACCGACGCGGCCCGCGACCCGTGGCGTGATCCGAACGCGCCGGCCCACCTGGGGCCGCCACCGGATCTCGACGGCCCACCGCCACCCACCCCACCCAGCCCGGACGAACCAGAGGACAACTCGGCCGCCGGCCGGGCCAGGCGGCGTTGGCGGTTGCGCGAACTGTCCATCGGTTCGGCCGTGGTCGTGGTGCTCGCCTCGCTGTTGGTGGGCACGGTCGGGGGCGTCACCGGTTTCACGCTGGCTCGGAAGTTCGGCATCAGTGGGTTGTTCGAACCTGACGCCACCCTGACCAAGGTGACCAGGCCGTCGACCCGGCCGCCCGGGTCGGTCGCCGACATCGCCAACCGGGTACGGCCCGCGGTGGTCTCCATCGAGGTGCACGGCGAGGAGGACGGCACCGGTTCGGGGGTGGTCATCGACGGTGACGGCTACATCCTCACCAACAACCACGTGGTGTCCTCGGCCTCGGGCAGCAACGGGTCGATCCGGGTGACCTTCGAGGGGCACTCGTCCGCGCCGGCCCGGATCGTGGGGCGCGACCCCAAGTCAGACCTGGCCGTGATCAAGGTGGACAAGCCCGGCCTGACCGTGGCCACCCTGGGGGATTCGGCCAAGCTCGCCGTGGGTGACCCGGTGATCGCCATCGGTTCGCCGCTCGGGCTGGCCGACACGGTCACCTCCGGGATCATCAGCGCGCTCAACCGCCCGGTGCCGTTGGAGGGAGAGGGAAGCGACACCAACGCCGTCATCAACGCCATCCAGACCGACGCGGCGATCAACCCTGGCAACTCCGGCGGTGCCCTGGTCGACGCGGCCGGCGCGGTGATCGGGGTGAACTCCGCCATCGCCACCATCAGTGCGCAGGGGCGTGGTGGCAGCATCGGGGTCGGGTTCGCCATCCCGATCAACGAGGCCCGCGATGTCGCCCAGCAACTCATCCGGACCGGCCGGGCCCAGCACGCCACGCTGGGGGTGAACGCCAAGTCGGTGACCCAGCTCAACGGCAACCGGGACGGGGCCCAGATCGAACAGCTCAGCCCGGGTGGCGCCGCCGAGCAGGCCGGGTTGCGCGAGGGGGACGTCATCGTCGGGGTGGCCGACCAGCTCGTCACCGGTGCCGACCAACTCGTCACCGTGGTTCGGGCCCACAAGGTGGGCGACGAGGTGACCGTCCGGTACATACGCGGCAACGACACCCACGAGGCCAAGGCGAAACTCCAGTCGGACTGACCTGGCCGGGCGGTCAGGAAGGCACACGGCAGGTACCCGGACCGGTTCCACCGGGGCCGGGGGGCGATTACTCTGGAGTCGGGTGGCCCCTGGGTGAGGCCGGTGGCCGGTGCTCACACCGGCGGTGAGGAGTCCTGAGGTGTTCAACAGCCTGGGCTGGGGCGAGATCGCCTTCCTCGTCGTCATCGCGCTGCTCGTGTTCGGTCCCGACCGGCTGCCGACCCTGGCCCGGGACGCGGCCAGGATGCTGCGCCAGGTACGGCAGATGGCACAGGGCGCCCGCAGCCAGCTGCGGTCCGAGCTCGGCCCCGAGTTCGCCGACCTGGACCTGGACTCGCTGAACCCGAGGACGTTCGTGCGCAAGCACCTGTTCGAGGACGACCGCGACTGGAACCCGCTGGACGTCCCCGACGACATGCTCTACCCGCCGCCGCTGCGTCCGACGCAGCGGCCGCTGCGCGACGGCGAGCCAGCCCCCTTCGACCCCGACACCACCTGACCAGGCGCGCGGTGCCGGAGTGGGTCGATTCCCCGGTTCGCGCGGATCGTTACCGGGGTGGTGGGCCAGGTGGTGTCTGCTCGGAGGATCCCTGGTGTAACTCGGCGACGTCGACCAGGTCGACGGGGCGCCCGAGGGCGGTCTTGTACTCGATCAGCTCGGGCAGTGGCATGACCGGGACGACGACGTCGAAGACCGACAACCAGACCGAGCGGCTGTAGTCGATGACCTGATCCAGCCACATGCCGTGGGTGGCGGAGTAGTACCGGGGCGAGGAGTCGGTGTCTCCGATCTCGATGCGGGCATCACCGTAGTCGATCTTGAGGAAGGTCAGATCCCAGTGCTGGTCGCGGTAGGACTCCGGGCCCCAGACGATGTGCCTTCTGATCTCGTCGAGCAGTGGGCCTGCCTGACTCAGCGGGGCGTAGATGTCGATGTCCACGATGGGGCGCCGACCGCCGTGGGCGAACGCTGCTGTGCCACCGACGATCTGGAACGGGACCCGATGGTCGGTGAAGACACCGCTGACCCAGGTGATCGCGTCCTGTAGTGCGATCGTTCGTGCGTCACCCATCGCACTGCCTCCGTAAGTCAGCGTGGCGCTGATCGGTGAGGTCCGTCTACACCGTCGCCCAGCCCGGTGTTCCGCAGTCGTCGGCTGTCCTGGTGGTCATCAACCCAGACACCGGGTGCGCGAGTGTTACGGGCCCAGAGGACGACTATCAGTATGATAATTGCTGTTTGAAGCTTTTGCGGCTTTTTTCCCATAGTATGGCGCTCCGACAGTGCTGGTTCGGTGGTCGACGCCGTGCCGCAGGGGTGCCGTCTCCGGACCCGTGCCGCCAGAACCACAGGTTGGCGGGTGTGGGGCGGCTCGGGGAGGAGGTCCGAAAGATGCGCAGACCGTTGTTCCTGGGGCGATCGCCGACAGTCGTGATCACCACGTTGGCGCTTGTCGGGGGTGTGCTGGCCGCAATGGCCGACCTGCCCGGGCAGCAGGTGGCCATGGCCGCGCAGACGGCCACCTCGGTGGCTGGTCCCGACGCCGAGATGGCTGCCGCGCCAGGCGGGTTCGTGCCGTTGGCCCCGACGATGGTGGGCGAGGTCTCCCTGACGGCGAACGGGTCGTCGTCGGTGCAGGTGGCCGGCGTGGGGGGAGTGCCCACGTCGGGGGTGACAGCGGTCGCGGTGTCCGTGGTGGTCGACCGGGTGCAGCAGACGACCTCCGTGCGGGTGTTCCCGGACGGAGCCCCAGCCATCGACAGCGACATCTCCGTCTGGGTGGCTGCCGGTCAGGGCCGGGCGGCCACCGAGGTGGTGCCGCTGTCGCAGGCGGGAAAGGTCGGGATCATCGCCAAGGGCGGTCCGGCCCGGGTGACGTTGCGGTTGCGGGGCTACTTCACCTCGGCGCCGACCTCCGGTTCGCGATTCGTGCCGCTGGCTCCGGCAACGGTGGGCTCGGTCTCCCTGGCGGCGAACGGGTCGTCGTCGGTGCAGGTGGCCGGCGTGGGGGGAGTGCCCACGTCGGGGGTGACAGCGGTCGCGGTGTCCGTGGTGGTCGACCGGGTGGACTCGAACACGGTGGTGCGTGTCTCCCCAGACGGGGCCTCCACGGCGAACAACAACTACTCGGTGTGGGTGGCTGACGGTCAGGCCCGGGTGACCACCGAGGTGGTGCCACTGTCAACGGCGGGGAAACTCATGGTCACCTCCTCGGGTGGCACGTCCCGGGTGACCGTGCGACTGCGTGGCTACTTCACCTCGGTGCCTGATACCGGTGCGAACTTCGTACCGTTGGCTCCGGAGTCCCTGGGTTCGGTCTCGTTGCCCGCCGACGGCTCGTCGTCGGTCCAGGTCGCCGGCGCGCACGGGGTGCCTGTCTCGGGTGCCGCCGCCGTGGTCGTGTCCGTCGTGGTTGACCACGTGCAGGCCACCACCACGGCGCGGGTGTTCCCCGACGGGGCTCCCGCCGACGACATCTCGGCCTGGGCGACCGTGCACGACGCGGCGGTGACCACCGAGGTGATGCCACTGTCCGCGACGGGGAAGCTGGGTGTCGCGGTGAGCGGCGGGGCGGCCCGGATCAGCCTCCGGCTGCGCGGCTACCTCGCCGCGGCACCGGACCCGTTGCCGGTGGAGCAGTTCTCACCGATGACGGTGATGCAGGCGTCCCCGGTCCCGGGCGCGCTGGTGGGCACCATCGAGTACGTCTACACCGACAACATCGGCCGCGTGGTGTATGGCCACCAGACCGATCCGGAGAACTTCTCGACAGCCCAGTACACCGTGATCTCGGGCCTGGAGGCGTTCACCGGTAGGCCGGCGTTGGCCGAGCAGGCCGACGGTCGGTTGCAGGTGGTCGGGCACAACACGACCGGGGACGTGTGGGTGGACACCCAGGCGACCAAGGACCCGGCCGTGATGGGACCGTGGGCCAACGTGGGCGGCCCGATGGCCTCGCACGCCGCGATCGCGCGGCAGAGCGACGGCACCCTGGTCGTCTTCGGCCTCGACGGCAGCGGCCGGCTGTGGGCACTCCGGCAGGACGGTGTGAACGGCCCGTACCCGACCTGGACCAGGCTCGGCGACACCGTCCTGGCCGGCACGCCGGTCGCGGTGGTCACCGGCACGGGTATCCAACTGTTCGCCGCGGACACCGATGGCGTGCTCCAGACCGCCTCCTACTCCGGTGGCCTGCTGTCCGGGTGGACCAGCCTGGGTGGTCAGGCGATCGTGGGAACGCCTTCGGTGGTGGTCATGCCCGGGTCGAGGCTGTGGGTGTTCGCCAGGGCCCTCGACGGTTCGGTGGTGACGCAGGCTCAGGACACCTCCCTGGTGTTCCCCGGTGTCTGGGACACCGTGGGCACCTTTGCCGCGGCCGGGGCGCCGTCGGCGCTGCTCGACCCGGCCACCGGGCGTATCGAGGTGGTGGCCCGCGGCTCGGACGGAGCGATCTACAACACCGGCGAGACGACCCAGGGTTCGGGTGTGTGGCGGGACTGGAAGGCGGTGACACAGTTCGGTGACCTCGCGGCCACCGACCCGACCGCGTTCCCCTTCACCACCGGCACCGCCACCCTGTGGGCGTTCGCCTTCCGCCGGTCCGACAACACCGTGCGCGTGTACACGGCGACCAGCACCGGCATCGTCCCCACGCTCGCCAGCGCGTCGGTCTCGACCGGTCCGGGGTTCACCGCCCGGTCTCTGCCGGCACCGCCGAACAGGTAGCCGGCAGCGTTCCCTGATCCCGGTGTCTCGTGCCGACCTGGCGTGTACCCCCAGGTCGGCACGAGACCCGGCCATGACGCTCGTACCGGGAGGCGTGTTCCTGCCGGAGGGATCGGTGGTGGTGACATATCTTGGGTTGCCATCGGATCTGGGGGGCGACCACCGTGGACACTCACGACCTGCCGGCACCCTCGGAGGGATTGGTCCTCACCCACTTCATCACGGTGCGGGACGTGGCCCGTTCCCGTCGGTTCTACGCAGACATCTTCGGTGGGAAGGTCGTGCTGGAGGAGAACCCGGGGATCGTGAGGGTCGCCAACGGTTGGATCATCATGAACCCGGGTGGCGGTCCCACCCCGGACAAGCCAGAGGTCACCCTGGCCCCGCCCGATCGTGGTGACCTCGTGTCGAGCTTCCTCAACGTCCGCGTCGCCGACATCGCCGCCTTCCATGCCGAGGCGACCGCCAAGGGTGCCGAGTTCCTCACCGAACCTCTGGACCGCAGGGCCGAGATGCGTTGCTACTGGGTTGCGGGCCGGTGCTCCGGCCTTTAGACCGAGGGATGAAGGCGTGTCTCGACTGTCAGGCTGGGCGGTTCTGTTGCTCGATGTACTGGCGCGACGGTCAGCGGTGCCGCGCCGGCGGACCCGGCGAGGTACGGCCCGACCGCAGCCGGTTGGCCCGGTGGTAGTGCCGGGCCGGTTCGGGGAACTCCTGGCGCATCCGCCGCGGGGTAACGCCCTTGAGGGAGTTCACCCGCCGGGACGGGGCCACCTTCGGTGGGAGGTTGACCGGCAGGTGGACGTGGTTCGTCTCCCCGTTGTACTTGGTCAGCTCGGCTTGGAAGCCGGCGCACACGTCTCGAATGACCTGTTCCCTGCGTGCCGGGTGTGTGCCGGTGGACACGTCGTGCCGGTACTTCGGGACGGGGACCCGGCGGGTGGGGAAGACTGCTGCGTTTTCTGTCGGTGGTGGCGTGTAGAAGGGTGGTGTGCAGCTTCGGTACAACTTCCGTCTGAACCCGACACCCGCACAGCGGGTGGCACTGTCTCGGGCGTTCGGGTGCGCTCGGGTGGTGTTCAACGACGGGCTGGCCGCACGGCGGGATGCCCACACGGCCGGCCTGCCGTACATCCCCGACGGTGTGTTATCCAAGCGGGTGATCACGCAGGCGAAGAAGACACCGGAGCGGGCCTGGCTTGGTGAGGTGTCCGCCGCGGTGTTGCAGCAGGCGTTGGCTGATCTGAACACCGCCTATCGGAACTTCTTCAACTCGGTGACCGGGAAGCGGAAGGGCCGGCGGGTGGCACCGCCCCGGTTTCGGTCTCGTAAGGACACCCGGCAGGCGGTCCGGTTCACCCGTAACTCCCGGTTCCGGGTGTTACCCAATGGCCGGTTGCGCCTGCCGAAGGTGGGGGATGTGCCGGTCCGCTGGTCCCGGACACTGCCCTGCGAGCCATCGAGTGTGACGGTGATCCTTGACAGTGCGGGCCGGTACTTCGCGTCGTTCATCGTCCAGGCCGAGGACACCCCGCTTCCACCAGTGGAGACCGAGACCGGGATCGATCTGGGGTTGACCCATTTCGCGGTCCTGTCGAACGGGCGGAAGATCGACAATCCCCGGTATCTGCGTAACGCCGAACGCCGGTTGAAACGGGCCCAGCGGGCCCTGTCCCGCAAGACGAAGGGGTCGGCGAACCGAGCCAAGGCACAGGTCCGGGTCGCCAGACTGCACGCCAAGGTCCGAGACACCCGCCGGGACTTCCACCACAAGACCTCGACCACGATCATCCGCGAGAACCAAGCGGTGTACGTGGAAGACCTCGCCGTGGCAGGACTGGCCCGCACCCGGCTGGCCAAATCGGTCCACGACGCCGGCTGGGCGGCATTCGTGGGCATGCTGGAATACAAGGCGGCCCGCCACGGGCGGACGTTCGCCAAGATCAACCGCTGGCACCCCTCCTCCAAGCTGTGCTCGACCTGCGGGACGGTCGCCGAGAAGATGCCACTACACGTCCGACAGTGGACCTGCGGCTGCGGCACCACCCACGACCGGGACATCAACGCCGCGATCAACATCCTGGCCGCTGGACAGGCGGACAGGCTAAACGACTGCCGAGCACAGGCACGAACCTGTTCGGACACCGTGCTGAGAAGCAGTAACCCACCCAGGCGCCACGCGGCCCACCCGTGACGCGGAAGGAATCCCCGCCCTCCAGGACGGGGAGGATGTCAAACCTTCGCGATGTTCCTGGCCTGCTTCCCGGTCATGTTGG
>DATCWR010000449.1:0-4526 GCA_036566245.1 Mycobacteriales bacterium | reverse complement strand
AGCAGACCACCCGCCACCTGACCGCACTGCTCGCCAGCGCGCGGGAGGACCGGGCGGACGCCGTCCTGAAGGCGCAGGTCATCGAACATCGGATGGGCCGGGACCGAAGGCGCCGGGTTCCGAAGTTCTTCGAACCGGTCCCGGCGGCACCGAGAAAGCGCGTCATCACCCGGGCACCGTGCGACCGGGAGATCGCGCTGTCGATTGTGGGAGCGGCGGTGGGCATCTTCGGTGCCGCGCTGGCCCTGGTCACGATGGTGGCGGCGAGTCTGCCCTGGACAGTGGCCGTGGTGGTCCTGTGCGGAGGCGGTGGCTTCGTGCTGGTGTGGTACGGCCGTGAGCACCGGTACCTGGACCGGCGCCGAGCGGAGAGGCAGCAGGCAATCAGCGGGTCGGACGCGGTCAGCCGCACAGCTTCGCCGGTCGACCCGAGGTCGGAGCGGTTCGCGACCAGGATCAAGGAGTTTGTCACCGGGTGGTTTGTCACCCACCCGCCGCTGCACAAGGGGGCGTCGCCCAAGGAGTTCGCCGCCCAGACCGCCGGACTGCGAACCGCGTTGCGCGACAACCTCATCGCGCTCTACGACGATCCGGCTGCCCCGCGGGTCGAGGCCGACCAGGTGCTCTGGTTGATCAAGTGGCATGCCGAACGGATCGCGCGAGCCTGGGAGGACACCTCGCTGTACGCGTTCCGCGATCATCCGCGCAGTCCGAGAGGGACGGTGCCGCGACTGGTCGCCGCGTTGGCCGCACTGTCGGTGGGTTGCCTGTTCGGCCTGGTCGTCACGGTCAGGGCCGACATCCTTACCGGCCTGGCGGCGACGGCGCTCGTCGGCGCCGGCGGTCGGTTGACGGTCATCCATGGCCTGACCGTCTACTGCGGACGGCGCCGGTACGAGGACGACACGGTGGAGAACGATGAACTGTTCGAGGAGGAGAAAAGGGCGTACCGGCAGCGTGAGGCCGAACTGTCCGATCGTCCCGGGGACGCCGAGATGACCCGGTGGTTGGCCTGGGACAAGGTCCACCTGCGCGCCCGCGCGATGGAGCGATACCGGCTGACCAACCACGACGTGGTCACCCACTTCGTCCTGGTGGAAGGGCTCCCTGACGTTCCCCGGGCGCGGATGGCCCACGGTCTGACCCGGTACCTCGCCTACACGGCACGGGTGTTCCTGCTCACCGAGCACGGTGTGCGCGAGATGGAGGTGCGGTTGGACTTCGCCTCGGGTGCGCTGAACGATGAACGCCGGGTCACCTTCCGTTACGACATGGTCTCGTCGGCGCGGATCGGGGAGAGCACCGTACACGCCCGTGGCCGTCGGCAGGTGGCCGAGCCAGCGGGCGGCGGGCCGAATACCGGCCGGGCGCAACCCGTGCTCGGCCAGGCGCTGACATTGACCCTGGTCAGCGGTGAGGAGATCACCATCCGCGCGAACCACGACGCGTACTTGGCCGTGGAGGACCGGCAGAACCCCGACGCGCTCGAACAGTTCGTGGCCGACACCTCCAGCGAGGTCGACGGGATTCGCCTCCTCGAGTCGGTCACCGCCGACGGCCACCGATGGATCCAACGTGAACGGCAACGACGACGCGGCCGGCAATCGGGTGCCCGATGATGGGCGGTTCCGCTGCTCGTGCCCAGCGGTGGCGTCTCGTCAGTCCAGCAGGCGGGCGGTGCGGAGGCGGTCCAGGGCGGTGCCGTCGGCGAGTTCGGCTCTGGCCTCGGGGTGGGCGTGGTAGAAGCGCAGCGCATGGTAGGCCAGGGCCGGATCGACCGACAGGTACGCCGCCTTGACCACCATGTGCGGGGCGAGTCGGAACTCGTCCTGCTTCCACAGCCGTGACGTCCGACGGAACCAGGATTCACTGTTGATGTAGACAACCATCGTTATCACCGGGCTTTCTGGGGCCTGTCCGGTGGTAACAGACACGACGGTGTGCCACGGGAAGAAGCTACGGAACGCCCACGATCGGTGGTAGACCCCGCCGGGGCTGAGGGCGAGAAGGCCCCTGGACAACTTCTTCCGCCTGATGTCCACCAGGAACCAGGCCATGTAGCCTGTCGCGGCCGACAGGCCAACCAGCGGCACCAGCACGTCGACGTGTGCGCCCTCGACGAAGAGGTCTACCCAGAAGACGACCGCGAATGGCGCGGTGACCAGCAGGATCGAGACCGGCACCAGCACGGCGGCGACGCCCAGCGCCCGCGAGTACGGAATCAGCAGCGCCGGGGCGTCGACGTCCTCGACGTGCCCGTGGCGCAGCGACGAGGCACCCGGCCGCCGACCCCGCAGCCGGGTCAGTGACCCCACCGCTGTCGCCGCCACGAACAGCGGGGTACCCATGAGCAGGAACACGCCGGTGCCTGGATCAGACCGCCTCAAGGAAGAGATTCCAATAGCCGCGATGAAGACGGTGCATGCCCCCGCGAACAACACAAGAAGTACCGACCTGGGCCGTATCGGTCGTGGCCAGCCGAATGGCCACGGCAACAGGCCGGGCTGATCAATGCCACTCTGCCTCATGGCCCTGTCCATCGTGTCTCCGCGGCTGTACTAGAAGATCGAGTCCCACACCCTTTTGGCTTCGTGCCCGATGGCGTTGGCGGCATCGCCGGCGGCGTGTCCGACCGCGTTTACCCCACCTTCGATCTTGTTCTTCACTCCCTGCGGGAGTGCGTCGTAGGCGGCATCGAGACCCACGCCCGCGAGGGTACCGAAAGCGATACCCGCCAGGGCGCCAGCGCCGATCGGCCCCGCAACCAGTCCGCCCATGACGAACGCCACGGTTGCGCCGCCGACGCCGGAGATGATCGCCTTGCCTGGTGGTTTGCCGGTGGCGATGTCGTAGCCGATGCCGGCGGCGGCGATACCCAGGCCGATGACCGGGATCTTGCTCAGCACCCGGCGCTCGACCGAGGCGGCGCCGCGTTCGAGTTCGCCGGCAAGGTTGGTCTTGGCGAACTCCGTCTCGGTGTAGAGCCTGGCATCCGCGCTGCCCCCGGGGGCCTCCAGGTACCGCGTCCGGGCTGTCCCGGCTTCTTGGAGCAGGCGGGCGCTTTCCTTGCGGAGGATGCTCACGTGTTTGTGTGCGAGTTCCCCTATGACGCCGTTGACGAAGTCCGCGGCGTTGAAGTACTTCTTGCCATTCAGGTCGTTCCAGACCGCCCGCACGGCGCCGACGGCTCTGTTGGCGATGTCGCGGGCGCGGATCGCCTCGGCCGTCGCGTCGCGGAACGCGGCCACCTGCCTCCCGTGTGACTGGACCGCGGCGGTGTACTGCTGGTGGGTCGCGGGCGTCACGGTCCCGGTCGGTGCCATCGGCGCCGGTCCGGGTTCGAGGATGTGGGTGTCGGTGACGACCAGCCCGCCGTCGGCGGCGATCTGGCGGGCCCGGCTCATTCCGGCCAGGGCGGTGTGCAGGTCGTCGGCGTACACCTCGAGGGACTGGCCGACGCGGTTGGCGTCGCGGGCCAGTTCGTCGGCGCTCCGGACGCCACGGGTCGCACTGGCCCGGAACGCGGTGCCCGAGTCGGCCTGCCAGTACGCCTCAGACGCGGTTCGCAGGTGGTTGACCTCGGTGGCCCGGTCATCGATCGACCGGGCCAGTTCTGACCGTAACCACCGGCCGACCGACCGGACGATGTCCGGGTCACCGTCGATCCTGGTGTCAACAGGCACCCCGACCCCCGATCATCCGACGTTCTGGACGCTGTCGTAGGAGGCGTCCTCGGCGTTGGCGTAGGTCGCACCGCCTCGGGTGACCGCGTCACCGGCTGCCCGGAGCCGGACGGACAGTTCACCGGCCGCACCGGTGAGCAGTGACACCAACCCGGCCACCTCGCCACTCACCTCGCCGGCGTCCGGCGGGCCCGGTACCGCCCTGCCGAGCGAGTCCAGCGACTCCCCGCCGGCCTGTAATGATTGGCCGAGCCGTCGCAGCAGTGCAGGGTCGACCTGGTAGCCGTCCACGGTCAGTTCACCGCCCCACGCCGCAGTTCCTCGGGGATGGCGATGTCCAGGAGAATCACGTCGAAGGTGGCACCTACCTGGTCGAGGCTGGCGGTGGGGAGGACTATCCACGGCTGGTTCGGACCGCAGCAGGACACCAGTCGATCAAGTGCCGAATAGGTGAGCAGGGCGGTCCGGCCGTCCGCCATGCGCCGCAGTTCCAGCGTGACCTCGGCTTCGCTGGCCGAGGGTGCCTCGCACGGCACATAGACGACCGGGGGAAATGTGGTGCGTCCGGATTCCTGGGGTTTCTGTGTCATTTCGATCCCCCGAAAGTGATCCTGACATGTGCCAGGTGGGACCGGGTTCCTGAGCCCAGCTAACCGCAGCGGTCGCAGCCGGGCAAGGGGCGCCACCGGTGCAAATGGCTTGTGTCCGGGCCGGCGTGGGTGAACGATCTTGTGCGTGAACAACAGGATTCCCGGCTGGAAGGGCGATCTGCGCCCCCAGCGATGAGCGTCGAGGGTCCGGCCGTGCCGCCGGACGACTCCGCATCTTCTGACTCACAACCGG
>DATCWR010000442.1:0-2552 GCA_036566245.1 Mycobacteriales bacterium | reverse complement strand
GACCCGGCCGGTGCCCGGGCCGCCCCGCGCAGCAGCATGACGGCCTCCCGGATCTCGGGCCGTTCGAAGAACCGTTCGCCGCCACGCAGCAGGTAGGCCAGGCCGGCCTCGGACAACGCGCGCTCGTAACTCTCCGACTGGGCGTTGACCCGGAACAGCACCGCGATCTGACTGGGCGGCACGCCGTTGGCCACCAGCTTGGCGCAGCCGGCGGCGACCCCGGCCGCCTCGGCCGGTTCGTCGTCGTACTCGGTGAACGTGGGCATCGGACCGTCCGGTCGCTGGCCGACCAACCGCAGACCCGAACCGGCCGCACCGCCACGGGCCGAGCCGATCAGCCGGTTGGCCAACGCGACGACCTGTGGGGTGGACCGGTAGTCGCGCTCCAACCGCACCACGGTCGCACCGGGATGGCGGCGCGGGAAGTCCAACAGGTGTGACGGCGACGCCCCACTGAACGAGTAGATGGTCTGGTTGGCGTCCCCGACCACGCACACGTCGTGGCGCCCACCCAGCCACGCCTCCAGCAACCGCTGCTGTACCGGTGTGACGTCCTGGTACTCGTCCACGACGAAGTGGCGGTACCGGGCGCGTACCTCCTCGGCAACACCACGGTGCTCCTCGATGCCCGAGGCGGTGACCATGAGCAGGTCCTCGAAGTCGAGCAGGCCGGCCCGGGTCTTGACATCCTCGTAGGCCTGATAGACCCGCGCGACGACCGGAGCCTCCATCGGGGGTGTCCGCCCGGCCGCGGCCACCCGACCCGGGTACTGCTCGGGCGTGGTCAGCGTCGACTTGGCCCACTCCACCTCACCGGCCAGGTCGCGCAGGGTGGTCCGGTCGGTGCCGACCCGGCAGCGGGCGGCGGCCTGACCGACCAACGCGATCTTGTTGGTGACCAGTTCGGGCGCCGGACCACCCAGGATGCGCGGGGCGAAGTACCGGAGCTGACGCAGCGCCGCCGCGTGGAAGGTTCGGGCCTGCACGTTGGGTACGCCCAACGCGCGCAGTCGGGTCCGCATCTCGCCGGCGGCCCGCGAGGTGAAGGTGACCGCCAGCACCTGGCCGGCCGGGATGGCCCCGACCCGCACGCCGTAGGCGAGCCGATGGGTGATGGTACGTGTCTTGCCGGTACCGGCACCGGCCAGCACACACACCGGCCCGCGGACGGCCAGGGCCGCCTCCCGCTGTTCGGGGTCGAGTTCGGACAGAATCGTCTCCGCCTCGTCGGTCACCGGTCGATCCTCGCAGGTCCGTGCCGCGATCCAGGCCCGGGCCGTCCCGACCGGCTCGGACGGACTCCTGGCCGGCAGTTGCGGAGGACGGCTGGTACGGACGGGTGACAGAGCGGCAACGATGCCAAAAGACTGCTAACCAGGGAAGGCGCGGCCTGCGAAGGTGGTTGCTATGTGAAGATGCACCCCGAACACGTAGAAGGGACGACCATGGTCGCCGAGTCCGCGCCATCCGCTCTGACGATGTACACCACATCGTGGTGCGGTTACTGCGTACGGCTGAAGCGGATGCTGCAAAGGGAGGGCATCCCGTTCAGCGAGGTGAACATCGAGCAGGACGAGGCCGCGGCCGAGTTCGTGATGAACGTCAACGACGGGAACCGTACGGTGCCCACCGTCGTCTTTCTGGACGGAAGCGCGCTGACCAACCCGAGCATCGACCAGGTCAAGGCCAAGCTCTCCAGCTGAGCACGTCAGAACGACCGTCAGTGCTGCAATCGAGATCTTTCTGGCGAAACTTCTTGCCTGACGGGCCCCCGGAGGGGTTCCGGCCAGACTAGGGTTTGCGGGCAGCAACTTAGCGTGACGACAAGGGCACGGGGACGGATGATGCCCGCGATACCGGGGAGGTGAACGATGCCGCCGAGGGGGGCCCACCAGGCGGTGGGGGGCGACGTTGTCATCCACCGCACGCCGACAGGCTGGGTGGTAGAGAACGCCGACTGTAGTGGTATCGACACCGGGGACCTGTACTCCGCGATGGTGTTAGCCGACCTGCTCAGCGAGGAGTTGGAACCCGGCCCCCGCCCGCCGCGCCTACCAGAACCTCTCGACGAGGTGGAGCGGTTACGTCTGGCGGTGAAGCAACTCGAACACGCGTTGGCCGCGCGCGTGATCATCGAACAGGCCATCGGTGTGCTCGCCGAACGCCAGCGACTCAAGCCCCGTGACGCGTTCGAACGGCTGCGCCGGGTGGCGCGTTCCCGAGGTCGTCGGGTCCACCACCTCGCCCGCGAGGTGGTGGCCTCGGTGACCGACCAGGCCGTACCGTTGCCACCGGAGTTGGCTCCGCTGCCCCGGTGACGACCGACGCGGGAACCTCCGCGGGTACCGGTTCGCGCCGAGCACCGTTTCTGGGCATGGCCCCGCCGAAGCCCGTACCGTGAACGGTGTGGAGGTGCGCCCGATCTCACCGGGGGCCCTGCCGGACCGCATCGCCCGGTGGCTGGCCGAACAGTTCCCACCACACCCACTGCGCGTGGCGGTGGACGGCGCGCCGCTGGCCAGGCCCGACGACCTGGCCGACGCGACCGGTAC
>DATCWR010000441.1:0-11680 GCA_036566245.1 Mycobacteriales bacterium | reverse complement strand
CGCAGACGATAGTTGCCGCGACCGCGTCGAGTGCGGCGGCGAGCCGGCGCACCGCCTCGTCGACCTGGGCCGGGCTGATCACCAGCGGAGGGGCCAGTCGCAGTGCGTCCGGGGCCACCGCGTTGACCAGCAGCCCGGCGTCACGGGCGGCCTGTTCAACCCTGGCGGACACCGGTTCGCGCAGCACCACCGCGCGCCACAGGCCCAGGCCGCGGACATGGTCAACCAGACGGTGGTCGAGCGCCTCGATCCCGGCCGCCAGCCGCCGGCCGTACTCGGTGGAGCGATCCAGCAGTCCCTCGGACCCGATCGTGTCGAGCACCGCCAGCGCCGCCGCACAGGCGATCGGATTACCTCCGAAGGTGGAGCCGTGGTCCCCGGGCCGCAGGGCCGACGCGGCCGATCCCAGGGCCAGGCAGGCGCCGATGGGCAGGCCGCCGCCCAGGCCCTTGGCCAGGGTGATCACGTCCGGGCGCACCCCGGGAGCCACCACCTGATGGCTGAACCAGGCACCGGCCCGGCCGATGCCGCCCTGCACCTCATCCAAGACCAGCAGTGCACCGGCCCGGTCGCAGGCATCCCGGACCGCCTCGAGGTACCCGGCCGGCGCGGGGATCACCCCAGCCTCGCCGAGCACCGGTTCGAGGAAGACCGCGGCCACCTCGTCGGTGATCTCGGCGCGGGCCGCGTCAATGTCGCCGAACGGCACGAACCGAACGTCGGGCACCAGTGGCTCGAACGGGGCCCGCTTCTTCGGCTGACCGGTCAACGACAGCGCCCCGGCGGTGCGGCCGTGGAAACCCCCCTCGGCCGCCACGATCCTGGTCCGGGTACCGGAGTGTCGGCGCACCACCTTCAGCGCGGTCTCGTTCGCCTCGGCACCGGAGTTACACAGGAACACCCGGGCGTCGCCGCCGGCGAGCCCGACCAGTCGTTCGGCGAGTTCGACCGCGGGTTGGTTGACCACCAGGTTCGAGGTGTGTCCGAGGGTGCGCACCTGGTGGGTGACCGCCTCGACCACCGCGGGGTGGGCGTGTCCCAGCACACCCACCGCGATACCGGCGACCAGATCCAGGTACTCATGCCCGTCGGCGTCGGTCACCACCACCCCCGCGCCGCGCACCAGGGCAAGCGGCGGGGTGCCGTAGGTGGACATGAACGCCCGGTCGAACCGGTCCTGAAGTTCGGCGTTGCCTGTCACGGTTCCTCCAGGGTGACCATGGTTCCCACGCCCTCGTCGGTGAAGATCTCCAGCAGCAACGCGTGTGGCACCCGGCCGTCGAGTACGTGCGCGGCCGGCACACCGCCGCGCACCGCGCGCAGGCACGCCTCCATCTTTGGTGCCATGCCCGCGGACAACCGGGGTAGCAGGGCGGACAGCGCCGCGGCATCGATCCGGCCGACCACGCCGCCGGTGGGCCGACCGGCGGTCTGCCCGTCGGCCGGGTCGGGATGGGCCGGCCAGTCCGGGTACAGCCCCTCCACGTCGGTGAGCACCACAAGCTTGCGAGCGTTCAGGGCGACCGCCAGGGCGGCGGCGGCCGAGTCGGCGTTGATGTTGTAGGTCTGCCCGTCGGACCCCGTCGCGACCGTGGCCACCACCGGGATCCGACCGTCGTCGAGCAGTGCCCGAAGCGCGCCGGGATCGACCTGGACCACGTCGCCGACCAGCCCCAGGTCCACCTCCTGGCCGTCCACACTGACCGTGCGCCGCTCGGCGGTGAACAGTCCACCGTCCTGTCCGGACATTCCTACCGCGAACGGTCCGTGCGCGTTGAGCAGGTTCACCACGTCCTGGTTGACCTGACCGACCAGCACCATGCGGATCTCCCGCATGGCCTGCGGTGTGGTGACCCGAAGCCCGCCGCGGAACTGCGACGGGATACCCAACCGGTCCAGGTGGGCGGTGATCTGCGGACCACCGCCGTGCACCACCACCGGACGCAACCCGGCATAGCGGAGAAACACCACGTCCTCGGCAAAGGTGCGGGCCAGCTCCGGTTCGGCCATGGCGTGCCCGCCGTACTTCACCACCACCACCGAGCCGGAGAACCGTTCCAGCCAGGGCAGTGCCTCCACCAGGGTGGCGGCCTTGGACAAGAGCACCGTGCGGTCGCGGGTCATGACGAGTACGCGGAGTTCTCGTGCACGTAGGCCAGGGACAGGTCGTTGGTCCACACCGTCGCCTCTGCCTCACCCGAGTGCAGGTCCACCACGATGCGCACGTCCCGGTCGGACAGGTCCACCTGGGACCGGTCGGCGGCGGCCGCGCCGTTCCGACACACCCACACGCCGTTCATCGCGACGTCGATCTGGTCCGGCTCGAAGGCCGCCGAGGTGGTTCCCGCCGCGGCCAGCACCCGGCCCCAGTTCGGATCCTCGCCGAACAGCGCGCACTTGAGCAGGTTGCTGCGGGCCACCGCCCGGCCGACCAGCACCGCGTCGTCCTCGCTGGCCGCGTGCACCACCTGGATGGTCACGTCCTTGGTGGCTCCCTCGGCGTCGGCGAGCAACTGCCTGGCCAGGTCGGCGCAGACCTCGGTGACCGCCGCGGCGAACTCGTCGAACGGGGGCGCGACCAACGAGGCACCGCTGGCCAGCAGGATGACGCTGTCGTTGGTGGACATGCACCCGTCGGAGTCGATGCGGTCGAAGGTGACCCGGGTCGCCGCGCGCAGCACCTCGTCGAGCGTGGCCGGATCGGCGACCACGTCGGTGGTGATCACCACCAGCATGGTGGCCAGGCCCGGGGCCAGCATTCCCGCGCCCTTGGCCATCCCACCGACGGTCCACTCACCGGTCCGCCGGGCGGCCAGTTTCGGCACCGTGTCGGTGGTCATGATCGCGCGGGCCGCGTTCTCACCGCCGTACCGGCCCAGTTCCGCCGCGGCGGTGTCCACCCCGGACAGTACGGCGTCCATGGGTAGCCGGGCACCGATGAGCCCGGTGGAGCAGACCGCCACGTCCACGGCGCCGATGTCCAGGGCGGTGGCGACCCGTTCCGCGGTGGCGTGGGTGTCGGCGAATCCGTCCGGGCCGGTGCAGGCGTTGGCACCACCGGAGTTGAGCACCACCGCGGTCAGCCGACCCGAGGCCAGTACCTGTTGGGACCACAGCACCGGTGCCGCCTTGACCCGGTTGGCGGTGAACACCCCGGCCGCGGCGTCGTTCGGACCGTCGTTGACCACCAGGGCGAGGTCGAGGCGGTCCCCATCGGAGATTCCGGCGGCCACCCCCGACGCCCGGAACCCCCTGGCCGCGGTGACACTCACGGCGCCACCCCGTTCGGACTCAGGCCGGCGGCCTCGGGCAGACCGAGTACCAGGTTGGCGCACTGCACCGCCTGGCCGGCCGCCCCCTTGCCCAGGTTGTCCAGGGCCGCGCAGACCACCACCCGGCCCGAACCACGGTCCACGGTGACCTGGAGGTGGCAGGAGTTACTGCCCGCCGTGGCCGCGGTGTGCGGCCACTGTCCCTCCGGCAGCACCCGGACGAACCGTTCGCCGGCGTAGGCCCGCGCGAACACGTCCCGGACCGACTGCTCGTCGCACGGACCGGTCGGACGGGCGGTGACGGTGGCCAGGATCCCGCGCGGCATGGGCGCCAGCACCGGGGTGAACGACATCGAACGGGCCCCGGTGGCCTGGAGGATCTCCGGGGTGTGCTGGTGGGTGCCGACCTTGTAGGGGGACAGGTCCCCCATCACCTCGCTGCCGGACAGGGCCGACCTGCTGGTCCGCCCGGCCCCGGAGGTGCCCGAGGCGGCCACGGCCACCACATCGTCGGGTTCGACCGTGCCGGCCGCGATCAGCGGGGCCAGGGCCAGCGCCACCGCGGCGGCGTAGCAACCGGTGTTGGCGACCCGGCGGCTGGCCGCGATGCGCTCGCGCTGACCGGGTAGTTCCGGCAGTCCGTAGGTCCAGGTTCCGGGATGGCTGCCCTGGTAGTAGGCGTGGTAGGCCGCGGCGTCGGCGAGCCGGTGGTCGGCGCCCAGGTCCACCACCCGCGTCTCGGGTGGGAGGGCGGCGGCGAGCGGTCCGGACAGCCCGTGCGGCAGGGCGAGGAAGACCAGGTCGGCACCGGCCAGGGTGTCCGGGCTGGTTGGCAACAGCACCCGGTCGGCCAGGGTGACCAACTGGGGGTGCACGTCCCCGAGTCGTCCGCCGGCGTTGCCGTGCGCGGTGACCGCGCCCACCTCAAGGTCTGGATGCGCGTCGAGCAACCGGAGCAGTTCTCCGCCGCCGTACCCGCTCGCGCCTGCCACCGCCACTGTCAACCCCATAGCGCATGATTATGCAGTCTCCTACATTTTTTTGCAACAGCACGATGCGAGGGAGAGGTGACGGTCACCACCCGAGCAATTCTTACGATCCAACTTGTAATAACATCACGTCCTGGACAAAACCGTGCGAGCCGGGAGTCGGGCCTGGTACCCGCCGAGCCACCGGGCCAGTCCCGACCCGGCCAGGAGGGACCTGACGTGACCGACCCCGCCCCATCACCCACCGAGCCCGTCGCGGCGCTGACCCGCCTGTTCTCCCGGTCACTGCGTGAGCTGGGCGAGGCCGGCAAGCCGCAACTGGCCAGCGAACTGGCCGCCTCGGCGTGGAGTCTGCTGCACCAGCAGTACCCGGACGCCGGTACGCGGCTGTCCGGCGTGCTGCACTACCTGGCCCGGCTGCATCCCACCGACGTCGTCCTCGAGGCCCCGTCGGTGACCGATCCGGAACTGGACGTGCGCAGTGAGCCACCCGCCCGCCGGCACGAGCTGATCTTCGAGAACTACACCGCGTTGCGGCCGAACCAGGCGTTCGTGCTGGTCAACGACCATGATCCCAAGCCGCTGTACTACCAGTTCGAGGCCGAACATCACGGCGAGTTCAGTTGGCGGTATCTGGAGCAGGGCCCGCAGACCTGGCGGGTCCGGATAGGTCGCACCGCACGCGCGGACTGACCCGGGACAGGCTGCGCCCGGCAGGCCTGAGGCCTGCCGGGCGCAGTGTTTCGACCCAGGCGTCAGGACGCCAGGCTCGCCTCGGACCCGTCAGTCGACTGTTCGGTCGACCGACTCCGTACGGCCAGACTGGTCCCCACGATGACCGCCAGTTCGGCCAGGACGCACGCGACGCTCAGCACGTCGACGCTCTCGGACTGTCCAGACTCCGGCCCGAACGGTAGTCCGACGGTGCGGCTGACCAGCCACACCAGGATCGCGACCGCGTTCACCACGACCGCCGACTGGAGTACCGCACTCCGGTGCTCGTTCAGCGCCGCCGCGCCCCAGATGATCTGGAACGCCCCGACCACGGTGAACAGAAGGGCGGCGAGCCACCACTCGGCACGGTGGTCAGGTACCGCCGCGAAGTGGGTAACTCCGGCCAGTACCGAGGCGGCTGCGGCCACCCTCAGCGCGGACGACCCCGCAATCGTGTTGGCCGACATCAGCCCTCACCTCCAGCAGCGTCACCAACCTGGAACAGCCCGAGGCCGCCCCGCGACATGTTCATCATCTTGTGGGTGATGAAGGGGTAGGTACCGGCATCGTCCAGCGTGAACTCCACGAAGCCACCCTGGGTCGGCTGGAGGTCCAGGGTCTGCGATCCGCCGTGCTCGGCATTGTCCGGCTTCAACCTGTACTGTCCCTCCTTCCAGACCGTGTCGAAGATCGTGCCCACGACGTGGAACGCGATGTTCTGGTTCGGACCGGCGTCGACCAACCACACCCGGACCCGCTGGCCCGGGTCGACCTTCACCGGCGAGTAGACGTACTGGTTGAAGTAGCCGTTGAAGACCACCGCGTCGTCCTGGCCGGTCATCATGCGCTTGAGGTCACCGGGTTGTCCCTGTGGCCCCAGGTAGAGTTCGGACTGGACGAGCACGATCTCCTTGTCCACCTTGGCCAGATTCGGGGGATCGATGATCACGGCACCGAACATGCCGTTACCCATGTGGTAGATCATCGGGTCGGCACCACAGTGGTAGGTGAAGATTCCGGAGAACTTCGCCTTGAACTGGTAGACCAACGACTCACCCGGTTTGAGTTGCTTCATCATGACATTGGGCGAGACTTTCGAGGCGTGGAAGTCGATCGAGTGAGCCATCGACCCACCGTTGACCAACTTCACGTTGAACACGTCGCCAACATGACCACGCAGGATCGGGCCGGGGGCGGTGCCGTTGTAGGTCCAGCGGGTCTGCTTGACCCCGGGCGCCACCTCCATCTCCTTCTCCTCGACGGTGAAGGTCACGTCGTGGGTGGTCGCACCGTCGGCCGGCTTCACCGTCGGGTCGAAGGGCTTCCAGTCGTCACCAGGCTTGGCACTCGGGTCGATCGTGGCGTTGTTGCTTGAGGAGTCGGACGAGTCTGACTTGGCGTCGGACGAGTCACCGGAGCCCGAGTCGGCCGCACCGGTCACCTTGATGTCCATCAGCATCCCGGCGTCCTTGTGGCCGGGAACCGTGCACCACGCCTGCTCGCTCTTGGTGAAGGTCCCCCAGTCGATGGTGACCGTCTTACCGGGATCGATCAGCGGGGTGTCTCGACCTTCCAGCGCCAACGTGTGCTGCTGGCCGGCGGTGTTGGTCACCTTGACCGTCACCGGGCTACCGGCCGGCACCTCGATCACCTTGGGCTTGATGAACATGTCGCCCAGCGTGATGTCGAAACTGACGGGTTGGCCGCTGGCGGCGGCCTTGTCCCCGCCAGACTGTCCGGCACTGTTCGCGGCCGGGCTCGCCTCGGAGTGCGAGTCACTTCCCAGACCACCGGTGAAACCGAAGCCAACGACCAGACCGAGTGCCGTTGCCGCAGCCAACACTGGAAGCAGACCACCCAGCGCGCTCCACCCGCGGCTGGGCCGGGGCGGATCTGAGGATTTGTCTGACAACGCTATCTCATCTCCAAAGAGGGTTGGATGGTCCGATCAGGACACGATGAATTCGTCGAACAGGCCGAACATGCCCTGGTCACCTTCCGAGTGCGTGAAGATGTGGCAGTGCCATGCCCAGGCACCCGCGACCGTGGGGTTGATCAGGACGGTGTAACGCTCACCGGGTGCGACCGTCACGGTGTCCACCTTGTACGGTTGCGGAGTCGGGTAACCGTCCTTGGCGATGACCAACTGGGGCATCCCGTGCAGGTGCATCGGGTGGATCAGGTTGCCGGCGTTGACGTAGTGCACCATCACCCAGTCGCCGACCTTGGCCCTGATCGGCTCGGTGGCCGGGAAGGACTTGCCGTTGATGGAGAGGCCGATGTCTCCGGAGTCCTGGAGCGCCATCACTTTTTCCTGGCTGACCTTCACGCCGTCCGGCAACGCCACGTCACCGATCAGGATCGTCCCGTACAGCCCCGAGGCGACCTGGTTGACCCCGTCGTGGTGGGAGTGGTACCAGCCGACCATCGGCTCGACCGTGGTGAACTCGTAGGTGAAGCTACTACCGGGCGTCACCGGATTCTGGGTGACGTCTGCCACCCCGTCCATGTCGTTGGGCACGATCAGGCCGTGCCAGTGGATGGAGGTCGACTCGGGCAGCTCGTTCTTCAACACGATCTTGACGTGGTCGCCGACACCGACCCGGATGATCGGGCCGGGCACGGCGCCGTTGTAGGTCCAGGCCTCGACCACCTTGCCCGGTTCGACCTCCCACTTGACCACCTTGGTGGTCAGGTGGAACTCCTTGGTGCCGTCAGGCAGCACCTTGGGCTTGAGTTCCTGGTTGCCGACTCCCTCGGTCTTGGCCGGGAACGACTTGTTCCGCTTGGCCATGTGCTCGTCCATGGTCTTCCAGTCGATCGGACCGCTGTCGGCCGACCCACTGCTGGCCGACCCGCTGTCCGTCGACCCTGCGTCCGCCCCATGGTCGGAGCCATGGTCGGTCGCGGCCGCATCCGCCCCGGTCGCGGCCGCCGTACTCTCCACCTGGCCTGGAACGGTCCAGACCGAGATGGCGAGTCCGACGGTGAAGGCGACGGCGGCAAGCAGCGATCTTGTCTTCTGCATCCTGCCTTCTCTCAGTTGTCACGACGGCACTAGTTTTTACCACATGGATTGTGTTAATAACCCGGCCAGGTGGGGGGGCTCACATCGCGCTGCGCCGAGCGGTCCATGCACAGCAGCCCTGGCCGATCAGACAAGACGGCGGAACCATGCATGAACGGACAGAAGGGACAGGTGCGGTGCCTCAACGAACCGGCAAAAAGGGCAGAGCCCCGCCGGCACACAGCCAGGCGGGGCTCTGCTCGATCCGAACGTTCTTACCGGACAGGGACGCTCATGGGCGCTCCCCGGTCAACCACGCAGCACGGCGCCGTGCCGGCGGGCGGCCTCGGCCACCGCCGCGTCACGCACCGACAGTGCCTCCTCGACGGTCAGTGTCCGGTCCGCGGCACGCAACCGCATGCTGTAGGCGAGCGACCGCCTACCGGCTCCGACCTGCTCGCCGGAGTACACGTCGAACAGGCTCAGTTCCTCCAGCAACTCCCCGGCACCAGCCCGCAGCGCCGAGTCGACCTCGGTGGCCGACACGTCCTCGGTCACCACGAGTGCCACGTCCAGCAGCGCCGGCGGGAAGGTCGACAACCTGCCCAACTGGACCGGACCGCCGATTCCCAACGCCCCCAGGTCCAGCTCCATCGCCGAGGTCCGGGCCGGCAGGTCCAACGCGCTGATCACCCGCGGGTGCAGCTCACCGGCCATTCCGATCACCCGACCGTGGGCGAGCAGTTCGGCGCACCGACCCGGATGCCAGGGAGCGAACGATGCCGGCCGTACCTCCAGCTCCGACCGGGTGGCCCGGGCCACGATCCGGGCCGCCTCGATCGCGTCGGTCCACCCGGAGGGCCGACCCTCACCCCACCAACCCGGACGTTCCCGGTCTCCGGTCAGGACCACCGCGACGTGCCGCGGCTGGTTGGGGAGTCGCCCGTCCAGCGCCCGTACCTGCTCGGCGGTCGGCCGGCGGTCCACCCCCACCCGCAGCAGCTCACCGTTCCCACCACGCGGCAGGTACACCAGGCCGGTCTCGAACAACGCGACGTCCCGTATCCCCCGGCCGAGGTTGCGCACCAGCGCCTTGACCAACCCGGGCAGCAGTGAGGTACGCAGGTCGGGTTCCTCGTCGGAGATCGGGTTGACCAACCGCAGCGCTCGGCGACGCGGGTCGTCGGCGTCCAGGCCGAACGCGTCGTACACCTCGGGTGAGACGAACGGATAGGTCAACACCTCGACGTACCCGGCCGAGGCCAGCGCCCGGCCCACCTCTCGGCGGATCCGCTGTCGCGGGGTCAAGCCACGCCCCGGCGGGGCCGGTGGCAACTCGGTGGGAACCGTGTCGTAGCCCTCCAGCCGGATGACCTCCTCGACCAGGTCGGCCGGGTCCGTCAGGTCCGGGCGCCACGACGGTGGCTGCACGGTCAGCAGGGCGTCACCGGCGACCGAACAACCGACCTGCATCAGCCGGCGGACCACCACCTCCTGTGGGATCGGACGGCCGGCGACCCGGCCGGGCAGATCCTCGGCCAGTCGGATGACCGGTGCCTGGTGGTCGCGGCCGACCACGGTGATCCCGGCCTGCGCCGAGGCCCGACCGTACTCGACCAGCAGGTCGGCGGCCCGGGTGAGTGCGGCCAGGGCCACCTGCGGGTCGACCCCACGCTCGAACCGTCGAGCCGCCTCGCTGGGCAGCCGGTGCCGACGAACCGCCCGGCCGATGGTGACCGGGTCCCAGTGCGCGGCTTCCAGCACGATGTCGGTGGTGTCCGCGGACACCTCCGAACTGGCCCCACCCATCACCCCGGCCAGCGCCAGCGGCCCGGACTCGTCGGTGACCAGTAGGTCCTCCGGGTCGAGCACCCGCCGAGCCCCGTCCAGGGTGACCAGTTCCTCCCCGGCCACCGCCCGACGCACCACCAGCGGGCCACGCAGCCGGGCCCGGTCGAAGGCGTGCATCGGTTGACCGGTCTCGAGCATCACGTAGTTGGTCACGTCGACAGCCAGCGAGATGGGCCGCATCCCACACATCAGCAGTCGCCGCCGCATCCACAGCGGGCTCTGCGCGGCCGGATCCAGCCCGGTCACGGTGCGGGCGCTGAACCGGTCACATCCGGTCGGGTCCTCGATCCGTACCGGCCATCCCTGCTCGTCCGGACCGGCGACGTCGATGGCTGCGGCGTCCCGGAACGAGACGTCCAGCGCGTGTGACGCCTCGCGGGCCATTCCCCGCATCGACAGGCAGTAACCCCGGTCGGGCATCAGGTCGATGTCAAGTACGTGGTCACGCAGTTCCAGCAGCTCGGCCGCGTCGGCTCCGACCTGGGCGTCCGGAGGCAGGATGAGGATGCCGGTGTGGTCCTCCCCCAGCCCCAACTCCCGGGCCGAGCAGATCATCCCGTCACTGATGTGGTCGTAGGTCCTACGGGCCGAGATGGCGAACCCGCCGGGCAGCACCGAACCGGGCAGCGCGACGACCACCCGGTCGCCGACCGCGAAGTTGGTGGCCCCGCAGATGATGCCGCGCGGCCCGGTGGCGGTGTTGGACGGCCCGACATCCACGTGGCACCAACGGATCGGCTTCTTGAAGCCGGTCAGGTCCTCGATGTCGACGACCTGGCCGACCACGAGCGGGCCCTGTATGCCGGCGCCGACGTCCTCGACGGTCTCCACCTCGAGTCCCAGTCGGATCAGCGCTCCGGCCACCTCGCGCGCCGACAGGCGCTCGGGCACCTCGACATACTCCCGCAACCACGACAGCGGGACGCGCATCAGGCCTCCATTCCGAAGGGCAGGGTGAACCGGACATCGCCCTCGACCATGTCGCGCATGTCCTCGATACCGTGCCGGAACTGTAGGGTGCGTTCGATACCCATGCCGAAGGCGAACCCGCTGTAGCGGTCCGGATCGATCCCGCAGGCGACCAGCACGCGGGGATTGACCATGCCGCAGCCGCCCCACTCGATCCAACCCTCGGACCGGCAGGTGCGACACGGTCGGTCCGGGTTACCCACGGACTCGCCCCGGCAGGCGAAGCACTGCACGTCGTACTCGGCGCCCGGCTCGACGAACGGGAAGTAGGACGGCCGCCACCGGGTTTTCAGACCCTCACCGGCGACCAGACCGGCAAGGCGGTCCAACGTCCCACGCAGGTGCGCCATGGTGATGCCCTCGTCAACGACCAGTCCCTCCAACTGGTGGAAGACCGGGGTGTGGGTCGCGTCCAGTTCGTCGGTGCGGAACACCCGTCCCGGGCACACCACATAGATCGGCGGCCGGCGCTCGAGCATCGTCCGGATCTGCACCGACGAGGTGTGGGTACGTAGCACCACGCCACTGTCGGGTGGCGCCACGAAGAAGGTGTCCATCATGGACCGGGCCGGATGGTCGGGATGCATGTTGAGCGCGTCGAAGTTGAACCACTCGGCCTCGACCTCGGGTCCCTCGGCGACCTCGTAACCCATGCCCACGAACGCGTCGGCCAGCCACTCCTGCATGGTGGTCAGCGGATGCCGGGCCCCGGCCGGGTGACGGTCCCAGGGCAGGGTGACGTCGACCGTCTCCTCCCGCAGTACCCGCTCGTCCCGCTCGGCGGTCAGCACGTCCAGTCGGCCGTCATAGCCGGCCTGGACGGCCGCCCGGGCCTCGTTGACCCGCCGGCCGGCGTCGGCGCGGGCCCGGGGTGGAAG
>DATCWR010000423.1:0-15137 GCA_036566245.1 Mycobacteriales bacterium | reverse complement strand
GACCCGGGCCGGTTGGCCGGGCCGGCCCGCCGGCTGTGGCACCGGCTGGGGTTCGCCCCGGAACTGCTGCCCGAACGGGTGGTGGTGACCCCGACCTGCGGTCAGGCCGGCGCGTCACCCGGTTACGCCCGAGACGCGCTGCGACTCGCCCGGCAGACCGCCCAGGCACTGGCCGAGTCCCCCGAGGGGTAAGCCCGGTGTGGTCGGTCGGCCACCGACTGCCACAGCGCGTTGCTGGTGGTCGGTCGGCCGGTTGGTTCTGGTCGGCCCCGCGGGCGGTCCGCCGCACTGTCGGTGTCGGCCGGTACCGTGCGGGTGTTTCCGTCCGGACTTCGGCGCACAGGAGGTGAGGCACGTGAGCGAGGTGACCGACGCCGACGACCTGCCACCGGAGACGGTCAGCCCGCAGGCCGAGCAACGGGCCGGTGCCGAACCGCCGCCCGCGGCCCGTGACCGGCACGCCGAACTGACCCAGCAGGTTGACGAGCACCAGCATCGCTACTACGTGCTCGACGCGCCCATCGTCTCCGACGCACAGTACGACGCGCTGCTGCGCGAACTGGAGGCGTTGGAGGAGCGGTACCCGGCGCTGCGCACCCCGGCCTCACCGACCCAGCGGGTCGGCGGGACGTACTCCACCGAGTTCACCGCGGTGGACCACGTGGAGCGGATGCTCAGCCTGGACAACGCCTTCTCCCTCGACGACGTGGCGGCCTGGGCACGGCGGGTGGAACGTGACGCCGGCGCCCCGGTGCACTACCTGTGCGAACTCAAGGTGGACGGGCTGGCCATCGCCGTGGTCTACGAGCACGGTCGGCTGGTGCGCGGCGTCACCCGGGGCGACGGGCGCACCGGTGAGAACGTGACCCGCAACGTGCGCACCATCAGCGACATCCCCGAACGACTCAACACCGACCACCCCCCGGAAGTGCTGGAGGTACGCGGCGAGGTGTACTTCCCGGTGAGTCGGTTCGCCGAACTCAACGAGAGCCAGGTCGCGCAGGGCAGGGCACCGTTCGCCAACCCGCGCAACGCCGCCGCAGGGTCGCTGCGGCAGAAGGACCCCCGGATCACCGCCCGGCGGCCGCTCCGCATGGTGGTACACGGGGTCGGCGCCTACCGACCGGCCACGGACGGTGACGGCGGGCCGGACACCCAGTCGGGCTGGTACGACCGACTGGCCGCGTTCGGCCTGCCGGTGAGCGACCGGGTCCGGGTGGTCGACAGCCTGGACGAGGTACGGGCCTACGTCGAGTACCACGGCGAACACCGCCATTCCGTCGAGCACGAGATCGACGGCGTGGTGGTCAAGACCAACGAGGTCGCGGTGCAGCGCCGACTGGGCTCGACCTCGCGCGCACCACGGTGGGCGATCGCGTTCAAGTACCCGCCACAGGAGGTCAACACCCGACTGCTCGACATCCGGGTGAACGTGGGCCGCACCGGTCGGGTCACGCCGTTCGCGGTGATGGAACCGGTCCGGGTGGCTGGTTCCACGGTGGAACTGGCCACCCTGCACAACGCCGACGAGGTGCGCCGCAAGGGGGTGCTGATCGGCGACATGGTGGTGCTGCGTAAGGCCGGTGACGTCATCCCCGAGGTGGTCGGTCCGGTGGTGGACCTGCGCACCGGCGACGAACGGGAGTTCGTGATGCCGACGCACTGCCCGGAGTGCGGCACCGAACTGCACCGGGAGAAGGAGGGCGACGTCGACATCCGGTGCCCCAACGCCCGGTCCTGCCCGGCGCAGTTGCGGGAGCGGATCTTCCACCTGGCCGGCCGGGGCGCCTTCGACATCGAGGTGCTCGGCTACGAGGCGGCCGTCGCGTTGTTGGACTGCGGACTGGTCCGCGACGAGGGTGACGTGTTCGACCTGACCGCCGAGAAACTGGCCGGATGCCCGTTCTTCGTTCGCAAGGACGGTCGACTCTCCGCGAACGCCACCAAGCTGCTGGACCACCTGGGCGAGGCCAGGACGCGACCGCTGTGGCGGATCCTGGTGGCGCTGTCGATCCGACACGTCGGCCCGACCGCCGCCCAGGCCCTGGCCCGGGAACTGCGCTCGGTGGACCGGATCGCCGCGGCCTCCGAGCAGGAACTGGCCGCGGTCGAGGGGGTCGGCCCGGTGATCGCCCGTGCGGTCCTCGACTGGTTCGCCGTGGACTGGCACCGCGAGGTGGTGCGCCGGTGGCGGGACGCGGGGGTACGGATGGCCGAGTCGGAGACCGCTGGTGCGCCGCGGCCGCTGGAGGGCCTGACCGTGGTGATCACCGGCAGTCTGACCGGGTTCAGCCGCGACTCGGCCACCGAGGCGGTGCAGCAGCGGGGTGGGAAGGCCACCGGTTCGGTCTCGAAGAAGACCGACTTCGTGGTGGTGGGGGACAACCCAGGCTCCAAGTACGACAAGGCGGTGCGGCTGGGCGTTCCGATCCTCGACGAACAGGGGTTCACCGTGCTGCTCGACCAGGGGCCCGACGCGGCGGCCCGGGTCGCCACCACCGGCCCGCCCGATCCCGACGCCTGACGGTGCATGTGCCCGTTCGTGGTGTCCGTCCGACTCGTTGAGTGGTGTATCTAAGGTGTATGGCACGCACAAACATCGACATCGATGACGACCTGGTCAGGACGGCGATGCGCAGGTACGGACTCCGTACCAAGAGAGAGGCCGTGGACCTGGCGCTCCGTCGACTGGTTGGCCCACCGTTGAGTTCGGAACACCTTCTCGAGCTGGAGGGGATCGGCTGGAACGGTGACCTGGAGGAGATGCGCGGTAGCCGGGCCGATGACCCGATCCACCGGGCACGATGAGTCATGTACCTGATCGACAGTTCGGCGTGGATCGAGTACCTGCGTAAGACCGGTTCGCCCGCCAACGTGGTTGTGCGTGAGCTCCTGCGGCGGCCTGAGTTGGTGGCCACCACCGAGCCGGTGATCATGGAGCTCCTGGCCGGACCGTCTGATGCGGACACGGTGGTCCGTCTCGAGGAGACCCTCAACGGACTGCCGCTGCTCTCGGTCGACGCAACCGTTGACTACCGTGACGCCGCCCATCTCTACCGTGCCGCACGCCGCAACGGCCGTACCGTGCGCAAACTGATCGACTGCCTCATCGCTGCGGTCGCCCTACGCAATGGTGCGGTGTTGGTGCATGATGAGGCCGACTTCGACGTCATCACCGGGTACACGGCACTGAAGACCCTGAGGGCGCCAACCCCTGGAATGGGCTGACTGGAATGGGCTGAACAGCCCAGTCGAATGATGCTTCGGCCGAATGGGTCTCGAATACGTTGCGTTGACGTGACGATGGCGTAACGACCTTCGGCAGCTCGACCCAACGCGGCTTGGTAGCTGTAACCGAAACGTGAACGGTTGGTGGTACACCGGCATTCCGGCGGCGCTAGGGTGACGCGGACAAGCCGGATCTGTGTGACGGATCAATGTCAGATCCCGACCAGGGTGGAGAACTGGATGCGTACCAAGACCGTGAGAGGGGCGACCATCATCGCCCTCAGCGGCGCGCTGGCGCTGTCAGCGTGTGCCCAGAGCGACCGTGATACCGGTGGTGACAACGGTTCCAATGCCAGGGACGTGATCGTGTTCGCCGCGTCGGCCGACCCGACCACCCTGGATCCGGCCTTCGCCAGTGACGGCGAGACGTTCCGGGTGACCAAGCAGATCTTCGAGGGCCTGATCGACCTCAAGCCCGGCAGCACCGAGGTGGTACCCGAGCTCGCCAAGAGCTGGGACACCTCGGCCGATGGCAAGGCCTGGACCTTCCACCTCCAGGAGGGCGTGAAGTTCACCGACGGCACGCCGTTCGACGCCGCGGCGGTCTGCGCGAACTTCGACCGCTGGTACAACTGGAAGGGCCTGCTGACGCAGAACCAGAGCCTGTCCTACTACTGGCAGACCGTGTTCGGCGGTTTCGCCACCAAGGACAACCCCGACGCACCAGCCACCAGCCTGTACCAGTCGTGCGACGCCACCGACGCCTCCACCGCGGTGATCCACCTGACCTCGCCGTCGAGCGCGTTCCTGCCCGCGCTGTCGGTGTCCGCGTTCGGCATGCAGAGCCCGACCGCGATGCAGAAGTACGAGGCCGACAAGATCACCGGCACCGGTGACGCACCGAAGTTCGCCGGCGCCTACTGGGACCAGCACCCGACCGGCACCGGTCCCTACATGTTCTCCAAGTGGGAGCACGGCACCCAGGTGGAGTTGGTCCGCAACGACAACTACTGGGGGAACAAGGCCAAGACCCAGCGTCTGGTCTTCGTCACCAAGCCCGACGTCAACGACCGCAAGCAGTCCCTGCAGGGCGGCACCATCGACGGTTACGACAACGTCTCCCCCGGTGACATCGATGCGTTGAAGACCGACGGCTTCCAGGTCCCGCTCCGCCCGCCGCTCAGCCTCGGCTACATCGGCTTCAACCTGGCCCAGCCGCCGATGGACAACCTGAAGATCCGTCAGGCATTCGCCTACGCGGTCAACCGGGACGCCCTGGTCAAGGCCAAGTACCCGCCGGGTGCCGAGGTGGCCAAGGAGTTCCTGCCCAGGGCACTGGCCGGGTACACCGACGACGTGCCGTCCTACGACTACAACCCGGACAAGGCCAAGCAACTCATCGCCGAGTCCGGTGTGAAGAACCCGACCATCGAACTGGCCTACCCGACCGACGTGTCCCGGCCGTACATGCCGGTGCCGCAGGACAACTGGAGCCTGATCAAGGCGGACCTGGAGAAGGTCGGGTTCACCGTGAAGAAGGCCAGCGACCCGTGGAGCCCGGACTACCTGCGTAAGTACCAGGCTGGTGAGTACCAGTCGTACCTGATCGGGTGGAACGCCGACTACGCCGACACCGACGACTTCCTCGGCGTGTTCTTCCGGGACATCAGCCCGCAGTTCGGCTGGGACGACGCGAACGTGCGTGACCTGCTGGCCAAGGCTCGGGCCGAGACCGACCCGGACCAGCGGGCCTCCATCTACGAGCAGGCCAACAAGGAGATCATGACCCAGCTCCCCGGTCTGCCCTACGTGCTGGTTGGCTCGGCGGTGGCACTCTCCAAGGACGTGCACGGGTTCGTCGCCACCCCGGTGACGGGCAACGAGGACTTCAGCACGGTCACCGTGGGCTGATTGATGCTGCGATACGCCATCCGGCGTCTCGCTCTGCTGGTCCCGATCCTGTTGGGACTGTCAGTCCTGCTGTTCGTGTGGGTGCGTGCTCTCCCGGGTGGGCCTGCCCAGGCCCTCCTGGGGGAGCACGGTTCCCCCGAGGCCGAGCGCCAGGTGCGGATCGCCTACGGACTGGACCGGCCACTGTATGTGCAGTACTGGTCGTTCCTGAAGCGGATCATCCACCTGGACTTCGGCACCTCCATCAGGACGAACCAGAGCGTCACCTCGGAGTTCCTCACCCGGTTCCCGATGACCGTCGAGCTGACCGTGGCCGCGTTGATCTTCGCGGTCGGGTTGGGTATCCCGCTGGGCTACCTGGCCGCCCGCAAGCACGGCCGGTTCCTGGACCACGCCTCGGTGGTCGGCTCGCTGATCGGGGTCACCATCCCGGTCTTCTTCCTGGGGTTCCTGCTCAAGTACTGGGTGGCCATCAAGCTGGGTTGGCTGCCGCCGTCCTCGCGCAGCGACGAGCGGATCCTCTCCACCCACCCGACCAACTTCTACGTGCTCGACGGGTTGCTCACCCGGGAGTACGACGCGTCCTGGGATGCGATCCTGCACCTGATCCTGCCGGCGATCGCGCTCGGGTCGATCCCGTTGGCGATCATCGTGCGGATCACCCGGGCGGCGGTGATCGACGTGAGTCACGAGGACTACGTGCGTACCGCCGAGGCCAAGGGCCTGGCCAGCGCCACGGTGAGCCGGCGGCACATCCTGCGTAACGCGATGCTCCCGGTGGCCACCACCATCGGTCTCCAGACCGGATTGTTGCTGTCCGGCGCGATTCTCACCGAGATCGTGTTCGGCCTACCTGGGATCGGCAGTTTCGTCTACCAGGCAATCCGTAACCGGGACTATCCGGTGTTGCAGGGCTTCATCCTGATCATCGCCGTGATCTATGTCGTGGTGAACCTGCTGGTTGACCTGTCCTACAGCCTGATTGATCCACGGGTCCGCGTCGGCGGCGGGAGAGGGTGAGCGGGATGGCTGACTCCGAACCCGGGTCGACCGCTGTGGGTACACCGGAGGGTCCGACGACCGGTGCCGCCGCGGTGGCGGAGAAGACGCCACCAGCCACCGACCCGTCCGAGGTGGGCCTCAGCCTGGGCCGTGAGGCGTTCCGCCGGCTGCGGCGCAACCCGGTGGCCATCGCCGGCGCGGCGCTGGTGTTGCTGTTCGTGCTGGTCGCCATCTTCGCGCCGCTGCTGGCGCCCTACGACCCGGTCGACCAGATCCTCAAGGACCAGATCCGTCCGGGCCGGTTCCCGGGTCCGTCCCACGATCACTGGCTCGGATCGGACTCGCTGGGCCGAGACGAACTGTCCCGGCTCCTCTTCGGCGCCCGTCAGTCCCTGCTGGTGGGGGTGCTGGCCACCGCGGTCGGTTTCGCCGTCGGGTTGCTGCTGGGCACCCTGGCCGGCGCGTTCGGCGGCTGGGTGGACAACCTGGTCATGCGGGTGGTCGACATCCTGCTGTCCGTGCCGTCCCTGCTGCTGGCCATCAGCATCGCCGCACTGCTCGGCCAGCGGCTGATCAGCGTGACCCTGGCGGTCGGGGTGGCACAGGTACCGATCTTCGCCCGGCTGCTGCGCGGCACCATGCTGGCCGAGCGGGAGACCGACTACGTGCTGGCCGCCCGTTCGCTGGGCATCCGACGGCGCGACATCGTGCTCAGCCACGTCCTGCCCAACTCGCTGTCGCCGGTGTTGGTGCAGGGCACCCTGTCGCTGGCCACCGCGATCGTGGACGTGGCCGCGCTGTCGTTCCTCGGCCTGAGTGGAGCCGACCCGGACGTGCCCGAGTGGGGCCGGATGCTGGCCGAGTCGCAGACCTTCCTGTCCACCGCGCCACGGCTGGCGTTCCTGCCGTGCACCGCCATCGTGATCGCCGCGCTCGGGTTCACCCTGCTCGGTGAGTCGCTGCGCGAGGCGCTCGATCCGAAGCTGCGGCGATAGCGGTGGCCGCACCACGTTCGCCGGAAGGATCCCGATGAGTCGACTGCTCGACGTGAGCGACCTGCGGGTGGCGTTCACCCGCCGCGGTCGGCCGGACATGCGCGCCGTGGACGGGGTGTCGTTCTGGCTCGACGAGGGCGAGACGGTCGGGCTGGTCGGCGAGTCCGGGTCCGGCAAGTCGGTCACCTCGCTGGCCATCATGGGGCTGCTACCGCGCCGGGGCGTGCGGGTCGAGGGGCGGGTGGACCTCCAGGGCCGGTCGCTGCTGGAACTCACCCCCAACCAGATGCGGGACCTGCGCGGACCCGAACTGGCCATGGTGTTCCAGGACCCGCTGTCCTCGTTGAACCCGGTTCTCACCGTCGGTCTCCAGATCACCGAGGTGCTGCGTCGCCACCGCGGCCTGCGTGGGGATGCCGCCCGTAGGGAGGCGACCCGGTTGTTGGACCGAGTCGGCATCCCCGACCCGGCGCGGCGGATCAGGGAGTATCCGCACCAACTCTCCGGCGGGATGCGGCAGCGCGCGCTCATCGCCATGGCTGTGGCCTGCCAGCCCCGCCTGCTGATAGCCGACGAGCCGACCACCGCCCTGGACGTGACCATCCAGGCGCAGATCCTGGAACTGTTGCGGGAACTGGTCACCGAGCAGGGCACCGCGTTGGTGCTGATCACCCACGACCTCGGGGTGGTGGCCGGCCTGTGTGACCGGGTGAACGTCATGTACGGGGGACGGATCGTGGAGCAGGCCGACCGGCGGACCCTGTTCGCCGAGCCGCGCCATCCCTACACCGGTGGGCTGTTGGCGTCCATTCCGCGGTTGGACTCCGCTGGTGACGTGCCGCTCACCCCGATCCCCGGTTCACCCACCGACCTGCTGCCCTGGTCGACCGGCTGTGCGTTCGCGCCACGCTGTACCCGGCGGCTGGACGAGTGTCAGGTCCGGGCCCCGGAGCTGTCCGACGAGGGGGTGCGTTGGTTGCGTTGCCACAACCCGCTGCCGCTGCGAACGGAACCCGGCGTGGCCCCTGCCGCCACGGAGGTGGCCCGATGACCGACGGTGAGGCGACGGAGGCTGGCCCGCTGTTGTCGGTGCAGGGTCTGAAGGTGCACTTCCCGATCAGACGAGGCTTGCTGTTCGACCGTACGGTCGGCCATGTCAAGGCCGTGGACGGGGTTGACCTGGCCGTGGGCCGGGGCCGCACGTTCGGCCTGGTGGGCGAGTCCGGTTGTGGCAAGTCGACCCTGGGCCGGGCGATTCTGCGGCTGACCGAGCCGACCGCCGGCAGTGTGGTGTTCGACGGAACCGAACTGACCAGCCTGGGGGAGCGCCAACTGCGGCAGACCCGCCGCCGGATGCAGATGGTGTTCCAGGACCCGATGTCCAGCCTGGACCCGAGACAGAACGTCGAGTCGCTGCTCGCCGAACCGCTGAAGGCGCACCGGATCGTGACCGGCGGCGCGGCGCTGTCCGCGCGGGTGCACGAACTGCTCGACCAGGTGGGTCTGCCCTCCAGCGCGGCCTACCGGTACCCACACGAGTTCTCCGGTGGCCAGCGGCAGCGCATCGGTATCGCGCGCGCCCTGGCGTTGGAGCCGGACCTGATCGTGGCCGACGAGCCGGTGTCCGCGTTGGACGTGTCCATCCAGGCCCAGGTGCTCAACCTGCTGGGGGAACTCCAGGACCGGTTCGGCATCGCCTACATCGTCATCGCGCATGACCTGGCGGTGGTGCGGCACATCTCCGACGAGGTCGGTGTGATGTATCTGGGCACCATCGTGGAACGCACCGACTCGCGCACCCTCTACGACGAACCACTGCACCCCTACACCCGGGCGCTGATGTCGGCGGTGCCGATTCCCGACCCGGAGGTGGAGGACCGGCGGGAGCGCATCCTGCTCTACGGCGACCTGCCCTCTCCGGCCAACCCGCCGTCGGGGTGCCGGTTCCGGACCCGCTGCCCGTGGCGACAGGACACCCGGTGCGACGACGAGGTACCCGAACTGCGCGAGGTCTCACCAGGCCACGTGGTGGCCTGCCACTGGACCGAGCAGATCGCCGCCGGCCAGATCACCCCCCGCGCCGAAGCCGTCATCCCCGCCGCCACGACTCCCTAGACGTTTTCGCGCGAAAACGTCTGGCAGGAACCACTCCGAGGCGACGTTTTCTCGCGAAAACGTCGTCAGCTGGCCCGCTTGAGTTGGGCCAGGGTGTCCCGAACAGTCGCTACGACGTAGCTGGGCCGGCCGGTGACGTCGGCCCACGTGAACCGCAGGATGGTCCACCCTCGGGCGGCCAGATAGTTCTGCCTGCGCCTGTCCGCCAGCACCGCCTCGGGCAGTTCGTGGGTCGCTCGCCCGTCCAGTTCGATCCCGAGCAGCCAGTCCGGATAGGCCAGGTCGATCCGGTAGACCACCTGTCCTGCGTCGTCGAGGATCGGTTCCTGCACTCGGGGTGGAGGTAGCTTGCCTGTCAGCAGAACCAGCCGGGCCGCCGTCTCCAGGGGCGATTCGCTGCGTGGGTCGAGTGCCGCGGCGAGCCGGCGGGCGCGCCGTACGCGTGGGGCACTCCACGCGGCCTCCACCCGGTTCTGGATGTCGGAGAGTGAGACCAGTCCACCCCGCACGGCGGATTCACACGCCCACAGCGCGGTGAGTTCGTCAGCGTCGAACAGCAGGTCGAACGCGGTACGAGAGACAGTCGTGGTGGTGTAGCCACCCACTGTCTGGATGTCGACCTCCTCCAGGTCATGACAGTGCACCGTGAGCAGGCCGCGATGTGGTTTACGCGCCCGGAACGGGATGGTCACGTGTTCGGTTGCCGGTTGTCGGACCAGCGGCATGCGGTGTAACCGTGCAGCCGTCTGGTGACTGATCGTTGCTACCGGCTCGTACGCCGTGTGTAGCACCGCGGCGGCGATCACGTATGGGGTCACGGTAAGGGTGGAGTGCGTGTACACCGCTCGTTGCAGGCGCCGCAGGTGTCCTGATCGGAGGGCTCGGGTGATCGCCTCGGGTGTTACACCGGCGGCGAGCAGTTCTGACCGGATCAGGAGCCCTTCCGGCGTCCTGGGAAGGGTGCTGAGATCGAGTTCGGGCCTCTTCATACCCAGACCCTCGCCCCTCACCTCGTCATGGGAAAGCGTCTGGGCTCTGGCATTGTGGATAACTTCGGTAATCCACAGCTCACCACGCCGGCGGCTCCGGTGTTGGCGACGTTTTCGCGCGAAAACGTCGCCAACAGCGTCTCGCCGGTAGACGTTTTCGCGCGAAAACGTGCTGGGGCTGGCCTGCCTGGTTGGCTTGGGTAGCGCTGGCCGGGGACGGGTGAACGGGGTGAGGTGGTGGGACGTGTCTGACGACAGGACGTTCCACAGTGGGAGTGAGGGGAGCCAGCAGATGCCCGAAGACGTCTGGCAGGTGTCAGGGGGCAGCCCCGTCGAAGCACGGCGGCGGTCGGTGGCGGTCAGGGCCGGTCGGCTTCTGGTGGTGGCGGCCGCGCTGGCCACCCTCGGGGCCGGTGGAGTGGCGTCCGCGTCGACCGGTGTGCACCAGACGACCACGCCCGCCCAGGTGGGCGCGCACAGCGTGTCGATCGGGAATGTCGCACCGCATGACTGCCCGTTGCACGCGCAACGGTCGGCCGCCGTCACCAACGAGAACGGGTAGGCCCCACAACCCGGTGGCCTGCCTACCGAGGCGCCCGTCTGGCCAGGGCACAGCACCGGCCGGACGGGCGCTCTCCATGTCCGGCTGACGACCCACGGTGACCTGTCGGTGACCCGTCGGCATCGGGTCCAGGGTCGGCCTCAGCCCGGGCTCGGCCAGCACTCGTGAACCGGCCGCGTCGCCAGCCGACAGCCTCCGGCCATACCGGCAGGTCCACCCCAACGACACGCTGAACCGCACGGGCGAGGCGTTGATCTTCGCCCGGCCGCGGTCCGGAACCCACGATCACCCCTGCGCCGCAGGCCGACCCGAGGCGCGGCCGTGGTGGGCATCGTGGCCGCACGTCGTGGCCGGGCACCGTGGTGGGCGGTGTGGTTGGTGGCCGCGAATGGTACCGCCGTAGACTCGCCGCCGTCGGGCGCGTGTGCGCCCGCCTCACGCAAGGACTCCAGGAGCAGACCTGATGGCGACGATCTCCCGCGAGGAGGTCGCGCACCTCGCACGGCTGGCCCGGCTCGCGGTCAGCGACGAGGAGCTCGACGTCTTCGCCGGCCAACTCGACGTGATCCTCGGCGCGGTGGCCCGGGTCGGCGAGGTGGCCGCCGACGACATCCCACCCACGTCGCACGCCGTTCCGCTGACCAACGTGCTACGACCCGACCAGGTGCGTCAGTGCCTTGACCGGGATGCGGTGCTCGCCGCGGCACCGGCCGCCGAGGACGGCAGGTTCCGGGTACCTCGGATTCTCGACGAGGAGGCGTGACCGGGCCGATGCGGAGGGCAACCATGGACGGCACGGCAACCACGGACCTGACCAGGCTGACCGCGGCGGAGACCGCGGCGGTGATCGCGAACGGACAGGCCTCCGCGGTGGAGGTCACCCAGGCACACCTGGACCGGATCGCCTCGGTGGACGACCGCGTACACGCGTTCCTGCACGTCGATGCGGTCGGGGCCCTGGCCCAGGCCCGGGCGGTGGACGAGCGTCGGGCGGCCGGCGAGGAACTTGGTCCGCTGGCCGGTGTGCCGCTGGCGCAGAAGGACGTGATCGTCACCAGAGGTGTACCGACCACCTGCGGTTCGAAGATCCTGGAGGGTTGGATCCCGCCGTACGACGCCACCGTGCAGGCACGGATCCGCGCCGCCGGTGTGGTCACCCTGGGCAAGTGCAACATGGACGAGTTCGCCATGGGTTCGTCCACCGAGAACTCCGCGTTCGGCCCGTCGCACAACCCGTGGGACCTCGGTCGGGTGCCCGGTGGCTCCTCCGGTGGGTCCGCCGCCGCGGTGGCCGCATACCAGGCTCCGTTGGCGATCGGAACTGACACCGGGGGGTCGATCCGTCAGCCGGCCGCGGTGTGCGGTCTGGTGGGCCACAAGCCGACCTACGGTGGGGTGTCGCGCTACGGGCTGATCGCGTTCTCGTCCTCGCTGGACCAGGCCGGTCCGTTGGCCCGCACCGTGCTGGACGCGGCCCTGCTGCACGCCACCGTCGGCGGACACGACCCGATGGACTCGACCAGCATCGACGCCCCGGTCCCTCCGGTGGTGGCGGCGGCCCGGGAGGGCGGTTCCGGCGACCTGACCGGACTGCGTGTCGGGGTGGTACGAGAACTGGGTGGTGAGGGGTACCAGCCGGGCGTGGAGGCGGCGTTCCAGGCGGCGGTGGGTTGGCTGGAACAGATGGGTGCCTCGGTGGTGGAGGTGTCCTGTCCACACTTCAGCTATGCCCTGCCGGCCTACTACCTGATCGCGCCCAGCGAGTGTTCGTCCAACCTGGCCCGGTTCGACGCGGTCCGGTATGGACTGCGGGTGGGTGACGACGGTGTGCACAGCCTGGAGGAGGTCATGTCGCTGACCCGGGAGGCCGGCTTCGGCCCGGAGGTCAAGCGGCGGATCATCCTCGGTACCTACGCACTGTCCAGTGGCTACTACGACGCGTACTACGGCCAGGCCCAGAAGGTACGTACCCTGATCAGCCGCGACTTCGAGGCCGCCTATGCCCAGGTCGACGTACTGGTCTCCCCGGCGACGCCCACGGTGGCCTTCCCGCTGGGGGAGCGGGTGGACGATCCGATGGCGATGTACGTCGCCGACCTGTGCACGCTGCCGGCCTCCCTGGCCGGGCTGCCGGCGATCTCCGTACCGTGTGGACTGTCCGAGGGCCTGCCGGTGGGCTTCCAGGTGATGGCGCCCGCGTTGGCTGACGACCGGTGTTACCGGGTGGCCGCCGCGGTCGAGGTCGCGGTGGCCCAACACCGGGGTGGACCGTTGCTGGAGGAGGCTCCGGCACTGTGAGCGCGCCCGAGTCGGCCGACACGCCGCCCGCACCCCGCGGCTCCAGGAAGTCCGGTCCCGGGGAGTACTCGGCCCTGGTGTTCGTGATGGCAGGGATGTGTGCCCTGGGCGCGGGTCTGGCCGAGTCGTCCGCGGCGGTCGGTCTGGTCACCCTGGTGGCGTTCGTCCCACTGGTCGCCGTCGTCTACCTGATCTGTTCGCGCCTGTTCCGGGAGCGCTGAAATGACTGTCACCCTGCCGTCCTACCAGGACGTCACCGCCCGTTACGAGCCGGCGATCGGCCTGGAGACCCACGTCGAACTGGGCACCCGCTCGAAGATGTTCTGTGGCTGCCCGACGGAGTTCGGGGCCGAACCCAACACCCAGGTCTGCCCGGTCTGCCTGGGTCTTCCCGGCAGTCTGCCGGTGGCGAACGCGGTCGCGATCGAGTCCACAATCCGGATCGGTCTGGCCCTGCACTGCGGTATCGCGTCGTGGTGCCGGTTCGCCCGCAAGAACTACTTCTACCCGGACATGCCAAAGAACTTCCAGACCAGCCAGTACGACGAGCCACTGTGTACCGATGGCTGGGTGGACGTCGAGGTGGTCGAGGAGACCGGGCCGGTGACGTACCGGATCGGTATCGAGCGGGTGCACCTGGAGGAGGACACTGGCAAGTCGCTGCACGTGGGTGGCGCGGAGGGACGGATCCACGGCGCGACCCACTCGCTGGTGGACTACAACCGGGCCGGCATCCCGTTGGTGGAGATCGTCACCCGACCGGTGCTGGGAATCGGGGATCGGGCACCGGAGGTGGCTCGCGCCTACGTCACCGAGTTGCGGGACATCCTGCGTTCCCTGGGCGTGTCGGATGTACGGATGGAACAGGGCAGCCTGCGCTGTGACGTGAACACCTCGCTGGCGCCCCGGGGCAGCGGTGTGCTGGGCACCCGTACCGAGACCAAGAACGTGAACTCGCTGCGTTCGGTGGAGCGTGCGGTTCGGTTCGAGATGCGCCGGCAGGCGATGGTGCTTGACGCCGGGGAACGGGTGGTCCAGGAGACCCGACACTTCCACGAGGACACCGGTGAGACCACCTCGGGTCGGTCCAAGGAGGAGGCGACCGACTACCGGTACTTCCCCGAGCCCGACCTGGTGCCGTTGGCACCGGACCCGGAGTGGGTGGAGCGGCTGCGCACCGGCCTGCCGGAACTGCCCGCGGCGCGCCGGCGCCGGCTGGCCAAGGAGTTGGACGCCTCGGCCGCGGACCTCGAGGCCATGGACAACGCTGGCGTGATCGACCTGGTCGCCGCCACCATCGCGGCCGGGGCGCCGCCGGCGGAGGCTCGGAACTGGTGGCTGGGCTACCTGGCCCAGAAGGCCAACGTCGCGTTGGTGGAACCGTCCGAACTGGCCATCACGGCCGCACAGGTGGCCCGGGTGATCGAACTGGTGACCACCGGGACCCTGTCCACCGGGCTCGCCCGGCAGGTGGTGGACGGCGTGTTGGAGTCCGGAAAGGATCCCGACGCGGTCGTCACCGAACGCGGGCTGCACACGGTCAGCGACGCCGACGCCATCGGCGCGGCGGTGGACGCGGCGCTGGCGGCCCAGCCCGAGGTGGTCGGAAAGATCCGTGGCGGCAAGGTGGCGGCGGTGGGGGCGTTGGTCGGCGCGGTCATGAAGGCCACCAGGGGTCAGGCGGACGCCAGGGCGGTACGGCAGATGATCTTGGACAGGTTGGGGATCAATGATGCTTAAAGTCCGGATTTAGGCCAACTTCCCTTTATACCGCCTCGCCCGCCTGATTAGGAGACTGTTAGTTCGGGAGTTATTTCCCTATGGTTCGGCCACTTCCGTACGGAAGGCCGTCCTACGTGTGGGTTTCGGAGTCCGGCACGACGAGTGCCCCGAAACGCTCGCGTGAGTTGTGTCTGGCGGCACGGGTCTGACCCCGGCCGTGGCACCAGGCACACGTTCTGGGGAGATCCCCGATGACACACCTCCGCAGGTCGACCCGAGCCGCCACCGCGGTACTCGGGTTCGTCGCGGCCGCCG
>DATCWR010000403.1:0-20216 GCA_036566245.1 Mycobacteriales bacterium | reverse complement strand
GTGGCGGTACGGGTGTTGGCGACCATGGTGGAACTGGGCGCCACGGCCGGTCGGATCGAGGTCCTGCTCGGCCCCGCGGTGTGCGGTGGATGCTATGAGGTGCCCGCCCACATGGCCGAACAGGTGGAGGCGGTCCTGCCCGGCAGCGCCTGCCAGACCAGGCATGGCAGCACCGGGCTGGACCTGCGGGCCGGCCTGACCACCCAGTTGCTCGCCCACGGGGTCGGATCGGTGGTCTGTGACCCCCGGTGCACCGTGGAGGGCGCCGACCTGTTCAGTTACCGCAGAGATGGCGTCACCGGAAGGCAGGCCGGGCTCGTATGGTTGACCGGTGAAGGCGGTCCATGCGTGTACTGACCCGTCCGCGGACCAGCGGACGGCGCGGTTGGCGGCCAACCTCGCCGCGGTCCGGGAGCGGATCACGGCCGGGTGCCTGGCGGCCGGTCGTCGTCCGGAGGAGGTCACCCTCATCGCGGTGACCAAGACGTTCCCGGTCGAGGACGTGCGTCGGCTGGCCGGACTGGGCGTGACCGACTTCGGGGAGAATCGTGACCAGGAGGCCCGGGTCAAGGCGTCGGTGGTGCCGGACGTGTGCTGGCACTTCGTGGGCAGGTTGCAGCGCAACAAGGCGCGCAGCGTGGCCTCCTATGCCGACGTGGTGCACAGCGTGGACCGACCCGAACTGGTGGACACCCTCGAGGCGGTGTCGGCCACGGTCCGCCAGCGCCCGCTGGCCGTACTGGTACAGGTCAACCTGGATGTCGACCCGGATCCACGGCGCGGCGGAGCCAGGCCCGGGGACGTGCCGGCATTGGCTGACCGGATCGCCGCCGCCGACCACCTGCGGCTGGCCGGGGTGATGGCGGTGGCACCACTGGGCGGACCGGCCGACTCCGCGTTCGCGCGGTTGGCCGTCGTGTCCGCACGACTGCGCACCGTGCACCCCGACGCCGCTATGGTGTCGGCGGGGATGAGCGGTGACCTCGAGGCGGCGATCCGACACGGCGCGACACACGCACGTGTCGGAACGGCGTTGCTCGGAGGAAGGGGGAGTCTTGTCGGGTAGTGTCGCCAGGGGATACAGGCTCCCTGCTCACCAACGCGCATCCGAGGAGGACACCCCGATGGCAGGCGCCATGCGCAAGATGGGTATCTACCTCGGCCTCGTCGAGGACGACGAACGTGGCCACGGCGACGTCGACGAGTACGACGAGTACGACGAGTACACCGGGGATGCCGAGGTCACTCCGGTGCGCCGGGAGCGCGCCGCGGCGCGCAGGTGGGGGGAGGAGCCGTTGTCGGCTGCGGTGGAGCCGGTCAGTGAGGAGGCTCCGGGCTATCGGATCACCACCCTGCACCCGCGCACGTACAATGAGGCGAGGACGATCGGCGAGCACTTCCGTGAGGGCGTTCCGGTCATCATGAACCTTACAGAGATGGACGACGCAGATGCCAAGCGCTTGGTCGACTTCGCCGCCGGGCTCATTTTCGGGCTCCGAGGGGACATCGACCGAGTGACGAACAAGGTCTTCCTACTCTCGCCGCAGAACGTCCACGTCACCGCTGAAGACAAGGCCCGTATCGCCGAGGGCCGCTTCTTCAACCAGAGCTAACGCAGGACGCACGTGGTCATATTTTGGGAAGTTGTCTCCTTTATTCTGCTTGTCTTCTTGTTGTTGCTGTTGGCCCGTTTGGTCTTTGACTACGTGATGATGTTCGCGCGCCGTTGGAGACCCGGCGGGGCGGTCGCGGTTGGGCTCGAGATGGTCTACTCGGCCACCGACCCGCCCCTGAAGGCCCTCCGGAGGCTCATCCCGCCACTGCGTCTGGGAAACTTGAGCATCGACCTGGGGTTTATGGTGCTCCTCATCATGGTCTACATCCTCCGGGGTGTGGCCCGCGATCTGGCGCAGTAGGCCCTCAGGTCAGCCATTGAGCCGTCCAGAGTCGTCACGAGGTGATCAAGGGATGCCGCTAACTCCTGCGGATGTGCACAACGTCGCGTTCAAGAAGCCGCCCATAGGCAAACGCGGGTATGACGAGGACGAGGTCGACGCGTTCCTCGACCTGATCGAGGCCGAGCTGGCCCGGCTGATCGAGGAGAACAACGACCTGCGGGCCCAGGTCGACGATCTCCAGCACCGGCCGATGCCGGTGGGGCCACCACCCATGTCGGCGCCACACGCCCCACCGCCGGTACCCGAACCGATGCCCGCGCCGCCCCCGCCGCCCCCGGCGCAGGTGCAGACCGCCTCGTCCGACCACGGGCAGGCCGTGCGGATGCTCGCGCTGGCCCAGGAGACGGCGGAGAAGTACGTCACCGACGCCAAGGCCGAGGCCGATCACCTCATGGCCGAGGCCCGGCTGAAGTCCGACCAGATCCTCACCGACGCGCGGACCAAGGCCGACACGATGCTCGCCGACGCCCGCAACCGGGCCGAGTCGATGGAGCGTGACGCGCGGACCAAGGCACAGCGGCTGGAGCAGGACGCCGAACGCAAGCACACCGAGATCATCAGCGGCCTGGAGGAGAAGAAGGCGGTCCTGGACAAGCAGATCGAGGGGCTGCGGACGTTCGAACGGGAGTACCGGACCCGGCTCAAGTCGTACCTGGAGTCGCAGTTGCGCGACCTGGACGGACGCGGATCAGCCGAGCCCACCAAGGGGCCGCAGGCGCCGCCCAGCGTCGCGCCGTCCGGCGCGTCGGCCGGTGCACCCACCGGTTCCTACGCTCCGCCGTACGGCCGCCCCATGGGTCCGCAGGGCGCCAACCGTAGCGCGTAGTCCAGCGTGATCGTCTTCAGCTTCGTCCTTGTGCTCGCGGCCCTGGGGCTGCTCGTGCTTGGTCTGCTCGGAGCCAGCCAACCCCTCATCTGGGGTTCGATCGTGGCGAGTGCCACGGCCGGTGTCTGTCTGGTTGTCGCCGTTATCCAGCAGCGCCGTGTCGGGCGCGGTGATCCGGCGGAGATCCCGCCGATGGTCGCCGACCTCGGGGTCGATGATCCGACGACGGTGGTCAGGCCGATGGCGGGGGAGCCGGCGTGGCCGCCAGCGCACACGGAGGCGCCGAGGAGATGGTCAGAGGACGACTCACCCGGACACGGTGATCCGTCCGGTACCGGCCCGGAGCGAACCGCCCACGACCAGCAGGGTGGAGACTCCGGGCGGGCCACCGTCGAGGAAAGCCCGGACGAGCCGTTCGGAGAACCGCCTGACGAGCCGGCGGAGGAGCAACCGTCAGCGGCGGACGTGCTGCGTACCGCGGACCTGACCTACGACGTTCTGGTGGTTGACGGCCGACCGCGATACCACCTGGTGGGCTGCACCCACCTGCGTGACCGGGAGCCCGTGCCGCTGCCGTTAGCGGAGGCACGCGAGACCGGCTTCACACCCTGCTCGCTGTGCCGGCCGGACAGCACGCTGGCGGGCCGCACCAGGGAGCGCTTCGGCGGCGAGTGACCGCCCGCACCGCCCGCCCGCGCCGCGGACCCGGACACGGCAGCCCGGTGTCGGGTGCCCCGGTACCAGGAGGACCGGGGCGAACCCGTCACCCGGTGGATGGCCGAGCCGCCTATGCCCGACGCAGCGCGAAGGTCAGCGTCAGGTCCGTCGCCCGGACCACCGGTACCCCCGGCTCCGGATCACCCTCGGCGAACGTGCTGGCAAGCACCTCACCGGCCACCGCGGCGCCGTGCTCACGCAACGCCTCGGCCACCTCACCCTCAGCCAGCCACCACAGCGCGATCCGGTCGGTCACCTCCAGACCGGCTGACTTGCGTGCCTCCTGGACGGTACGGACCACCTCCCGGACGATGCCGGCGCGGCGCAGTTCCGGGGTGATGGTCAGGTCCAGTGCGACCGTCTCGCCCGCCTCGGTGGCCACCGCCCAACCAGACCGCGGTGTCTCGGTGACCAGCACGTCGTCCTCGGACAGCGACACCGGACCGCCGTCGACGGTGACGGTGGCCGTACCGGTGGTGCGCAGCTCGGTGACCAGTCGGGTCGCCTCGGCCGAGCCGATGGCCTCGGCCACGGCCCTGGTAGCCGGTCCGAACCGCCGGCCCAGCGACCGGAAGTTCGGTTTGACCCGCACGTCCACCAGACTGTCGGTGCCCTCGACCGCAGCGGTCAGTCCGGCCAGCGCGGCGACGTTCAGTTCCTCGGCGACCTCGGTGCGCAGTTGTTCTGGCAGCCGGTCCCAACCGGGCGCCGCGACCAGCGCGCGACCCAGTGGCTGACGGGTGCGCACGCCCGACTGGGCGCGTGCGGCCCGGCCGAGTTCGACCAGTCTGCGCACCAGGGCCATCCCGGTACGCAGCGACTCGTCCCGCAGCGAGGGGTCGGCCTGTGGCCAGGTGGCCAGGTGGACCGAGTCGGGCGTGCCCGGTAGCACGTCGGCGAACAGGGACTTCCACACCGCGTCGGTGACGAACGGGGTGAACGGCGCCATCAGCCGGGTCAGGGTGTCCAGACACTCGTGCAGGGTGTACAGAGCGGCCCGGTCCCCGTCCCAGAACCGGCGCCGGGACCGGCGCACGTACCAGTTCGACAGGTCGTCAACGAAGCGGGCCAGTCGGCGGCCGGCCCGCAACGTGTCGAACCGTTCCAGCGCGTCGTCCACCTCGGCCACGGCGTCCTGGGCCTCGGCCAACGCCCACCGGTCCAACAGCGGTCGGTCGGCCGGAACCGGGGCCTGCTCGGCGGCCGGGTCGAACCCGCTGGTGTCCGCGTACAGGGTGAGGAACGACGCGGTGTTCCAGTAGGTGAGTAGAACCTTCCGGACGATCTCCTCAAGTGCCGCGTGCCCTACCCGGCGTGACGCCCACGGCGATCCGGAACACAGCATGAACCAGCGCACGGCATCGGCGCCGTGCCGGTCCATCAACGGCATCGGCTCGATGATGTTCCCGAGGTGCTTGCTCATCTTCCGGCCGTCCTCGGCCAGGATGTGGCCCAGGCACAGCACGTTGCGGTAGGACGACCGGTCGAAGACCAGGGTGCCCACCGCCATCAGGGTGTAGAACCAGCCGCGGGTCTGGTCGATGGCCTCGCAGATGAAGTCCGCCGGGTAGGAGGCCTCGAACTCGGCCTTGTTGTGGTGTGGCGCACCCCACTGGGCGAACGGCATCGACCCGGAGTCGTACCACCCGTCGATGACCTGGGGCACCCGGGTCGCGGTCCGACCACACGACGGACAGTCGAAGGTGACCTCGTCCACGTACGGCCGGTGCGGGTCCAGGTCGGACAGGTCGCGGCCGGTGAGTTCGGACAACTCAGCCCGTGAACCGACACAGGTCTGGTGGCCGTCCGGACAGCGCCAGATCGGCAGAGGCGTACCCCAGTAGCGGTCCCGGGACAGCGCCCAGTCCACGTTGTTGCTCAACCAGTCGCCGTACCGACCGTGCTTGATGGTCTCCGGGTACCAGTTGGTGGACTCGTTCTCGCGCAGCAGGGCGTCCTTGATGGCGGTGGTACGGATGTACCAGGACGGCAGCGCGTAGTACATGAGCGGGGTGTGACAGCGCCAGCAGTGCGGGTAGGCGTGCTCGTAGGGCAGTTCGCGTAGCAGCAGACCACGCGCGCGCAGGTCCTCGACCAGCGGGCGGTCCGCGGCCTTGAAGAACATGCCACCGACCAGCGGGAGGTCGGCGCGGAACCGCCCGTCGGGGTCGACCGGGTTGACCACCGGCAGGCCGTACCGGCGGATGGCGGCAAGGTCGTCGGCGCCGAACGCCGGAGCCTGGTGCACCAGGCCGGTACCGTCCTCGGTCGTGACGTAGTCGGCCAGGATCACGAAGTGCGCGTCCGGGATGTCGACCGACCCGAACGGCCGGGCGTAGCCGGTACGTTCCAGTTCCCGACCCGACACCCGGTCGAGCACCTCGGCCTGCTCACCGAGCACCGACCGGTACAGCGGTTCGGCCACCACGAAGGTGCCCTCGTCGGTGCGGGCCACCACGTACTCGACGTCGGGGTGCACGGCGACCGCGGTGTTGGACACCAGCGTCCACGGGGTGGTCGTCCACACCAGCAGGTCGGCCCGACCGGCCCACGGCCCGCTGGTGACCGGGAACCGGACGAAGACCGACGGGTCGGTGACCGTCTCGTATCCCTGCGCCACCTCGTGGTCGGACAGACCGGTACCGCAGCGCGGGCAGTACGGCGCGACCCGGTAGTCCTCCTCGAGCAGTCCGTGGGCGTGGATCTGCTTGAGGGACCACCACACCGCGTCGACGTATCCGGGGTCCATGGTGCGGTAGGCGTGGGCGTAGTCAGCCCAGTACCCCATCCGCTCGCTCATCTGCTCGAACACGTCCACGTGTCGCTCCACCGAGGCACGACAGCGTGCGTTGAACTCGGCGATCCCGTACGCCTCGATGTCCTTCTTGCCGGTGAACCCGAGTTCCTGCTCGACCGCGATCTCCACCGGCAGGCCGTGGCAGTCCCAACCGGCCCGGCGGGGCACGTGGTGCCCCTTCATCGTCTTGAAGCGGGGGAACACGTCCTTGAAGACCCGGGCCTCGATGTGGTGTGTGCCCGGCATCCCGTTGGCGGTCGGTGGGCCCTCGTAGAAGACCCACAGCGGACCCTGCGCGGTACGTTCCACACTGCGCTGGAACACCTTGGCGTCACGCCAGCGGGTCAGCACCTCCTGCTCCAGGGTGGGCAGGTCGACGTGCGCGGGCAGCGGCCTGAACGGCCGTGACGGGGTGGGCATGCCCTCGGTCTCCTCCTCCGGCGGGTCTTCGCGTCCTGGCGGACGCGGTCCGGCGGAGGGACGACGGTCAGACGACCGCCGCGGTACCACCCTCCTTGGTGGCCCGGGGGACCACCCTCTCGTTCGTTCGTCGGTTCTACTGAGGCGACCGACCGAGAGTCGGCCCGGCTGAACCTGGGTGATCGGACCTGATCTGGTCCGATCCGTCTGTCCAGACTGGCTCGGTACGGTGCGCCCGTTCTTCCGAGGCTCGGGGGTGATTTTCGCGTCGGCCACGCCCCCGGGCTCACACCGCCCCCGGGTCGCTCCGGGCAGAATCCGACGTTACTCGTCCCCGTCAACGCCCTGTCCGTACCATCCTAGACGGTCCAGGCCACGGCGTGTGTCGCCGACGCCGGCCCCGGGGGGCCGGAGTGGCCGGTCGCTCCACGTCTGCGCGTGCCGGTCGGTGCCGATAGGGAAGAATGACCAGGTGTCGCCACTTCGCTTCCCTGTTCGGGTGAGACCTGGCGCGTCCCGGAACGCGGTGGGTGGCGGCTACGACGGGCCGAACGGACGGGCACTGGTGGTCGCCGTGACGGCGCCGGCGGTCGCGGGTCGGGCCACCGAGGCGGTGTTGCGCACGGTGGCCAGGGCGTTGGGGGTGCGGCGTGGCGCGGTGAGTCTGATCGCCGGCGCCAACAGTCGCAACAAGACGCTCGCCGTGGACCCGGCCTCGCCCGAGGTGGCGGCCCGTCTACAGGAACTGCTCGGACCTGATCCGAGCGTATGACCGACCACCCAGGACTGGAGAACACAGCCACCAACATGATCACGACCGCAACCACCGCCCCGGTCAGTCACACCCTGAGCGTGTTGCTCCTCATCGGTGCGGCGGTGGTGCTGGTCGGGGTTCTGGCGGTGCGGGTGTCGAGTCGCCTCGGCCTACCCAGCCTGCTGCTGTACCTGGGCATCGGCCTGCTGATCGGTGAGTCGGGTCTGGGAATCCGGTTCGATGACGCCGAACTGGCCCGGACGTTGGCGGTCTGCGCCCTGGTGGTGATCCTCGCCGAGGGTGGCCTGACCACCCGGTGGGAACCGGTGCGCGCGGTGGTGCCGGTTTCGTTGGTCCTGGCCACGGTTGGTGTGGTCGTGGCGTCGGTGGTGGTCGGCTGGGTGGCGACGCTGGTGCTCCACGTGGAGTGGCAGATCGGACTGCTGGTCGGGGCGATCGTGTCGTCAACCGACGCCGCGGCGGTCTTCGCCGCGCTGCGTCGGCTGACCCTGCGTCGCCGGGTCGCTGCCGCGGTCGAGCTGGAGTCCGGCCTGAACGACCCGCTCGCGGTGATCCTGGTCACCATGCTGTCGGCTCCGCACGGCCGACCGTGGTACGAGATCGCCGGCCTGTCGCTGTACGAGTTGGTGGTCGGCAGCCTGATCGGCGTGGTGCTGGCGTGGATCGGGGTACAGGTGTTGCGGCACAGCGCCCTGCCGGTGGCCGGACTCTATCCGCTGGCCACGGTCTCGTTCACCGTGCTGTCCTTCGCGGTGGCCTCCCTCGCGCACTCGTCCGGGTTCGCCGCGGTCTTCCTGGCCGGGCTGGTTCTGGGCAATGCCGACCTACCGCACCGACGCACCACTCTCGGGTTCGCCGAGGGAACAGCCTGGCTCGCCCAGATCGGGTTGTTCGTCCTGCTCGGCCTGCTGGCCAGCCCGCCCCGACTGCTCCCGGTCCTGGTACCGGCGGTGCTGATCGGTGTTGTGCTGCTGCTGGTCGCCCGGCCGCTGTCGGTGCTGGTGAGCACCACGTGGTTCAGGATGTCGCTGCGCGAGCAGGCGTTCCTGTCCTGGGCGGGACTGCGCGGTGCGGTGCCGATCGTGTTGGCCACCATCCCGGTGACCGCCGGTTTGCGCGGTGGGAACCGCCTGTTCGATCTGGTGTTCGTGCTGGTGGTCATCTTCACCGTGGTGCAGGGCACCACCATGCCCGTGGTGGCCCGGCTGACCGGCGTGGTGGCGGCCGGGGAGACCCGCGAGGTGGAGGTCGAGTCGGCGCCCCTGTCAGACCTGAAGGCCGACCTGCTCCAACTCCAGATCCCGCAGAGGTCGAGACTGCACGGTCTCTACCTGTCCGAACTGCGCCTACCGGTGGGTGCCCTGCTGGCTCTGGTGGTGCGGGAGGGTACGGCCTTCGTCCCGGAACCACGTACCAGGCTGGTCCGCGGTGACCAACTCCTGGTTGTGGTCACCGCCGAGCAGCGGGAACAGGCCGAGCGTCGACTGCGGGCGCTGAGTCGGGCCGGGCGGCTGGCCGCGTGGTTCGGCGAACACGGCGATCCGTTCGGAGCCCGGGGCAGACCGCGCCGCGGTTAGCCGGTGGCGCGGTGCCTCACCGGTGCCCTCAGGGGCCGGACAGTCGTACCCGTTGGGTCACCCGGCTGTCCGTGCGGGTGTCGCGGCTACTGGTCTGTTGGTCCACCACCAGGGTGATCGTCCCGGCCGAGGGCAGTGCGGTGGCCAGGTTGACCCGCAGGGACCCGGAGCCGGACCCGCGGTAGTTCTCCAGCGAGACCTGGCTGCCCCGGGCGGACCTGGCCTGCGGCTCGGCGGCGACCTCCAGGTGTAGGTCGAGGGTCACCTCGTCGGCTGACAGGTGACCCACGGTGTACGACGTGGTCGAGGTGAGCGCAAAGCCGGAGACCGCCTGGCTGCTTCGGGTGCTCCACCGGGCGCCGACCCCAACCGGTTGTGCGGGCAACACCACGGCCGACTGCGCGAGTTGGCCCAGCAGGTCGTCCAGGTCCTGCTGGGTGGCGGCGTCGGTCCCGCCCGCGGCCGAGCGTGCCGAGGCGACGACCCGGCCCCGGGCGTCGTGCGCCTCACGAAGGACCAGATCGCGCAGTAGGCCGAGTCGTTCCCGGGCGGCTGCCGCGCCCGCGCCGGCGGCCTGGATCCGCGGCTCGCCGTACACGGCGGTGCTGGTGAACACCTGGCCACACACCGCGGCGACGGTCACCGTGTAGGGCACCTGGACCGTTGTCGTGGCGGTGCTCGGGGATCTGGTCGAGGTCCCGGTCTGGGTCACCGTGCGGGTCACCGTGGCCCGGGCTGTCGTGCCGGCGGTCGGGTGGTAACGGAGCACCGTTCGGGGTGCGGCACCGGTGGAGGACACGACCGGTTCTGGCTGGGGGCCGGGCTCGGCGTCCCGGTGGCACGGCAGCGGGGAGGGGGTGGCGTTGGTGGCGGGTCGGGGGTCCCCGGTGGAGCATCCGGCCATCGCCAACGCGACGACAGTGGCGATGACTGGAAGTGAGCGCGAGATTCCAGGACGAAGGTCTGCCGAACACGGCCTAAGATGCATTCGACCGTCCTCGTCGTAGTGGGTCGGCACGAGTGAGCCGCCCCACCCTACCGGTGGCGAAACATCACGTTGTGGTCGACGTGTAACAGAAAGTATCCTGTTTCCCTTCACTAGGTGATCATGAGGTCCAGCCGGGGCGGACCAGGTTGTGCGGCGCGTCCCGACGGAGTGTGCGGCAGGTCGAGGCGTGGGGGAGGTCAGCCCACGCCTCGTCCAGCGGTGGGCCGCGCCGGGAAGGCGGTGCTAGATCATGCCTGACAACGCATCCAGCAGGGCCGTGGTCGCGGCCTCGACGCCACGGCCGACCGGTAGGGCGGCCTCGGCCGGTACCGGGGCGGAGGTGACCACCGGGGCGGCTTCCTCGGCGAGCAGGGCCGCCAGGAAGGCCCCGGCGCGGAGGAAGGCCGCGGACCGGACGGACGCGGTGACCAGCAAGCAACCAGCTAAGAAGGCCGCCAAGGCAACGAAGTCACCCAACAAGACCACCAGCAACCCTGGAAACAGGACATCGACCCACAGGTCACCCCGTACCGCTCCGCCAGTTCCGGAGGGCACAGACTGGAGCCCCGCCGAGTTGGCGGAGGTGCGTGCGGACCTGGAACGGCAGGTCGCCACCCTGCGCCGGGAGTACGACCAGGCGCTGGCGGACCTGAGTGACATACAGCAGACCGCGACCGACGGGGCCGGGGACGACCAGGCCGACGCGGGGAACAAGACGTTCGAGCGGGAGCAGGAGATGGCCATCGCGCAGAACCGACTGGACCTGCTCACCCAGATGGAGCGGGCCATCGACCGTATCGACGCGGGCACCTACGGTCGGTGTGAGAACTGCGGACAGCCGATCGCCAAGGCACGCCTCCAGGCGTTCCCGAGTGCCACCCTGTGCGTCTCCTGTAAGCAGCGGGAGGAGCGGCGCTGACCGGCCCCCGCCCCGACAATCCCGACCCAGGCCAGAATGGCCCTGTGTCCGAGACAGACTCTCCCCAGACCCACGTCAACCAGACGGACCACGACACCGGTACCACCGCCGGAACGGGCAACTCCGACGGAGGCGAGAACCACACCGGCGCGCCACGCCGCAGGCGGGTCGGCCTGCTCGCGATGACCGCGCTGGCCGTGTTGGTCGCCGACGTGGTGAGCAAGGTCGTGGTGGTCGCCACGCTGTCTGGTCGGCCCCCGGTGAAGGTGCTCGGTGGGCTGGTCTACCTCACCGAGACCCGCAACACCGGCGCGGCCTTCTCGTTCGCCGAGGGCGCCACCGTGGTGTTCACCCTGATCGCGGTCGCGGTCGTGGTGGTCATCCTGCGTACCGCGCCACGGCTTCGGTCGGCTCCCTGGGCGATCTGTCTGGGGTTGATCCTCGGGGGGGCCGCCGGCAACCTGGTTGACCGGTTGGCCCGGTCACCCGGGCCGTTGCGCGGCGCGGTGGTGGACTGGATCAGCCTGCTCGACCCGCGTGGTGCGGTGTGGCCGATCTTCAACGTGGCCGACTCGGGCATCGTGTGCGGCGGGGTGCTGGCCATCGTGCTGGCCACCCTGGGCATCGAACTTGACGGTCGGCGCTCACGCGGTGGGGATCGTGGGCAGGACGCGGACGGCGCGGACGGAGACGGTGTGGAGGACGAGGGCACCACGGACCCGGGTGTCGGCGACCGTGCCGGTACCGGCCAGGACAACGCGGACCAGGACAACGCGGACCGGGACGGCAGTGGCCAGGACGACCAGGGTTCGACCGGAGAACTTCCGGACGGGGCACGTGAGGCGGGGTCGCGGTGAGTGAGGTTCGCACGGTTCCGGTCCCCGACGGGCTTGACGGCCTGCGCCTGGACGCCGCGCTGGCCAGACTGTTCGGGTTCTCCCGGGCCACCGCGGCGTCGTTGGCCGAGGGTGGCGGTGTGTTGGTGGACGGGGTGGCCCGCGGCCGGTCCGACCGGATCACGGCCGGATCGATGCTCGAGGTACACATGCCCGCCGCGCCGACCGCAACGGCACCGGCCCCGACACCGGTGCCGGGACTGCGGGTGCTCTATGCCGACGACGACATCGCGGTGGTGGACAAGCCGGCCGGGGTCGCCGCCCATCCCAGTCCCGGGTGGGAGGGTCCGACGGTGGTCGCCGGCGTCGCCGCGATGGGGCACCGGGTGTCCACCAGCGGCGCGGCCGAACGTCAGGGGGTGGTACACCGGCTCGACGTCGGTACCTCCGGCGTCATGGTGGTCGCCAAGAGCGAACACGCGTACTCGGCACTCAAGGACGCGTTCCGGGCCCGCACCGTGGACAAGCACTACCACGCCCTGGTGCAGGGCCACCCGGACCCACTGCGGGGAACCGTGGACGCGCCCATCGACCGGCATCCCCGACACGACTGGCGGTTCGCGGTGGTGGCCGGCGGGAAGCCGAGCGTGACGCACTACGAGACACTGGAGGCGTTCCGCGCGGCCACCCTGCTCGAGGTGCGGTTGGAGACCGGCCGCACCCACCAGATCCGGGTGCACATGGCCGCGTTGCGGCACCCCTGTGTCGGTGACCTCACCTATGGTGCCGATCCGACCATGGCGGCCAGACTGGGCCTGTCCCGGCAGTGGCTGCACGCCCGACGGTTGGCCTTCCGGCATCCGGGCACCGGCCAACGGGTGGAGTTCGTGAGTCCCTATCCGGACGATCTCGCCGAGGCACTGGACACGGTCCGAGCCGAGTCGTGACCCGGCGGGCACCGGGCTGACCGTGGCAGGCGATCCCCTGCCCTCGCCGAGGCGGAGTCCCGACTCCGGAGTCCCACGGTACGGGTGAGCGTGCCGTGTCTGGGGAAGCTCCGCCCACCCGACGCCCTCTCGGACCCCCGGCCAACGAGACAGTCGGCAGACACCGTGGAGTCGACTGTCCAGGAGCGGGCACGGTTGAGCCGTCACCCGACGACGGCGCGGCGGAGTTGGTCCACCGAACGTCCTCCGACGCACCGACCACCACCACACACCAGGAGGTTCCCGATGACCCGTCCCACCGACACCGGTCCGGAGAGCTTCGGTCCCCCGACGACCGGTGCGTCGATCGCCGACCCGGTGCCGCGGCCGACGCTGCGGGCGGTACGTGACGGTGACTCGGCCGGGCTGATCGCGCTCATCGGGGGCTGCTGGGCAGAGTATCCGGGCGTGCTGCTCGACGTGGACGGTGAGGAACCGTGGATGCGGGCGCCGGCCGAGGCCTACACCCGTTGGGGCGGGCGGATGTGGGTGGCCACCGACGCCGGGGCGCTGGTGGGCTGCGTGGGCCTGCGACCACACGGACCGGACGTGGTGGAGCTGAAGAGCCTCTACGTGCGGGCGGCGGCGCGTCGGCGTGGGCTGGGTGCGCGGCTGACCCGTCTGGTCGAGGACGAGGCGCGACGGGTCGGCTCGTCACGGGTCGACCTGTGGTCGGACAGCCGGTTCCTCGACGCGCACCGGTTCTACTCCCGGCTGGGCTACCGCCGGACCGGGCGGACCCGCGAGTTGGGCGACCTGTCGGACACCACCGAGTACGAGTTCACCCGGTCGTTGTGACGCTGTGCCCGTCGGTTCACCCGGCCGGTGTCGATCGGGAGTGCAGGTCCAACACGGAGTTACGGATTGCGTGCACGCTGCCCGCGGGCGGCACGGTCTCGTCCAGGTCACCGGTACCCGCCGGCGAACCGAGGGCCCGCTGCGAGGAGACCACCACATCGTAGTAGCACCCGTAGTCGATGGTGTAGACGTGGTAACGGACCCCGGGCCGGTCCCGCAGGGCGACGTTCCGCCGTACCACGTGCAGGACCCGGGCATCGTAGAGGGAGCGGATCAGCGGGTGTTGTGAGTCGGCCGCCGGCACCAGGAAGGCCCGGCCACGGCGTGGCCCGATCACCCGGTCGATGACCCACAGCAGCAACTCCCAGGCGTCGGCGTTCGCCATCGCCGCGGGAGCCTTGTCCCGTCGGTACCAGGTGCGGGCCGCCGCCCGCACGTCACGGGCCGAGATGCGGCGGTTGTCGGCGTGCTCGGCCGCCACGATGGCCACGTTCAGCGCGTCGCGTGGCACCCCCTCGGCGGCGCGGACCAGTTCGGCGAACGCCCGCGCGTCAGCGAAGACCTCCCGGACGAACTCCTCGGCGGTCAGCCCGGGCAGGTGTGGGTCCAGGTGCGCGTTCACGTGCCGGGTGAGCAGTTCGGCGAAGAAGGACTTGGCCCGGGCCGCATCGTTGTCGAACATCACGAAGTCGTCCAGGTCGATGTCCGCGCTGATGTCGGCGCCCAGTTCCAGGCCCAGGTGGTCACCCTGTTCGGTGATCGCCGAGAAGTGTGACCGTTGTTCGATCGCGGCGATCTTCACCGTGACGTTGCGCAGCGGCAGGATGCACCGCCGGAGCAGGTCGGCGAGCAGCGGTTGCAGGTCGGAGGGCAGGCTGCTCCACTCGTCCATCAGCAGCCACAGTCGTTGCGCCCCCAGTGCGTCCAGCACGTCGGTGAGAAGTTTGCCTATCGCACCGAAGTGGACGCTGTGTTCGGTCACACCCTTGGTGCGGCGCATGTGACCGGCGACCCGTTTGGAGTGGCTGCGCTCCCCGGTCCGGACCCCGGGCCCGTGCAGGTCCAGGTGCATGCTGGCGGCCTGCTCGTCGGCGGTCTCGGTCTCGTCGGTGGACTGCAACTCGACGCTGCCCACCACCCGCACCCGGGTGATCTGGTCGGCGAGCATGTCCAGCAGGGCCAGCGCCTGGCCCCCCTCGGTCTCACTGTCGTCGCCGCCGGCCAGCGCGGTGTCCCGTAGCCGTTCGTGGATTGCCGCCAGGGCGTCAACCAGCAGCCGGGTGCCCCGTTCAGCCAGCGGCAGTGAACCGCTGGTGTACAGGCCGGCCGAGGATCCGAGTTGGCGCATGTCCAGGAACAGCGCGGGTTCTCGCACGCTGTTCTTGGTCTCGGCGAGGTAGCCCAGCGCGTGGGTCTTGCCGGCCCCCCGGCGCCCGAAGACGATCTGGTGGTCGGTACTGGACAGCAGTGGCATCAACGGCCCGGCGTCGACGAAGGTCTGTACCAGCCGGGCCGGGTCACTGGCCTCGGCGCGGCGAACCAGCCGTACCAGCACCTTGTTCAGGGCGCCAGGATACCCGGCGCGTCTGGCCTGCGCCCAGTGCCGGGAACGCCCGGTTGGTCCGTCGTCGTCGCCCGTCTGTCGTGTCGTCGGCACTGTGTTCGAGCCCTTCACTCGGCCCGAGTGACTCGGGGTACATACGCCCGAACAGTTCGGTGAAGCTACCCCGAACGGGCCTATATGATCCTGAGAGAACGTGCGGGGCATCCGTGTCGTGCCCCCTCGTGACCGGCCTGCCACCGGCGGTCGTCACCTCCCAGGCAAGATTCCGTCACCGGTGGCCGACACGCGCGGATGTGGTCTCGGCGCGTCGCGCGCCCGTAGTAGAAAAGACCGTCGGCGTTTCGGCTGGCCCGGGCCCGTCGTAGGCCCGTCCGCCGGGTGCCGCACCGCCCTGCCGCATCCGCCACCAGCCCGTCCGCCGTCGCGCACTCACAGCGCGTCGTGCCCTCTGACCTTCGGGAGGCCCCACCGTGCCGACTCGCTCCGACTCGTTCGTGCACCTGCACGTGCACACCGAGTACTCCATGCTCGACGGTGCGGCCCGGCTGAAGGACCTGTTCGCCGAGGCATCCCGGTTGGGGATGCCTGCGGTGGCGATGACCGACCACGGCAACATGCACGGCGCGCACGACTTCTGGGCCAAGGCCACCGCCGCGGGAATCACCCCGGTACTGGGCGTGGAGGCATACGTCGCTCCGGCGTCCCGGTACCAGAAGGAACCGGTGCGGTGGGGGCGACCGGACCAGAAGTCCGACGACGTCTCGGCCTCCGGTTCGTACACCCACAAGACCATCTGGGCCCGCAACGTCACCGGTCTGGACAACCTGTTCCGGCTCAACTCCCGGGCCTCGATCGAGGGCTTCTACCGCAAGTGGCCGCGGATGGACCGGGACCTGCTCGCCGAACACGCCGAGGGTCTGATGGCCACCACGGGTTGTCCGTCCGGCGAGGTGCAGACCCGGCTGCGACTGGGACAACCGGAGGAGGCGCTGAAGGCGGCCGGCGCCTACCAGGACATCTTCGGTGCGGAGAACTACTTCGTCGAGTTGATGGACCACGGCATCGAGTTGGAACGGCGGGTCCGGGACGGGTTGGTCGACATCGCCCGCCGGATCGGCGCACCGTTCGTGGTCACCAACGACTCGCACTACACGTACGAACACGAGCGTGACTCGCACGACGTGCTGCTGTGCATCCAGACCGGGTCGAACATCGCCGACACCACCCGGTTCCGGTTCGGCGGCACCGGGTACTACCTCAAGTCGCCGGCCGAGATGCGGGCGGTGGACTCCTCGGACGCATGGCAGCAGGGCTGCGACAACACCCTGTTGGTGGCCGAGCGGGTGGACACCACCGGGATGTTCCCGTCGGGAAACCTGATGCCGCGGTTCCCGGTCCCCGAGGGACAGACCGAGGAGGAGTTCTTCCGGGCCGAGGTGTGGCGTGGGATGGCCCGGCGCTTCCCCGACGGCTTCGACGAGGCGCACCGGACCCAGGCCGAGTACGAGATGAACATCATCGCCCAGATGGGGTTCTGCTCCTACTTCCTGGTCGTCGCCGACTTCATCATGTGGTCCAAGGAGAACGGCATCCGGGTGGGCCCGGGCCGTGGGTCGGCGGCTGGGTCGATGGTGGCCTTCGCGATGGGGATCACCGACCTGGACCCGATCCCGCACGGGCTGCTGTTCGAACGGTTCCTCAACCCCGACCGCATCTCGATGCCCGACATCGACGTGGACTTCGACGAACGTCGGCGCGGTGACGTGATCCGTTACGTCACGGACCGGTGGGGTGAGGATCGCGTCGCCCAGATCGCCACCTTCGGCACCATCAAGGCCAAGGCCGCGGTGAAGGACTCGGCCCGCGTACTGGGTTACCCGTACTCGGTGGGAGACCGGATCTCCAAGGCATTCCCACCGGCGGTGATGGGCAAGGACATCCCGCTCGCGGCGATCTTCGACGAGAGCCACCCCCGGCACAACGAGGCCGGGGAACTGCGCACGCTCTACCAGGGCGACAAGGATGTGGCCAGGGTCATCGACACCGCTCGCGGGCTGGAGGGGTTGATCCGCCAGCCCGGCGTGCACGCGGCCGGGGTGATCATGTCCGCCGAACCGTTGATCGACCACGTCCCGCTGACCAGGCGGGACAGCGACGGGGCGATCATCACCCAGTTCGACTACCCGACCTGCGAGTCCCTCGGTCTGCTCAAGATGGACTTCCTGGGGCTGCGCAACCTGACCATCATCGACGACTGTCTGAAGAACATCGAGGCCAACCAGGGCCACCGGGTCAGCCTGGAGACCCTGCCCCTGGACGACCGACCCACCTACGAACTGCTCTCCCACGGTGACACCCTCGGGGTGTTCCAGCTCGACGGCGGCCCGCTGCGGGCACTGCTGCGGCTGATGAAACCAGACAACTTCGAGGACATCTCCGCGGTCATCGCGCTGTACCGACCCGGTCCGATGGGTGCCAACTCCCACACCAACTACGCACTGCGCAAGAACGGCCAGCAGGAGATCACCCCGATCCACCCCGAACTCGCCGACTCACTGCGGGAGATCCTGGACACCACCTACGGCCTGATCATCTACCAGGAGCAGGTCATGGCCATCGCACAGAAGGTCGCCGGGTACACCCTGGGACAGGCCGACCTGCTGCGCCGGGCGATGGGCAAGAAGAAGAAGTCCATCCTGGACAAGGAGTTCGTGCCGTTCAGCGAGGGGATGAAGCAGAACGGCTACGGCGACGGCGCCATCAAGACGCTGTGGGACATCCTGGTCCCCTTCGCCGACTACGCCTTCAACAAGGCACACAGCGCGGGCTACGGCCTGGTGTCCTACTGGACCGCCTACCTGAAGGCCAACTATCCGGCCGAGTACATGGCCGCCCTGCTCACCAGCGTCCGGGACGACAAGGACAAGAGCGCGGTCTACCTCAACGAGTGCCGGCGGATGGGTATCAAGGTCCTGCCGCCCGACGTGAACGAGTCGGACTCGGACTTCACTCCGCGCGGGGCCGACATCCGGTTCGGCCTGTCGGCCATCCGTAACGTCGGCACCAGCGTGGTCGCCTCGGTGGTGGCCGCGCGCCGGGCCCGTGGCCGGTTCACCGACTTCTTCGACTTCCTGCGCAAGGTGGAGGCGTCGGTCTGCAACAAGAAGGTGGTGGAGTCACTGGTCAAGGCCGGCGCGTTCGACTCGCTCGGCCACACCCGCCGTGGTCTCGCCCAGGTGCACGTCGAGGCCGTGGACGCGGTGCTGGACACCAAGCGGGCCGAGGCGGCCGGTCAGTTCGACCTGTTCGGCTCCCTCGGTGGGCAGGACGCCGAGCCGCTGACCAGTGCCTTCGAGATTCCCGTGCCAAGCATCGAGTGGGACAAGGCGGACCTGCTCGGTTACGAACGGGAGATGCTCGGGCTGTACGTCTCCGACCATCCGCTGTTCGGCCTGGAGCACGTGCTGGCAGCCGCCGCGGACATCTCGATCGGTGCGTTGCAGACCGACGCGGTCTCCGACGGGCAGACGGTGACCGTGGCCGGGATCCTGTCCTCGGTCAACCGGCGGGTGAACAAGACCGGTTCGCCGTGGGCCCAGGCGGTGCTGGAGGACCTGGAGGGTTCGGTCGAGGCGTTGTTCTTCCCGGCCACCTACGCCCAGGTGGGGGTGAACGTCGCCGAGGACGCCATCGTGGTGCTCCGCGGGCGGGTGGACCGGCGCGAGGAGGTGGCCAAGCTGATCGTCAGCGACCTCACCCTGCCGGACCTGGAACAGGGCGCGCACGGGCCGGTGGTGGTGGCGCTGCCCGCGACCCGCTGCACGCCTCCGGTGGTGGAGCGGTTGCGTGAGGTGTTGACCACACATCCGGGCATCACCGAGGTCCACCTGCGTCTGGTCAGTGGTGAGAGCATCACCCACTGGGCTCTGGACGACGGCCTGCGGGTCACCCCCACGCCGGCGCTGATGGGTGACCTCAAGGCGTTGCTCGGACCCAGTTGTCTGGCTGGCTGAGCGGCCGGTCGGTCCCGGGCTGACCGGGTGAGTGGCCCACGCCCGATCGGACGAACCTGCCGGGTGGGTGCCCCGGCCAGCCAGTCGGCCCCGGCCAGTCCGACCATCCACGTGGCCCTGTCCTGTTCGGCCGTCCCAACGCGGGGGTGATGGGCCGAACGGCCCTGTCCATGCGGTACATTGCTGGCCCGAATGACACACGTGCGCATCGGTACTGGCCCGTCCCTGTCCCACCAGCCGGTACCTATGCTGTCACGGCCCGGTAACAGGGCTACCGCAGCGTTGGAAAGGGCGTCATGGCAGACAGCGGGGAACTCGTCGAGGGACGCTGGCCGGAGGCTGATCCGGCCCGGGCCGGTGTCGTCGTGGTGGTGCGCTTCCTGGTGGGTCGGACCGCCATCGACCAGCTCAACCGGGTGTTCCGGTTGGTGTGGCCGGTGGCGTTGGCCGGGTTGGTGACCGTGTTCGTGGGGCCACCCTGGATCGGCCTCGGTCTGCTCGGGTTGTCCCTGCTGCTGGCGGTGACGCGGGTGGTCGCGGTGTGGGCGGTGGACCGGATCGCGCTGACCCGCACCTACCGGGCCGTGCAGGACGACCTGGCCAGCGCGGTGGAGGCGGGCAAGGCGAACGTGCGGCGGGAGTTGGAACGGGTCGGCCTGCCCAGTTCACGGTGGCGGATGCCGATGTTCGTGATGCGGCTCGGGCGTCGGTCCGGAGCCGGTCGGGACGAGGCCCGCACCCGGCTGGAACACGTCAACCTCGAACACGTGCTGCCCCGGGCGCAGATCGACCGGGCGATGAGCATCCTGGACCGGGTCAGCGGTCGCGCCGCCTGACCGCAGTCCGGTCAGGGCACCGTCGATTCTGTACCGGGTGTGATCGGAGATTCACTCTCACGGTGGTTCTCGTTCGCTGCCACCCTGTTCGCCTGAGAGACTGACGGGCGGACAGGTCGGGAGAGCGGACGGTGGCATGGGTACTGACGGTGACGGTGCACCTGTGGGCTGGTCAACCGGTCGGCGTGGGTGGGCCGCGCCATGAC
>DATCWR010000394.1:0-2608 GCA_036566245.1 Mycobacteriales bacterium | reverse complement strand
TGCGGGGTTTGGAACCGAGGTTGCGGGGTTTGGTGCGGGGTTTAGCGAAACCCAAACCCCGCAAGATCCGGTCACTGTCTGTGACAGTTGGGGGGTCATGACTGGTCGCCTGGGGTGTAGATCTCGGGCGCGAAGTACCAGACCTTGGTGTGGCTGTCGTAGGTGCCGACGAGCTTGTACTGGCCGAAGAAGCGGCCCTTGCGTGCGGCGAGCATCTTGCCGAGTCCGCGGGCGGAGGGCAGCGCCCCGTTGGCCCTGGTGATCATCCGGCCGGACCACGGGTCGGAGTAGGCCACCCCCGGCATGGGTGTGGCCGTCTCCAGTAGTTCCCAGGCGGTCTTGGGTGTGGTGCCGAACTTCGCATGCCAGGTGGCCAGGAATGTTTCCCACTGCTGCGCCTCGTCGTCGTGTTCTTCCAGGTCGGCGGCGTTGGCCAGGAATGCGTCCAGGCCGTGGTGGCGGAGGAATCCGCCCATGATCTGCGCCCATTTCGAGAAGGTGCGCATGGTGAACCGTTCGGTGGGCGTTCCGGCGACGACCCAGTCGCGGGCGAGGATGAGGAGGGCTCGCAGTGTGGCGGCCCGGTTGTGTTCGGATTGCAGCCACATGTCCAGTGGGCCGAGGCGAAAGTCGGCGCGCAGATCCGGGCGCGGTGTTCTCGGGTCGAGGCGCACCAGGACGGTCCGGGAGGCGATGTCTCCACCGATGGAAACGTTGTTGCCGGTGATGAGCCACAGCCGGTCGTTGATGGTGGCCGATGTTTGGTTGGTGCCCAGCAGGCGGTCGTCCCAGTTGGTGCCGGTGAGTAGTGCGGCGAGGATGGGTGAGGCGACGGTGTCGTGGTCGGCGACGTTGTCGAACAGCACGACTGGGTCGTTGCGTAGCAGGGTGGTGGTGATGAACTTCCGTAGTTCTTCGTCGTCGGATGTCCATGCCCGGAATGCCATGCCGTAGAGGACGCCGAGGATGGTGGTGAGCAGGGTTTTACCGCTGCCTCGTTCGGTGGCGGAGATGGCGCCCAGGGGTGTGTGTCCGGTGATCATGGGCCGGAGCAGTGGGGTCATGAGTAGGGCGATGTAGTTGGACAGGTCGGCGGGGGCGACCCAGCAGAAGTCGCCGAGGACCTGGTCGACGATCAGCGCGCGGGCCTCGGCGACGTCGGCCGGTGTGGGGGTGTCGGGTACTCGTTCGATGGGGGTGCGCGGGTCGTAGTAGGCCCAGGTGGCCGGGTCGTATCCGGGGTCTTGCAGGATGCTGCCGTCGGGTCGGATGACCGGTGATCCGATGATCGCGGCCAGTGGCGGAACCGCGTCCCACCGGGTGGCGGTGAGGATGGCTCTACAGGTGGTCGCGGCAGGGCCGGCCGGGGTTTCGATGTAGTCCTCGCCGGACTTTTTGATCCGGTAGCAGTGGGCGTGGCGGGCCATCGACAGGCGTAGTCCGTCGGCGGTGAGGGGCATGACGGCCTTGGGCAGTTGGTGTACCTGGTCGGTGCGCGCTCCGGACACGTCGACGATGTGGACCAGGTGCCCGTCTTTGACGTAGGTGTCGGGGATGGTGCCGGCGGCGATGGTGTCGGTGATGGCCACCATCGCCTCAGGTTCGAACGTGATGTCGATCCGCGGTCTGGTTCGGGGCGGCCGGTCTTCTGGTCCTGGGTCGAAAGGGCGGGCATCGGGTCCCGCCAACTCGACGAGTTCGGCGTTGATCTGGGTGCCGGTGCGGTGCGGTGCGGGTGGTGCGCCGTAGCCGGCGGCGGCCAGTGCCCGGGTGGCGCTGGCGAAGTCTCCGCCGTGGTCGGCCCAGACGACGAACTCGTAGCGGCTGTGGGTGCCGTCGACGGGTACGCCGGCGGCGTCACTGAACACTTTGATCCGGTCGGTGCCGTTCCAGTTGGTGGTGGCCGAGGTGCCGGTGTCCTTGCCGGGTCGGGTCCAGTGGGTTTCCTCGCCGGCGACGTAGTGGACTCGCCAGCCGCGTGGTTCGAGCACCTGCGGCCAGGTGGTGCGGGCGGTGTAGTCGTCGCCGGGTCGGTCGCCGGCGCGGTCACCGGTGGGACTGGTGATCGGGCGTGGTGTGTGCTGGGCGGGTGGTCGTGGCGGGGCGGGTGGGTGTGCTGCTTGCGCGGCGGCCAGGGCGTCGACCAGTTCGGCGTAGGTGAACCGGCGGGCGGTGCCGTCGACGATCCGGCAGGGGGCGGGCTGGTCCGCCACCTTGCGGTTGACCGTGCCGGGGATCCGCAGGATCCGGGCGAGGTCTTTGGCTGACAGGTCGGCGGTCCATCCGAGGCGTTCGGCGGCGTCGCCGATGACCTGCTGCCAGCCGGTGGACAGAGTCTCGGCGGCGGCCAGGTTGTCGCCCTGGTCGAGTGGGTGGGGTTGGTCGAGTAGCCAGATGGGGTACAGGCCCCCACCGGAGTGGATCCATACTGACGGGTCGGGTAGGCCCGCCTCGGTGATGATCGATCGGGCGGATGGTTCGTCTGGTGGCAGCGGCTTGTTGGTCTTGTGGCCGGGTCCGGCGATGTCCAGGTCTGCCCACAGTGCGGGTAGGGCTGCGGAGTCGGAGATCGATCCGCGGGTGCGGTGGCCACGGTTGTCACGGTCCG
>DATCWR010000387.1:0-3802 GCA_036566245.1 Mycobacteriales bacterium | reverse complement strand
TCATGTTGAACCGCGCTCCGACGCTGCACCGCCTAGATATTCAAGCGTTCGAGCCCGTGCTCATCGAAGGCAAGGCGATCCAGCTGCACCCCCTGGTGTGCGCGGCGTTCAACGCCGACTTCGACGGCGACCAGATGGCGGTGCACCTGCCGCTGTCGGCCGAGGCCCAGGCCGAGGCACGCATCCTGATGCTGTCCAGCAACAACATCCTGTCCCCGGCGTCTGGTCGACCGCTGGCGATGCCCAGCCTGGACCTGGTCACCGGCCTGTACTACCTGTGCAAGGAACGGCCGGGTGCGAAGGGCGAGGGCACGTTCTACTCGTCGCCGGCCGAGGCCATCATGGCCAGGGACAGTGGCGACCTGGATCTGCACGCCCGGATCAAGGTCCGGTTGCGCGGTGTGGTTCCGCCCCGTGACTGGACTCCTCCGGAGGGTTGGGAGGAAGGCCAGGCGACCAGGGTGGAGACCACCCTGGGACGGGTGCTGTTCAACGAGTTGCTGCCAACGGACTACCCGTTCGTCAACCGCGACCTGCCCAAGAAGGCGCAGGCGGCAATCGTCAACGATCTCGCCGAGCGGTACCCCAAGGTGGTCGTGGCCGCGACCCTGGACAACCTGAAGGAGGCCGGGTTCCACTGGGCCACCCGTTCGGGGGTCACCGTGGCCATCGACGACGTGGTCACCCCGCCGACCAAGCAGGCCATCCTGGAGCGCTACGAAGCTCAGGCCGAGAAGGTCCAGAAGCAGTACGACCGGGGTGTCATCACCGGTGACGAGCGCCGCCAGGAACTGATCCAGATCTGGTCGCTGGCGACCCAGGAGATCGCCAGGGAGATGGAGGCGAACTTCCCGGAGACCAACTCGATCTACGTGTTGGTGCACTCCGGCGCCGCCGGAAACATGATGCAGGTCCGCCAGTTGGCCGGCATGCGTGGCCTGGTGGCCAACCCGAAGGGTGAGACGATCCCGCGGCCGATCAAGACCAGCTTCCGCGAGGGGCTGTCGGTGCTGGAGTACTTCATCTCCACCCACGGTGCCCGCAAGGGTCTGGCCGACACCGCGCTGCGCACCGCCGACTCCGGTTACCTGACCCGCCGGCTGGTGGACGTCTCCCAGGACGTGATCATCCGCGAGGAGGACTGCGGTACCGAGCGCAGCGTCGTCATGGTGATCGGGGAGAAGCAGGCTGACGGCACGGTGCTCCGGGACCCGTACGTGGAGACCAGCGTGTACGCGCGGGTGCTGGGCGAGGACGTACGGGACGATGCCGGCCAGGTCCTGGCCACCCGCGGCACCGACGTCGGTGACGTGGTGATCGAGCGACTGGTCGCGGCCGGCGTGACCCAGGTGCGGGTGCGCTGTGTGCTCACCTGCGAGTCGGCCCTGGGAACCTGCGCCAAGTGCTACGGGCGGTCCCTGGCGACCGGCAAGCTGGTGGACGTCGGTGAGGCGGTCGGCATCATCGCGGCACAGTCGATCGGTGAGCCGGGCACCCAGTTGACCATGCGTACCTTCCACACCGGTGGTGTCGCCGGTGAGGACATCACGCACGGCCTGCCCCGGGTGCAGGAGATCTTCGAGGCGCGGGTGCCCAAGGGCAAGGCGCCGATCGCGGAGGTCGCCGGTCGGGTGCGGATCGAGGAGGCCGACACCGCCCGCAAGCTGGTCATCGTTCCGGACGACGGCAGTGACGAGATCGTCTACGAGAAGCTCAGCCGGCGGGCCCGGCTGCGGGTGACCGAGGGCGATCACGTCGAGGTGGGTGAGCAGCTCACCGAGGGTGCGGTCGACCCGCACGAGGTGCTGCGGATCATGGGTCCCCGTGAGGTCCAGCTCCACCTGGTCCGTGAGGTCCAGGAGGTGTACCGGTCGCAGGGTGTGTCCATCCACGACAAGCACATCGAGATCATCGTTCGGCAGATGCTCAAGCGGGTCACCGTGATCGACTCGGGTTCCACCGAGTTCCTGCCCGGATCTCTCGCCGAGCGGAGTCAGTTCGAGGCGGAGAACCGTCGGGTGGTGGCCGAGGGCGGCGATCCCGCGTCCGGTCGACCGGTGTTGATGGGGATCACCAAGGCGTCGCTGGCCACCGAGTCGTGGTTGTCCGCGGCGTCGTTCCAGGAGACGACCCGGGTGCTCACCGACGCGGCCATCCAGGCCAAGAGTGACAAGCTCGTCGGTCTCAAGGAGAACGTGATCATCGGAAAGCTGATCCCGGCCGGTACGGGTATCGCCAGGTACCGCAACATCCGGGTGGAGCCGACCGAGGAGGCGCGTGCCCAGGCGTACTCGATGAGCGGGTACGACGAGGCCGGGTACTACGAGGCCGGGTCCGTCTTCGGTCCGGGAACCGGTCAGGCCGTGCCACTGGACGACTACGACTACGGTCGCGACAGTTACCGCTGATCGCTGAACGACGATGGCCGGGCGTGACGCGCCCGGCCATCGTCGTTGCCGCGGTGTGGTGTCGCTCACTGTTCGGGGCGCCGTTTTGACCTGTGCGGGCGCAGTCTGTATCGTTGCCACTCGTGCCTGGGGTGACCTGGGCCCTCCTCGCGTGCCTCGTGTCGCGAAGCCGCGCGGAACCTGCTGATCCTCTCCCTCACTGATCATCCACGTGGGTGGTTCGTGAGTAGGGCGACACGCCCGACCGCGGGGGTCGGTGGGACACCGAAGACCCAGCAAGAGCACCCTGGTGGCGCGTGCGATGGCACGTGCCGGGGTGTACGACCGGACGGGAGACGCGAGGCCTTCATGCCCACGATCCAGCAGCTGGTCCGCAAGGGCCGCCAGGACAAGGTCGAGAAGACCAAGACGCCGGCGCTCAAGGGGTGCCCGCAGCGTCGTGGCACCTGCATGCGCGTCTACACGACGACGCCCAAGAAGCCCAACTCGGCGCTGCGCAAGGTGGCCAGGGTGCGGCTGACCAGCGGGGTCGAGGTCACGGCCTACATCCCGGGGGTCGGACACAACCTGCAGGAGCACTCGATCGTGCTGGTTCGTGGCGGCCGGGTGAAGGACCTGCCCGGTGTTCGGTACAAGATCATCCGCGGCTCGATCGACACCCAGGGCGTGCGGAACCGCAAGCAGGCCCGTAGCCGCTACGGCGCGAAGAAGGAGAAGAGCTGATGCCCCGCAAGGGCCCGGCCCCGAAGCGGCCGCTCGTCACCGACCCGGTCTACAACTCGCCGCTGGTCACCCAGCTGGTGAACAAGGTGCTGCTCAGCGGTAAGCGTTCGGTTGCCGAGCGCATCGTCTACGGCGCCCTGGAGGGGTGCCGGGAGAAGACCGGCAACGACCCGGTGATCACCCTCAAGCGTGCCCTGGACAACGTCAAGCCCACGCTGGAGGTGCGTAGCCGTCGGGTTGGTGGCGCCACCTACCAGGTGCCGGTCGACGTGCGGGCCGGCCGCAGCACCACCCTGGCGCTGCGTTGGCTGGTGGCCTACAGCCGGGCCCGCCGGGAGAAGACCATGACCGAGCGCCTGATGAACGAACTGCTCGACGCGAGCAACGGCCTGGGGGCCAGCGTGAAGCGTCGGGAGGACACCCACAAGATGGCCGAGTCCAACAAGGCGTTCGCCCACTACCGCTGGTAGGGCCGCCCGCACCGCGGGACTCACCCGTACAGACGGTTCACGAGACTACTGAGAGAGACGGACGCACAGTGGCTACCGCCGACGCCGCCCTGGCCAGGACCCGCAACATCGGGATCATGGCCCACATTGACGCGGGCAAGACGACGACCACCGAGCGGATCCTGTTCTACACCGGTATCAACTACAAGATCGGCGAGGTGC
>DATCWR010000383.1:0-11917 GCA_036566245.1 Mycobacteriales bacterium | reverse complement strand
GCGTGGGGCGGCCGCCGCGGCCGCCGAACCCGTCACCGACAGCGAGGCGACCAGTGCCGCCGCGCTGCCGGCCGCGAGTAGGTGTAGTGCTCTTCTCATCGGCACTCCGAGGGCAGAGGGACCCGCCCGTCCTGGGACCGGCACGCACGTCCACGCTTCGGCTGCGGCGTGCCGTCGCGCGGTCGGCTCGGCCCGAGGATCGGCGGGCTGACCTGGTGAGAGTCCGTACCGGTGGGCAGGCGCTCGCGCACCGTCCGGCCGGAAACTCATGACAGTCGGAGCATCGCACCAACGGGTGCCCCGTGTTGCGCCCCACGCACTGTTTGGTTTGTCACGTTATGGTTGCTGCGGTGAGGGCCCTACGGGTGAGAAGCCGGGCCAGGTGGCGCCGGTAGTCCTGGTTGGCGTGCAGGTCCGCGGTCGGTTCGGTGCCCTCGTCGGCGAGCGCTGCTGCCTCGGCGACCGACGCGCCGGCGGCCAGTGCCCGCTCGGTCGCGGTGGCCCGCAGTGGGGTGCTGCCCATGTTGGCCAGCGCCACCCGGTTCGCCACCGCGGCGACCCCGACGATGGCCCAGTCGTTGGCCCGACGGGTGAACTTCTGGTACCCCCAGCCCACCCCGGCCAACCGGGGCAGCCGCACCTCGACCAGCATCTCGTCCGGTCCGGTGGCCGTCTCGAAGTAACTGACGAAGAACTCGCTCGCCGGCACCTCCCGCCGGCCGGCCGGACCGCGCAGCACCAGCACCCCATCGAGCGCCAGCACCGCGGTGGGCAGGTCCGCGGCCGGATCGCCGTGCACCAGCGACCCGCCCAGGGTGCCCCGGCGGCGGATCTGCGGGTCGCCGACCAGCGACGCGGCATGCGCCAGCAGCGGCACCTCGGTGCGCAGTATCGGCGAGGACTCCACGTCGCGGTGCCGGGTCAGGGCCCCGACCGCGACCTGGTCACCCTCGATCCGCACGTAGGACAGGTCGGTGAGCCGGCCCACGTCGACCAGCATCCCTGGCGAGGCCAACCGCAGCTTCATCATCGGCAGCAGCGAGTGGCCGCCGGCGAGCAGCTTGGCCTCCTCACCGTGCTCGACCAGCAGTGACAGGGCCTCGTCGACCGAACCGGCCCGGACATAGTCGAACGCGGCCGGGATCATGCCTGCGCTCCGGTCCGGTCGGTGCCCGCGGCGGCCAACACCGACCGCACGATGTTGTGGTAGCCGGTACACCGGCAGAAGTTACCCTCCAACCCGGCCCGCACCTCCTCCTCGGTCGGCGTGGGGTTGTCCCGCAGCAGACCCACCGCCGCCATCACCATGCCCGGCGTGCAGAAACCGCACTGGAGGCCGTGTTCGGCCCGGAAGGCGGCCTGCACCGGGTGCAGTGCACCGTCGTCGCCGGCCAGACCCTCGATCGTGGTCACCGCACACCCGTCGGCCTGGGCGGCCAGCACCGTGCACGACTTGACCGCCTCGCCGTCCAGGTGCACGGTGCACGCGCCACACGAGGTGGTGTCGCAGCCGATGTTGGTGCCGCGCAACCCGCACACCTCGCGCAGGTAGTGCGCCAACAACAGCCGGGGTTCGACCTCGTCCTCCCGCTGCTGACCGTTGACCGTGATCCGTACTCGCATCAGGAGTCCACCTCGCTCGCCTGCTGGATCGCCGCCCACACCCGCTGTGGGGAGGTCGGCATCTCGATGTGCCGCACACCCAGGTGCGCCACCGCGTCGATGACCGCGTTCTGCACGGCCGGGGTCGCCCCGATGGTGCCCGCCTCACCGATGCCCTTGGCACCCAACGGGTTGTAGTTCGTGGGCGTCACCATCGGCACCAGTTCGAAGCTGGGGATCTCCGGGGCGGTGAGGAACGGGTAGTCGGCGAAGGTGGCGGTCAACGGGTTGCCGTCCGCGTCGTAGACCATCTCCTCGTACAGGGCCTGGGCGGCGCCCTGGGCGATACCCCCGTGTCGCTGTCCCTCTGCCAGCAGCGGGTTGATCAGCGTGCCGGCGTCGTCCACGGTGACCATCCTGCGCAGGGTCGCCTTACCCGACTCGGTGTCCACGTCGACCACGGCCAGGTGCGCACCGAACGGGAACGTGGGGCCGGGTGCGTTGAACACCGTGTGGGCGAACAGCCGCTCCCGCGCGGCCAACTCGGCGAAGGTGACCGCGGCCTCGGGTGAACCCGCCACGGTCAACGCGGCCCGGTCGGTGTCCACCACCAGGTCGTCGGGATTGGCCTCCAGCAGGTCGGCGGCCCGCTGGCGGGCCAACCCGATCAGTTCCGCGGTGGCCTTGTGCACGGCCGAACCACCCTGTTGCAGGCTGCGGGAACCGGCCGTGCCCCCACCCCGGGGAATCAGGTCGGTGTCGCCGTGCCGCACGGTGATCTTCTCGATCGGGATGCCGAGTTGTTCGCTGGCCAGCATCGCCCATGCGGTGGCGTGGCCCTGGCCGTGTGGCGAGGTACCGGTCAGGATGGTGGCGGTGCCGTCGGGGTGCACCTCGACCGTGGCGTTCTCCCGGGGTGCGCCTCCCTCCCCGGCGCCGCCGGTGACCTCCACGTACACCGACAGCCCGATACCGGTCTGCACCACGTCGCCCCGGGCCCGACGCTCGGCCTGCTCGGCGCGCAGCTCGTCGTACCCAGCCGCGGCCAGCACCCGCTCCAGTGCGGCCGGATAGTCCCCGGTGTCGTAGACCGCACCGCAGGAGGTGGTGAACGGCTCGGTGAACGGCGGCACCAGGTTGCGCCGACGTACCTCGGCCGGGTCCATCCCGATCTCGGCGGCGAACAGGTCCATGGCTCGTTCGATCGCCGCGGTGGCCTCCGGTCGCCCGGCGCCCCGGTAGGCGCTCAGCGGCGTGGTGTTGGTGACCACGCTGCGGGCCCTGGACTCCACCCGGTCGATCGCGTAGACCCCGGTGGCCATCAGCCGGGTGAGTTCGGGCAGCACCGCGCCGAACCGTGGGTAGCCACCAGAGTCCTGCAGCACGTCCAACCGGTAGGCGGTCACCGTGCCATCCCGTCGCCCACCGATGGTGATCTGCTGCACCTGGGCGCGGCCGTGGGTCATCCCGACCAGGTTCTCCGAACGGGTCTCCGCCCAGCGCACCGGCCGGTCCATCCGCCGGGCCAACCACGCCACCAGCGCGTAGTCCGGTTCGGCGCCGAACTTCGCCCCGAACCCCCCGCCCACGTCCGGGGTGATCACCCGCAACAGTTCGCGGTCGAGGCCCAGCATCCTGGCCACCCCGGCGCGCGCGCCCTGTGCGCCCTGGTTGGAACACCACAGCACACACCGGCCGTCGGTACCCCACACGGCTGCTGCCGCCCGGGTCTCCATCGAGGCGGGCGCCAGTCGCTGGTTGGTGATCTGCCGGGTGACCACGACCTCACAGTCGTCGAACAGGTGTGGGTCCAGCCCGCCGTCGGGTTCGAACTCGACGACCACGTTCGTGCCGGCCTCCGGGAAGAGCAGCGTGTGGTCGGTGGCCGCCTCGCGCGGGTCCACCACCACCGGCAGCGGGTCGTAGTCGACCGCGACCAGTTCGGCGGCGTCCTCGCCCTGGTAGCGCTCCTCGGTGAGCACCACGGCAACCGGGTCGCCGACATAGCGCACGACGTCCGTGGCGAGCAGCGGCTCCACCATCCGCTGGTTGAACAGGGGAACCATCGGTGGTATCGGGGCGACGTCGGTCAGGTCGGCGCCGGTGACCACGGCGACCACCCCCGGTGCCCGTAGCGCCTCGGTGGCATCCACCGACAGGACCCTGGCGTGTGCCACCGGCGAACGCACGAATGTGGCATACAACGCCCCGGCCAGCCGTTCGTCGACCAGATCGTCGGTGTAGGTCGCGCCCCTGGTCAGAAACAGCGGGTCTTCGGTGCGAACCACGCGGGTGCCGAGAATGCTCAACGCAGCCCTGCCTCCCTCTCGTGACCTCCGCGCGGTGTGGACCACGGAGGTCGGTTGTCGGCTAGATCATGCCCTGGCAGATCGCCGGGAGGAATGAAACCCGCGCACGTTTCTCGCTCACCGGACAGGTGCGCCGACCAGGGATCGGTCCGGATCGGCAATCCACCGATGGTGGGTTCGGTCGACCCGTTTCTGTCCAACCGACCACCGGTCGGGATAATCGTTCGATGCCCACGAATCCGTATGACGAGATGGCCTCACACTATGACGCGGACGTGGCCCAGAATCCGATCAACTCGCTGTACGCGATGCCCAACACGTTGGCCCTGCTGCCCGACGTGTCCGGCCTGCGGGTGCTCGACGCCGGTTGTGGGTCCGGGTACTACACCAGGGAACTGGTAGGTCGGGGTGCCCGGGTGGTGGCCGTGGACGCCAGCCCACGAATGATCGAACTGGCCCGAGGCCGGGTCGGTCCACACGCACCGGTGGACTGGCACGTCGCCGATCTCGGCAAACCGCTGGACTTCGTACCCTCGGCCACGGTGGACGTCGTGCTTGCCCCGCTGGTACTGCACTACCTGCCGGACTGGTCCGGTCCGCTCGCCGAGTTCCGCCGGGTGTTACGTCCGGGTGGGGTGCTGGTGGTCACGGTGCACCACCCGTTCTGCGAGTTCGAACTGTCCGGCAGCGACGACTACTTCGCGGTCGAGTCGTGGTCGGAGATGTGGTTCAAGGGTGGGCTGCCGGTCACCATGACGTTCTGGCGCCGACCCCTGGAGGCGATGCTCGGGCCGATGGCCGAGGCCGGCTTCGCTCTTGAGGTGCTACGGGAACCGCAGCCGTTGCCCGAGGCGCGCGAGCGTTCGGCGCAGGTGTGGCAGGCGCTGACCACCCGGCCGAGGTTTCTGTTCCTACGGTTGACCGCCCGCTGACCGCCGCGGTCGCGGTTTCGCGAAGCTGACCGGCGCGGCGCCGTGTTGGCCGGGGGCCGGTGGCGCTGTCAGGATTGCGGGATGCGCGAGGCGATGGGTCGGTATCCGGTGCGGTCCGGCGAGGCCGAACTGCTCCGGGACGCCGACCGTCCGTCCGGCTGGATGTTGTCCGTCGGCGGCGTGCCACAGTCGTATGTGGACCTCGAGGACCCGACCTACCTGGAGTTCGACTATCTGCGGTGGATGGTCGACGTGCTCGACGGCTGGGCCGAGCCGGGTCGTGCACTACGGGTGGTACACGTGGGTGGTGCCGGACTGGCGCTGCCGCGGTACCTGGCGGCGACCCGGCCCGGGTCCGGGCAGTTGGTGTTCGAACCGGACGAGGAACTGACCGCGCTGGTGCGCCAGGTGCTGCCGGTCGGCCGCTCCAGTGGTATCCGGGTGCGCGGGCAGGCCGGTCGGGACGGGTTGACCGACCTGCCGGCCAACCGGGCCGACGTCGTGGTGGTCGACGCGTTCGCCGCCGGCCGGGTACCGGCCTCGTTGACCGGTACCGACCTGCTCGCCGAGGTGACCAGGGTGCTGTCCCCCGGTGGCGTCTACCTGGCCAACATCGCCGACGGGTCACCGTTGCGCTACACCCGGCGGGTCGCGGCCGGAGTACTCCAGGTCTTCGAACACGCGTTGTTGTTGGCCGAACCGGCGGTCCTGCGTGGGCGTCGCTTCGGCAACATGGTGCTGGCCGGGTCCACCGCGGCCCTGCCGGAAACCGAGGTGGCCCGGCGTGCGGCCTCTGCCGCGTTTCGGGCCAGGGTGCTGGGTGGCGACGCACTAGGGCAGTTCGTGGCCGGCGCGAAGCCGTTCACCGACGCCGACGCGGTCGAGTCACCCGACGCGCCACCGGACACCTGGGCCTTCCGCTGAGCCGGGCGTCAGCCGCATCTACGGACAGCGCCAGGTACCGGAGACCTGCACCGTCACCGTGTTTCCGCTGGTGCTCCGGAAGAGGGTGTCCTTGGTGGTGCCGGACCTGGTGTCGTCGTTGATCGTCATCTCGGTGGTGTCCCGGTCGGTACCGACGAATCCGCCGGTCGGATCGGTCGGATCAGCCAGCGTCACCGCGATGTCGGCGGTGATCCGTCCCGGCCCGGAGTAGCCGTTCGCCACGACACTCAGTGCCCACACCTTGGCGTCGAGTTCCACCTCGAGGTCGCTGAGGATGAACACGTCCGGGAACGTCGGCGTACCGCACTCGAACTTCGGCCCGGTCTTCGCCGAGGTCACGTGCCCGCTGACCGCACCGGTGAAGGTCAGGTCCACCGCGACGGTCTGGCTCTGCCCGGTCGGCAGCGCGCGCGGGCCGCCAGATGCCGCGGCCGCCGGATCGTTGTCGCCCGACCCGCCGCAGCCGGCCAACACGATCGCGACCAACACCGCCGTCACCGCGCGTCCTGTCCGCATCAGCACCTCCCGCATGTCGGTGCCGGAGGGGCGGTCACCCGTTCCGGCGAAGATCACAGAAGAGACTGCACCGCGGATCGACCCGGCGTCCAGCACACAACGAAACCGACCGGACACCTACCGCGTTCGAGAGGTCGTCGACGGGTCGGAGCGTCGGGCCGAGGGTGCCGTTCCATCGTTCGCCGGTACGGGACCCCCGGCGTTGGTCCCCCCGGACCGGGCGCCTACGTTCACCTCGGTTCTGTTGCGAAGGACCCGGACCTCGCCGCCGTGCTGGAACTGCGGGCCACCGCGGCGGGACCTAGGGTCACGTGGTGGAGCACCCATGTCGACGGACGGGCGGAGCGGTGGCGACCGGACCGCCCGGGCCGCCCGACCACAGGCACGATGGAGGAACGGCGCATGACCCACAGCGGTAACGGTCAGGGTGTGTCCGGAAGGACGGGTGGACCGACGGGCGCCACCGGCGGTCCGGGGGAGGATGTCCCGACCCGGTTGTTCATCGGGGGCAGATGGGTTCCGGCCGAGTCCGGCGCCACCTTCGACGTGCTGGATCCGGCCACCGGTGAGGCCGTCGCGTCGGTGTCCGACGCCGACGTGGTCGATGGTCTGCGTGCGGTCGACGCGGCGCACCGGGCCGGGCCAGGGTGGGCCGCCACCGCGCCCCGGGACCGTTCGGAGATACTGCGTCGCGCCTTCGAACTGATGATCGAACGCGCCGACGACCTGGCCGTGCTCATCGCCCTGGAGAACGGCAAGGCGCTGTCCGACGCGCGGGCCGAGGTCACCTACGCGGCGGAGTTCTTCCGGTGGAACGCGGAGGAGGCGGTGCGTGCGGCCGGCACCCTGCTCACCGCGCCGTCCGGGAAGAACCGGATCCTGGTGGTGCACCAGCCGATCGGCGTGTGCGTGATGGTCACCCCGTGGAACTTCCCGGCGGCCATGGCGACCCGCAAGATGGGTCCGGCGTTGGCCGCCGGCTGCACCATGGTGCTCAAGCCGGCCAGCGACACCCCGCTCACCGCGCTGGCGGTGGCCCGGCTGTTGGAGCAGGCCGGGGTGCCCGACGGGGTGGTCAACGTGGTGCCGTCCCGGCGGTCCGGTCCGGTGGTCTCGGCGATGTTGCACGACCCGCGGGTGCGCAAGTTGTCGTTCACCGGCAGCACCGAGGTGGGCCGGGTGTTGTTGCGTGAGGCGGCCGACCAGGTGGTGCACACGTCCATGGAACTGGGGGGCAACGCCCCGTTCGTGGTGTTCGATGACGCCGACCTGGACGCGGCGATCGAGGGCGCCATGGTGGCCAAGATGCGCAACGGTGGCGAGGCGTGCACCGCGGCCAACCGGTTCTACGTGCAGGCCGGGATCGCCGAGGAGTTCTCCCGGCGGCTGGCCGACCGGATGGGCGCGATGCGGATGGGCCCCGGTACCGAACCGGAGACCCAACTGGGGCCGCTGATCAACGCTGCCGCCGTGGACAAGGTCGACGAGCTGGTCCGTTCCGCCGTGGCCGGCGGCGCGTCGGTGCTGATCGGCGGACAGCGTTCGGACGACACCGGCTTCTTCTACCAGCCCACGGTGCTGACCGGCGTGCCTCCGGAGTCGGCCATCCTGGGTGAGGAGATCTTCGGCCCGGTCGCCCCGGTGGCCACCTTCGACACCGAGCAGGAGGCCGTCGCGTTGGCCAACGACACCGAGTACGGCCTGGTCGCCTACGTCTACACCGCGGACCTGGCCCGCGGGCTGCGGGTCAGCGAGGCGCTGGAGTCGGGCATGGTCGGGCTGAACCGTGGTCTGGTCAGCGACCCGGCCGCACCGTTCGGCGGGGTCAAGCAGAGCGGTCTGGGCCGCGAGGGCGGCCACGACGGCCTGCTGGACTACACCGAGTCCAAGTACATCGCCACCGACTGGTGACCGTTCGCGCCCGCCGCGCGGTCGAGGTGGTCGGACGCGCACACACCGAGGGAGCGCCGTTGCCGTGCCGGTCGGCGTTCCCTCGGTGTGCGGTCAGTCCAGCTTCTGTGAATCAGGCTGGTCAAGGACGAATCGCAGGTAACGCTCGGCTGATCGACGCAGCGCGGCATTACCGTCCTGAGTGACGATGCGCCGCCACCAGGCGCCGTAGATGCGGTCGAAGGTGAACTGGTCGAGCAGTCGCACCGCGCGGCGTACGGTCGACGGGCGTTCCGGGATCTGGTTCGGGTAGCTGTACATGAAGCTGAGCCAGTCGCGGTCGTTCACGACGTGGGCGATGTCGCCACTGAACAGTGCCCCCCGCCCCTCGTCGGCGCCCGCCCAGTGCAGCACGGTGCCACCGGCGAAGTGGACCCCGGCGTTGACCAGTGTCAGCCCGGGGGCCAGTTCGAGGGTGTCCCCCTCCCAGAACCGCACGGCATCGTCCGGGCGGGCGACCCACTGCCGGTCGGCGGAGTGGATGTAGACGGGGGCATCAAAGGCGTGGGCCCACTCGATCATGCTGGAGTAGTAGTGCGGGTGGCTGATCGCGATCGCACTGATCCCGCCGAGCTTGTTGATGTCGGCGACCAGGTCGTCGTCGATGTAGGTGATGCAGTCCCACAGCATGTTGCCGGTCTCGGCCCGCACCAGCAGTGCCCGTTGGCCGATGGAGATCGCAGGTTCGCTGCCGACCCCGATGACACCGGGACCCTCCTCGCGTAGCACGCCACGGTGCCCGGCGGCGCGCAGCTCGGCCAGGGTGGTCCAGCGCTGCCCGTCCCAGCCGATGTACTGACGTTCGTCACCGCAGATAGGACAGTCCTCGCGCGGTGCGGTGTACTGCACGCCGCAGGTCACGCAGATGGGACACCGGGTCGCGCTGTCCTCGTTTCCGACCGCCATAGCCGTCCGTTTCTCCCACCTTCAGGCCACAATTCCCGCCTTCGCACGATACATCAACATGGTTGGAGCCACGTGTGTCCCGCCTGGCGCACCACAGACCTGTGACCGGCGTCGGCGGGCCGGCCACGGGGGGGCCCAGCCCGAACGTCGGCCGGACAAGCCGGCCGACGTGGCGGACGTGGGCGCCGGTTTCTGAACCGAACGGTGCGTCAGGCGGCTGGGCGGCGGGTGCGGTGGCTGGCGTGATGCCCGGCCGACTCGTCCCGCCGGTTCACCCGACCGGGGCGGCTCGCCCGGTCCGACCGGGACTGCCGGGAGTGCTGCGCCGGACGAGCCGGCTGGATCGGCTGCACCGGCAGGGTCTCGCGCGGTGCCGGTGGCCCAACCAGCTCACGGACCTGCGGGTCGTCGGCGCCCATCGGCACCGCCCTGACGTCAATACCGGCCGCGTGCAACATCCGCTCCACCGGTTGGCGTTGGTCGCGCAACGCCACCACCACGACGGTGCCCTCGGCGCCGGCCCGGGCGGTCCGGCCGGACCGGTGCAGGTAGGTCTTCGGGTCGGTGGGTGGGTCGACGTGCACCACCAGGTCGATGTGGTCGACGTGGATGCCCCGGGCGGCCACGTCGGTGGCCACCAGCACCCGCCTGCTGCCCTCGGCGAAGGAGCGCAACTGGCGGGTCCGGGCGTTCTGCGCCAGCCCGCCGTGCAGCGCACCCGCCAGGATGCCCGCGTCGGTGAGCTGGCGGGCCAGCCGGTCGGCGCCGTGCTTGGTCCGGGAGAACAGCAGGGTGCGTCCCAGACCCCCGGCGAGTGCGGCGACCAGGTCGAACTTGGCCCTGGGGTCCTCGGCCTCGAACAGGTGGTGGGTGGCGGCGTGCTCGGTTGCCTCCGGGTCGTCCAGTGCCACCAACACCGGTTCGGGCAGGTACTCGCGAACGATGGTCTGCACGTCGTTGTCCAGGGTGGCGCTGAACAGCATCCGCTGGCCGTCGGCCGGGACCTGGGCGAGCAGGGCGCGCACCGCCGGCAGGAAGCCCAGGTCACACATGTGGTCGGCCTCGTCCAGCACGGTCACCGCCACCTCGTCGAGGGCGCAGGTGCCCCGCTCGATCAGGTCGGTCAACCGGCCCGGGGTGGCCACCACGATGTCGACACCGCGGCGCAGCGCGTTGATCTGCCGGGACAGCGAGGTGCCGCCGTACACGGTGGTCAGCCGCAGTCGCAGCGCGCTGGCCAGCGGCGACAGCGCGTCGGCGACCTGCTGTGCCAGTTCTCGGGTGGGCACGACCACCAGGCCACGTGGCCGGGTCGGCCGGGTCCGGTGCTCGGCGGCGGCCAGCCTGGTCAGCGTGGGCAGGCCGAACCCGAGGGTCTTGCCCGAACCGGTGCGGGCCCGGCCGAGTACGTGTTCACCGGCCAGTGCGTCCGGCAGGGTGGCCGCCTGGATCGGGAACAGCTCGGTGATACCGCGGCCGCGCAGTGCGGTGACCAGCGCGGCCGGCAGTCCCGCGTCGGTGAGCGAACCCGCCGACGGGCGGGGCGACCGGGTGTGCGCGGCCAACCATGACGCGGACGTGTTCACCGGTCGGGCGGGGCGCACGGGGCTGGCCGCCCGGTTCGCGCGGTTGCCGTTCCGGCGACCGTGGTGGCCGGGGTTCTGACCACCGTTCTGGTCGGTGGCGCGGCCGTTGTTCCAGCCGCCGTTGCGGTGGCCCGGGGCTCCGGGGGAGCGGCGCCGGGTGCCGGCATCGACTCGGCCGGCGGAGTTGGTTCGTGACAGGGTGCGAGAAGGTCGGGGCACAGGCATCCGTTCGTCGAAGGGGTTTCAGGCCGCAGCGAGCCCACGCGCGGGAAACCCGTGACGGAAGCGATGTCGAGCGACCACGTGTCCCGGGAGATCCGGGACACCACAAATGGCACATGGGCCATCGCGTCCACGATACGGCACCGGTGGATGTGTCGCCGCGCCGGTGTGCGCGGTCACCGTGCGGGACCGGAACAGGGGGTGGGCGCGGCACCCAGATTCACGACATGCGCAACGACATGGCCAGATATCGGAAGTCGGCCGTGGGTGACTCGGCGGACCCTGTCACCGACGTTGCGGCGGTGATCACCGCGGGTCTGCCGCTGCCGGTCAGTGACAGCCGGACCATCCTGGTGCCGGCACCGCGTATCCCGTCCACCAGGTACTGCGGGGTGAACGCCACCGTGGCCGGCTCACCGGACATGTCGGCGGGTAGGTCCTGTTCGGCATCGGCCTCGTCATGGTCGCCGGCGCCGACCCGAACCGTGCCCGGCTGCAACGTCAGACGCACCGGTGTACGTGGTCCGGCGACCAGACAGACCCGTCCGATCGCGTCGACCAGTTCCCGGGCCGACACGTCGGCGACGGTCGGGAACGTCGCCGGCCACAGGTGGTCGATCCGGGGGAAGGCCGCGTCGAGTAACCGGGCCATCGTGCGCCGGGCGCTGACCTGGATGCCGATCACCCCGTCGGAACGGATGCCGTCGCGCCCGCCGTCAGGGTCGGGCAGGCACAGGGTGACGGTCGGTTCGCCGGCCAGTGCCCTGGCCGCCTCGGTGAGCATGCGGGCCGGAACCAGCACGGGAGAGGGAACCAGCCCGGGCCGGACCGGGTCCCAGGGCAGTTCGCACACCGCCAGTCGGTACCGGTCGGTGGCCGACAACCTCAGCGACCCGGCGGACACCTCCAGGTGCACGCCGGTGAGCATGGGCAGCGCCTCGTCCCGCCC
>DATCWR010000381.1:0-8994 GCA_036566245.1 Mycobacteriales bacterium | reverse complement strand
CCTCACCAAGGGCAAACTGCCCACCGCCACCTGGATCGAGGTGGTGACCACCGCCCACGAGGTGGGCCTGCGGTCCAGCTCGACCATGATGTACGGCCACGTGGACGCACCCCACCACTGGGTGGCACACCTGCGGTTGCTGGCCCGCATCCAGGCACAGACCGGTGGGTTCACCGAGTTCGTCGGGCTGCCGTTCGTGCACCAGAACGCCCCGCTGTACCTGGCCGGGGCGGCCCGACCAGGACCGTCCATGCGGGACAACCGGGCGGTGCACGCGATGGCCCGGCTGCTGCTGCACGGTCGGATCGACAACATCCAGTGCTCCTGGGTCAAGCTGGGCGTGGAGGGCTGCCAGACCCTGCTGCGCGGCGGGGTGAACGACCTGGGCGGCACCCTGATGGAGGAGACCATCTCCCGGATGGCCGGATCCCAACACGGATCGGCCCGGACCATCGCCGAACTGGAGGAGATCGCCGCCGGTATCGGTCGGCCGGCCCGGCAACGCACCACCACCTATGGCGAGGTGCCAGCCGAGCGCCTGGCCGCGGCCCGCGCCGACACGGCCACCCGGGCCGTTCCGCTCCCCATCGTGCACACCGGACCGACCCGCCCGACGGTCGGCCTGACCGGCGGCCATCGGAACTGAACGACCCGCTACCCAACCCAACACCGCAACCGAACGGAGAAACGTCCCGTGCAGGCTCACCGGATCGGCGTCATCGGGGGTACCGGCCCGCAGGGTCGAGGACTGGGCTACCGGTTCGCCCTGGCCGGACACCAGGTCACCCTCGGCTCGCGGTCGGCCGAACGGGCCGCCAAGATCGCGGCGGAACTCACCACGGCACTGGACGGTCGGGCCGTGGTCGGTTCGGCCGACAACGCCGAGGCCGCCCGCACCGCCGACGTGGTGCTGCTGGCCGTGCCCTACGACGGACACCGCGAACTGGTCGAGTCACTGCGCCCGGAACTGGCCGGCAAGGTGGTGATCAGTTGCGTCAACCCGCTGGGGTTCGACCGGACCGGCCCGCACGGACTGGACGTGCCCGAGGGCAGCGCGGCCGAGCAGGCGGCGGCACTGCTGCCCGACTCCCACGTCGTGGCGGCGTTCCACCACGTCGCCGCCGCACACCTGATGGAGCCGGCCACCGGCCACCACGAGGACGTGCTGGTGTGTGGCGACGACGCGCAGGCCAAGGCCGTGGTGGTCGCCCTGGCCGAGGCGGTCGCCGGTCGGCCCGGTGTGGACGCGGGACCGCTGCGGGTGGCCCGCTACCTCGAACCGTTCACCTCGGTGCTGATCAGGATCAACAAGCGGTACCACACCCAGGCCGGCATTCTGGTCACCGGTCTGCCCGAGTGAACCACGGGCGGGCCTGACCGGCGGCGGGATCAGGCACGCAGATCAACGACCACCTTCACGTCGTGATCACCCTTGTGCAGCGCCGCGGCGAACTCGTCCATCGGCACCCGACGGGTCAGGCACCGGTCCAGCCAGTGCTGGTTGGCCCTGGCCAGGGCGTCGGCGGCCTGCTCGTAGTGACGTCGCGCGGCGTTGACCGACCCGAGCAGCACGGTGTTCTCCAGCACTATCTGCTTGTTGATCTCGTCCAGTCCGATCGGCACGGTACGGGTGCCCGAGGAGATCCCGGTCAGGCAGATCACCGCGTTCGGAGCGACCACGGTGGTCAGTTCGAAGACCAGTGGGCCGTGTCCGGTGCACTCGATCACCACGTCGGGCTCCACCCCGATCGAGGTGACCGCACCGGTGTGGAAGGTGGCGCCCAGGTCGGCCACCAGTGCCGCCTTCGGCCCGACCGAGTTGATGTCCAACACGTGCGTCTCGTATCCACGTTGGACGCTCAGCATGGCGGCGAGCAACCCGATCGGACCGGCACCGGTGACCAGAGCCGTCCTGGGTCGCCAGGACGAACGACCCAGGACCCGTTCGATCTGTTCCCACGCCTTGGCGACCACCGAGGTGGGTTCCAACAGGACCCCGCGATCACCCAGCCGGGGGTCGACACGCACGGCGTACTCCGGTTCGATCCGCCACCGTTGGGCGGCATAGCCGTCGCGCTGTTTGATGCCACGCTCGGTGTACCGGCCGTTGCGGCAGAAGTCCCACTCGCCGTGCGCACACGGTTCGCACGGCACCGGGTCGGGGCGACGGACGATCCCCACCACCAGGTCGCCGGCGGTGAACCCGCTGTCCGGCGGCGCCTCGAGCACCGTCCCGAGTGACTCGTGCCCGATGACCAACCGGTCGCGGCCATCAGGTGCCCATCCGTAACCGCGTTCGACGATGTCGACGTCGGTGCCGCAGATCCCGACCAGACGCCCCTCGACCAGTAAGGCGCCTTCCTCGGGCGCGGGTTCATCCCTCTCGCTGACCCGCACCCGGTCCGGTTCCCCGGGTACCACCGTGATCGCCTTCAAACCCGTCACCTCCGTGGGCGTGATGTGTGAAGCACGGCCTGTTTCGGTGTGGAAACCGGGCGGGGCCTCGGCAGACCCTCGCGTACCAGAGGCACCGTCGTCAAAGCCCCGAACCGCGCGACCGTATCCGGCAGGCCGTGATGTGGTGTCGCGCCTAGACTGTGCCGGGTGACGGTCGGTGAGGGAAGTGCGACGTTCGGCGACGGCAGCGGAGGGTGCGTGGAACCTCCCTCCGGCAGGCAGTTCCACCTGGTCGCCGGCGCACACCGGGCCACGGTGGTCGAGGTCGGCGGCGGGGTGCGTACCTACACGGTCGACGGGGTGGACCTGCTCGACGGCTACCGCGAGGACGAGCACTGTACCGGTGCCCGCGGGCTCCCGCTGATCCCCTGGCCGAACCGCATCGACGGGGGCCGCTACACCTTCGACGGCGTGGACTACCAGGTCCCGTTGACCGAACCGGACAAGGGCAACGCGATCCACGGGTTCCTGCGTTGGCGGAACTGGACCGTGCGCGCGCAGGCCGACGACCGGGTCGAACTCGGGACCGTGCTGCACCCGTTGATGGGCTACCCGTTCACCCTGGACGTGTCGGTGACCTACACGCTGGCCGAGACCGGGCTGAGCGTGTACACCACGGCGACCAACATCGGCGACCGACCGGCCCCGTACGGCACCGGCCAACACCCCTACCTCACCGTGGGCACCGACCGGATCGACCCCGCCACGTTGCGGCTCGACGCGGCCACCTGGGTGCCCGTGGACGACCGTGGCCTGCCCACCGGGACCGCGCCGGTGGACGGATCTCCGTTCGACTTCCGCACCGGTCGGCGACTGGGGGACCAGGACATCGACAACACGTTCACCGACCTGGCCCGCGACCGTGACGGGCTGGCCTGGGTGCACCTGTCCGGCCCGGACGGTCGTGCTGTCGCGGTCTGGGTGGACGAGGGATACCCGTTCCTGGAGATCTACACCGCGCACACCCAGCCGGCGCCGTACCTCCGGCGCGGTCTGGGAGTCGAACCGATGACCTGCGCGCCGAACGCCTTCCGTAGCGGGCACGGGCTGCGCCGGCTGGAGCCGGGTGAGTCGGTGACCACCGGGTGGGGAGTCCGCCCGGGCTGAGCCGGTTGGTGCCGCTGCCGCGCGGTGGCCGTGTGGTGCTGGACACCATCGGGCGTCGGGGCGTCGCCCATCGACCACTCGTGCCACAGTGGTCACCGGCCGGCGACTACGGACGGTGGTGGTGGTGTTGGGTGGGGGACTGACGATCCGACCGTGGAGCCGGGTGGGGCTGGCCATGTTCGGGGTCGGGTGGGGTTCCAACCAGTTCGCCTCCCTGTTGGGTGTCTACCGCGACCAGTCGCACATGACCCAGACCACCGTCACGGCGATCTTCGGTACCTATGCCCTCGGACTCATCCCGGCCCTGCTGGTGGCCGGGCCGCTGTCGGACCGGCACGGCCGGCGCAGCGCGTTACGTCCGGTCCTGATCATCTCGATCATCGCCTCGGTGCTGTTGGTCGCCGGCGCGAACCAGGCGTGGCTGCTGTTCGCCGGCCGGTTCCTGGCCGGGGTCGCCTCGGGCGCCGGGTTCGGACCGGGAAGCGCCTGGATCAAGGAACTGTCGGCCGCGGCCCCGGACGGCACCGGCGCCCGCCGGTCGGCGATCTGGCTGTCCGCCGGGTTCGGAGCCGGACCACTCATCGCCGGGTTGATCGCCCAGTGGGCGCCACTACCCGAGGTGCTGCCCTACCTGGTGCACCTGGCGCTGATGCTGGTCATCACCCCGCTGGCCTGGAACACCCCGGAGACCGTCACCCCCCGCACCGGGCCGTCGGCAGGGGTCGGGGCGATGGCCGGTGGCATGCTGCGCTCGGCCAACCAGGCCCGCTTCCTGCTGGTGGTCCTCCCGGCCGCACCCTGGGTCTTCGCCCTGCCCACGATCACCTTCACCGTGGTGACCAGCTTCGTCACCGAGCACACCGCCGGGCTGCCCATCGCGTTCACCGCGGTCATCACCGGCCTGACCCTGCTCACCGGGGTACTGGTGCAGCCGTTCGCGACCCGGGTGGAGGCCGTCCGCCAGGGGGCGGGTCTGCCGGTCGGGCTGCTCGCCGCAACCGCCGGCCTCGGCCTGGCCGCCGTGGTCGCGGCCACCTCCCAGGCACTGCTGGTCGTGCCGGTGGCCGTGCTGATGGGGGGTGGTTACGGCATCCTGCTGGTCTCCGGGCTGCGCGAGGTCGAACGGCTGGCCGCCCCGGGCGAGTTGGCCGGCCTGGTCGCGGTGTTCTACGCGCTCACCTACGTCGGTTTCGCCGGTCCGTACCTGCTCGCCGAACTCGCCCCACGCCTGGGTTACCCGACCCTGATGCTGGTCACCGCGGCCGTGGCGGTGGGCACCGCCGCCTGGACCGGCAACCAGGTACGTACGGCGTCCCGTCTACCCGAACCCGACCCGACCGTGCCGTGACAGATGGTCCAATCGTTCGATGGGTGCGATGCGGGTGCTGTGCCTGAGGCACGGCGAGTCGGTGGACAACGCCGCGGGGGTGCTGTCGAGCGGGCCACCGGGTGCCCCACTGAGCCCGGCCGGCCAGGCTCAGGCCGAACGGGCCGTGCCGGCGCTGCGGCGGGCCGGGGTGGCGCGGGTCTACACGAGCCCGGCGATCCGGGCTGGGCAGACCGCACAGATCGCGGCGACCCGGTTGGGCGTGCCCGTCCAGGTGTTGGCCGATCTGACCGAGTACGGCCTCGGGGAGTACGAGGGCACCACCGATCCGGCCGCGAGGGCCCGGAGCGCCACCGTGATGCGGGCCTGGATCGTCGACGGCGATCTTGACGTCCGGTTACCCGGAGGGGAGACGGGCAGGCAGATAGCCGTCCGTTTCACCCGCGCAATGGCCACGATCGCCGATCGGCATCCCGGTCAGACGGTCGCCGTGGTGAGCCATGTCGGCACGCTGTCGGTCGGCCTGGTCGGACTGTGTGAGGGGCTGGGAGCGGACCGGGTCTGGGGCCGGATACTGCCGCACGCCGTGCCGTTCCCGGTGGACTTCGACGGCACGAGTTGGCGCTGCCCGACCTGGCCCACGGCGCGGCCAGCCGACGCCACGGCGGTCTGAGTAACGAGGAACAACGCCGGTGACCCGCCCGTTCGTACCGATCGTGAAGGCGATCACGTACACGATGACAGGCGACACCGACGTCCTACGGCTGACCGAACGGTCGATTCCGGTGCCCGGGCCCGGCGAGGTCAGGGTTCGGGTGCGGGTTTCCGGGGTGAACCCGACCGACTGGAAGATGCGGGTGGGTAGCGGACCGGGCCAGCCCACGCCATTCCCGGAGATCGTGCCGAACCAGGACGGCGCGGGCACGGTGGACGCGCTCGGCACGGACGTGGATGACCTGCACGTCGGCCAGCGTGTCTGGCTGTGGGAGGCCGGATGGCAGCGTGCCGACGGAACCGCTCAGGAGTACGTGGTGCTGCCGGCCCGTCAGGTGGTGCCGCTGCCCGATGACGCCTCCTTTGACCTCGGCGCGAGCCTGGGCATCCCGGCACTGACCGCGCACCGCTGCCTGACCGTGGCCGACGGCGGCCCGAACCGGCTAGGTCCCGGATCACTGGTCGGGCGGGTCGTGCTGGTCGCCGGGGGCGCCGGAGCGGTCGGCCATGCCGCGATCCAACTCGCCCGCTGGGCCGGGGCACAGGTGATCAGTACGGTCAGCAGTGCGCAGAAGGCGACACTCGCCCGGGCGGCAGGGGCCGCCGAGGTGGTCAACTACCGGTCCGAGCACGCGGTGGAGTCGATCCGGGCGGTCGCGCCGAACGGCGTCGACATCGTGGTCGAGGTGGCCCCGGTGGCCAACGCCGCACTGGACCTGGCCGTGCTGGCCAACAACGGCGTGGTCGCCGCCTACGCCAACGACGGCAGTGAGGTGCCCGTGCCGGTCCGACCGGCCATGGTGGGCAATATTCGATACCAGTTCGTGCTGGTCTACACCGTTCCGGAGTGGGCGAAGAACAACGCGGTGGCTGACGTGCGGGCCGCGGTGCGGGCGGGCGAGTTGGGCGTGGGCGCGGAGGCGGGACTGCCGTTGCACCGGTTCTCGCTGGAGCGGACCGCGGACGCGCACGCGGCGGTACAGGCCGGTGCGGTCGGCAAGGTACTCATCGACGTGGACTGAACCGACCGCGGATTCCGTGTCGCCACGGTGACCAACCCGTCCCGGTGATCAGGATCGGTGCCACACCGGCCGATATTCATGGACAGGAGCAGGTTCCCCGGCGATCGGAGGTCCTGATGAGACTGTCCACAGTTGCCACGGGTGTGACCTCGGGCCTGGCCGCGGTGGTGGTGTTGGCCACCCCGGCGCTGGCCTGCGGTGCTGGCATGTCCGCGTTTGGCGGGTCTGGCACGGATCCAGCCATCGTTCCGGCCGTGCAGCGGATTGACACCGGGCCGGTACCAACTCGTTTCGGTCGGCTGTGCACCGCCCGGGTTCTGCGTGGGGTGGTCGAGCCACCCGAGGCCGGTGCGGGCCAGCGGTACAGCCGACTGGTGGTCACCAACGTCGGCAGACGCAGTTGTGTCCTGTACGGATACAGCCGGCTGCGGCTACAGGCCGCCGACGGCACCCCGCTGCCCACCACGGTGACCCGGTCCACCAACCCGGGGCCGTCGGTGGTGGTGTTGGCACCGGGTCAGCGTGCTGCGGAGAATCTGCACTGGGGTGTGGTGCCGGGGGTGGGGGAGCCGGTGGACCGGCCCTGTGAGCCAGACCCGGCCTGGTTGTGGGCATGGCCGCCGTACCGGTTCGGGCCGTTCGCGGTGCCGTGGACCTACGGCCCGGTCTGTCAGCACGGTCTTTTCGAGATAAGCGCCTACTACAGGATCTGACCGGCTCCACGAGCCGCACCGAGGGCGCCGCCGGGTGGGAAACCTCCCGGCGGCGCCCTCGGTGTTCCACCAGGTCCGCTGTGGAGCGGGGCCGGACACGACTACCGGAGCACCGCCGAGGGACCAGCCGCCTCGGCGCCCAACGCCATGACCCGGGCACGGAGCTCCCGATCCGCGGTGACCACCAGGCAGCGGCGGTTGACACCGTCGCGGCGAACAACCTCCACGACCGCGTCGTCCCCGGACCCTGGTGCGGCCACCACCCGCACCGACGCCGTGCTGGTCACGCCACGGGCCTGGCCCTCCACCACCAGCACCACCTCCAGGCCGGGGTGACAGGCCCAGGTAGGCACCCGGTCACCGGCCGGGTCCAGCCCGGTGGCGGCGATCTCCGCCAGCCGGTCACGCAGACGCTCGTTGGCCGCGTGACGGTCCCGCCACCAGCCGTCCGGTACGGACCCCACCACGTTGGCCGCGTCCACCACCAGCAACGGACCAAGCGGTTCGGGTACCGGTTCGACCACCGGCCCGACAGCCGACTCGACGAGTGGTTCGGCGGCCGCCTCCGCGGCCACCTCGGTAACCGCCTGGTCGTCGGGCCGGTTCGACGTCACGCCCCGCACCCTAGTCGCGGTCCGCACCTGGTGCCTCGGGACGCGCAGCCCGTTCTGTCCTGAAAACTACGTGTTTCGCTGACGCTGGGATGGGTCACGGCGAAGCGGGTATCCACCTGTCGTGGGCGCTGTCGTGGTCGTCGTGGTGATCGTGGTGATCGTGGCGCTGGTTCTGTTGGCCGCGAGTGTGCGCGCGGTGCAGCAGTACGAACGGGGAATCGTGTTCCGGTTCGGTCGGCTGTTGCCGCAGATCCGCGAGCCCGGCCTGCGGCTGATCATCCCGTTCGCGGACCACATGGTGAAGGTGTCGTTGCAGACCGCCGTGATGGGCGTGCCCGCGCAGGGCGCCATCACCCGTGACAACGTCACGCTGGTCGTGGACGCGGTGGTGTACTTCCGGGTGGTCGATCCGGTCAAGGCCATCGTCAACGTGCGGAACTACCCCAACGCGGTGTCGCAGGTGGCCCAGACATCACTGCGTTCGGTCATCGGCCGTGCCGACCTGGACACCCTGTTGTCGGACCGCGAGAAGATCAACGCCGAGTTGAAGGCCGTCATCGACGTGCCCACCGAACAACCCTGGGGTCTGCTCATCGAACGGGTCGAGGTCAAGGACGTCTCGCTGCCGGACTCGATGAAGCGGTCCATGTCGCGGCAGGCCGAGGCCGAGCGTGAGCGGCGGGCCCGGGTCATCGCCGCGGACGGAGAGTTGCAGGCATCGCGGAAGTTGTCCCAGGCCGCACAGGCGATGTCAACCACCCCGGGGGCGCTGCAACTGCGGCTCCTCCAGACCGTTGTTGACGTCGCCGCGGAGCGGAACAGCACCCTGGTGATGCCCTTCCCCGTGGAGTTGCTGCGGTTCTTCCAGCAGGCAGCCGACCGGATCGCCGCCGACCGCCCGGTGTCGGTACCTGGATCCGAGCCCGATGGTGAACCGGCCGACCAGGTCAGGTCGGACGGCCCACCCCGGCGGTCGACAGAGCCAGGTCGGTGAGGTCGTCGGCGTGCAACCCGGGCCATCCGTGGACCGCCTGCCGCCA
>DATCWR010000380.1:0-25006 GCA_036566245.1 Mycobacteriales bacterium | reverse complement strand
GACCACGCGGCACCGGTCACCGCCGGGGCGCCCGGCCAGGCCGGCACGGATCGCCGGCACGTGGTCGGTCTCGGCCACCACCAGGGTGGCATCGGCCCGGACCGCTGCCGCCGCGAGCCGGGCCGACGGATGGGAGGGGTCCAGTGGCACGTACACCCCGCCACACCACAGCACCGCCAGTACGGTGACCGCCCACGGCACGCCACGGGGCAGCGCGACCACACAGCGGTCGCCGGGACGCAGACCGTGCCGGCGCAGTCCCTCGGCCAGCTCCTCGGCCGTGGTGCGGAGGTCCGCATAGTCCAACCGGTGCTCACCGTGGCGCAACGCGGTGCGTTCCGGCCAGGTGGTCGCCGCCTGGGAGAACAGGTCGACGAAGGTACCCGCCGGCAGTGGCCGGTCCGGACCGGACAGCGATCGGGTGACCAGTCGGGTCTCCTCGGGCTCCATCAGGTTGGCCTGGTCGTGTCGTCCGTCCGGGTCGGCACACAGGTGGCCCAGGGCGGCCAGGTAGTAGCCGGCGATCCGACCGATCTGGAGCCGGCTGAACTGGCCGGGGTCGTGGTGGATCGCGAACCGTAGGGTTCCGGCTGACTCGTCATGGCCGAACTCGGCGCGGAAGGGGAACTCGGTGCGGGCGTTGAGGTCGGCCGGTGGCAGGACGAAACCGTACCGGTTCGCCAGGTCACCCAGACCGTGTGCCGAGGTCAGGTTGAACACCGTCTCGACCAACGGCCCCCGGACTCCCAACAGCCTCTTGGTCTCCGGCATGGGGAAGTGGCGGTGGGGCTGCCAGGCCAGCTCGGCGGCGCGCACCGTGGCTACCAGTTCCCGCCAGGTCCCCGGCTGACAGTCGACCCGAAGCGGCAGCGTGTTGAGGAACAGCCCGGCCAGCCGGTCCGCGCCCGGCCCCTCGGGCCGGGCACCCTGCTCGTACCCGGTGAGCACGTCGGTCCGCCCGGCCAGGAAACCGACCACTCTGACGTGGACGGTGGCCAGCACGGTCGCCAGCGGCACGGACAACTCGACGGCTGCGGCCTGCACCGCGTCGGACAACCGGGCGGGTAGGTCGATGTGGTACACGGCAGGTTCCCCGGCTGTCCTGGTCGGATCGGCCGGATCGGCCGGATCGGCCGAGACGTCGCCATATCGGGGGATACGGGTGCCCTCGGCACCCTCCAGGGTCGTCGTCCAGAAGGCGGCCTGCGCCGCGGAGCCGACGGCGGCGCGCTCGGTGGCGACAAAGTCCTGGTAGCCCACCGGGTGTGGGTCCGGCAGGCTGGCCCGTCCAGCCCGGTCGCCCACGGTCAACCGGAGGTACTCGTCGAACAGGTCGTGGTGAATGATCCGGACACTGGTCGAGTCGATCGCCGCGTCGTGGTAGCTCAATGTGTACTGGTACTCGTCGTTGTCCAACAGGTGCACCCGGATCCGAACCAGGTCCGGTGTTCCGTAGTGGAATCCGGCCGCTCGCTCGTCGCCGGCGTCCGCTTCCAGTCGACCGGAGACCTCGTCGGCCGACAGGCCACGAAGGTCGGTCACCCGCAGTGGTGCCGGGACCGTGGCGTGGACCACCTGGACCGGTTCGCTGAATCCGGTGAGGTGGAAGGAGGTGCGGAAGATCGGGTGTCGGCGGGTCAGCTCCTCGACCGCCCGGGTGAACGCGGGGACGTCCAGCGGTCCGGGAAGTCGGTAGGTGAGCACGTCGTGGTACAGGCCGGGTTGGCCGGCGCTGACCGCCTCGAAGACCACTCCGGACTGGAGAGCGGACAGTGGGTAGGCGTCGACCGCGTCTGCGGGAAGTGCGGCGCGGTCGGCGGCGGTGAGCAGGGAGAACGGGGCGCCGTACCGGCGCCGGGCAGTGACCTGGGTCATGTCAACCGTCCTGCGCGTGGGAGGACCGCATCGTGGGTGCGGTGGGGCTGGTTGGGGTGAGCCGGCCGGTGGCCGACCGGGTGGATCAGTTGTGGCGGGGTGGCCGGTCCGGGTAGGTGGGCGGCCACCCAGTCGTCGTCGTAGACCGTGCCGAGGTAGCGTTCGCCCAGGTCCGGCGCGATCACCACGGCCTGGGTGTCGGCTGGCTGGTCTCGTAGCGCGTGTAGCGCGCCGGCCAGCACGGTGCCGGTCGATCCGCCGAACAGGAAACCCCTGGCGGCCAGTCGCCGGCAGGTGGCCACCGCGTCGCGTTCGTCGACCAACACCAGATCGTCGACCAGGTCCTCCCGGAGTAGCGGCGGCCGGCTACTGGTGCCCAGACCCGGGATGTGTCGGACGCCCGGTGGTCCGCCGAAGGTGACCGAGCCGATGCTGTCCACGGCCACCACACGGGTGGACAGCCGGTGTTCACGGACGTAACTCGCGCAACCCATCAGGGTTCCGGTGGTTCCCGCGCCCACGAACAGCCGATCCAGGGCGGGGAACCTGTCGAAGATCGCTCTGGCGGTCTGGTCCTGGTGGGCGGCGCTGTTGTGTGGATTCGCGTACTGGTTGAGCCACACGTGCCGTGGGTCCTGTCGACACAGGCGTTTCACCAGTCTGATCCGGGTGCCCAGGTAGCCACCGTTCTCGTCCCGCTCGGTGACGGTGACCACCCGGCCGCCGTATCGTTCCACCAGTCGTCGGTTGGTTTCGGTCATGGACGGGTCGGACACGCAGACGAACCGGTAGCCACGGTCGGCGGTCACGATGGCCAGCGCCACCCCCAGGTTTCCCGAGGACGACTCGACGACCACCGAGTCCGCGCCCAGTAACCCGTCCCGCTCCGCGGCTCGGACCATGCGGGCGGCGGGTTTGAGCTTTGTGGACCCCCCGAGGTTGAATCCTTCGCACTTGAGCAGAACCGGGCGACCCACGATCGGTTCGAGGTCCACGAAGACGTCGTCGAGGATCAGGTCCTGGGGTCGTCTGAAGACAGGCATGTCGCATCCACCGTCCGGTCACCGCCACGCGGCGGGCGACACAGCCCAGGCGGTGGGCAGGGCCCACCACTGTTCCGCCGCTCTGCCTCGTCAACCAACTGGTCACGTTCAGTACATATTCGGTGCCTTTCGGTAGCCGAGCATCACCCACAAAGCCGCTAATGTCAACGAAACACCTAAATGGGTATAGAAGACTAAATCCAGGAGAAACAATATTGGACGCACCTCTCGCCCACGCGGACCGGTCTGGTCGGGGATCCGAAACCAGAACGCGGCCGGAGCCGGACGCTGACGTCGTCGAACCGCCGTCGACCGGAACGGCTGGTTCCACGGTGTCTGCCGACGGCCTCGCGGATTCACCATCTGGTGCCGGTGGGGTCAACAGATCCGCGTCAGCGAGCAGCGGAGTGGGTACATGGTCACCGGCAGCGGCCCCGCCCGGCGGCGAAGCGGACCGCAGAGCCGTCGAAGGTGCGATGTGGACCGGGGCGCCTGCCCCCTGCGCGACGAGGAGCGGGTCAGGTGGGGAGACGCTCGCATACGCCGTCCCGCATCCTGCAGGGTTGGCTGACCACACTGGAATGCACCACCGAGGTTCGGGTCGCGATGTCCTACCGCCCCGATGATCCGTACGCCGTCACCGTCGACATCCACAAGACCCACGGGGTCGGCGTGCTGCGCTGGGTGTTCGCCCGTGACCTGTTGTTCGAGGGGATGAGTGCGAGCCGGGACCATCCCGCCGGACCGGACCGGGTTCGTGTCTGGCCGGACACTGTGGACGGAATCCAGAAGGTGCACATCGCACTCATCTCCTCGACAATCTGTCTGGTGGAACTGCTCCGCGGCGATGTGCTCGGTTTCCTCGTCGACACCCTGCAGGTGGTGCCCACCGGCACCGAGTCACGGTTTCTGGACATCGAGGCCGGCCTCAGGCGGCTGTTGGCCTGACCGGTGGTGGCACGGAGGTGGACCACGGTGGCTTCCGAGACGCTCGTCACGGCAGTGCGTGGCCAGCACGACCAGGCTGTCGATGCCTGGCCGGAACTGCCCTGGCCGGCGTGGCGGTCCACGGCCCTCACGTTGCGCCTGTTCAGCCAGGTGTTGGGCAAGCTACGGCTGGTCCTGTCACCGCCGGAGCCGAACTGGGGTCACGTACCGCTGTACGTGACGGCGTCCGGGCTGACCACCGGCCCGTTGCGCCATGGCACCCGGGTGTTGGAGGTGGCGTTGGATCTGGTCGGCCACCGGCTGCGCGCCCACGAGTCCAACGGCACCACCATCGGCTTTCCGTTGACCGACAGGTCGGTGGCGGCGTTCTACGCCGACGTGATGGCCGCGCTGGCGTGTCTGGGGATCCGCGTGGAAATGAACCCGATGCCGCAGGAGATACCGGATCCGATCCCGTTCCCCGAGGACACCGGACATCACGACTACGACCCGCTCTGGGTCCGGCGCTTCCACCGGGTCCTGCTCTCGGTGGACGGCGTGTTCGACCGGTTCCGTGCCGGGTACCGGGGGCCACACAGCAGGGTCGGCCTGTTCTGGGGCGGTTTTGATCTCTCCTACACGCGTTTCTCCGGTAGGCCGGCCACGCCGAAACCCGGCGCGGGACTGCTGGAGCGCGGGTCGACCGACACCGAGCACTGGATGTGCGGCTTCTGGCCCGGCGACGATGGCAGTCCGGCGCCGGCGTTCTTCTCCTACGCCCACCCGGCACCACCCGGCATGGACCAGATGCCGGTCCGGCCCGAGGGGGCCGGATGGAACGACGAACTCGGAGAGTTCGTGCTGCCCTACGACCTGGTGCGGCACGAGCCGTCCCCGTCGGACGCCGTACTGGCCTTCATGGACAGTGTCTTCCAGGCTGTCGGCACGGCGGCACGGTGGCCGGAGACGGCCCGATGACCACGGTCAGTTGGATGGTGGCCGGAGACGCCACCGGTCAACCCGCCAGTCACGGTTGTACCCACCTGGCGATGCTGCCGGCCCAGGTGCCGATCCGAAGCGTCGAGGGATGCGCGGAGTGTCTGAGCGAGGGCGGTGACTGGCTACACCTGCGTGAGTGCGTGCAGTGCGGCCACGTCGGCTGCTGTGAGAGCTCGTCAGGCCGGCACGCCGTCAGGCACAGCCAGGAAACCGGTCACCCGGTGATCCGGTCGTTGCAACCGGGTGAGCGGTGGGGATGGTGCCAGCCCGACGGGCTGTTCCTGGTCTACGGATAGTCGCTCCGGCGCCGCATCGCGCGGGACGTTCGCCCCGTGTGCGGATCACGCCAACCCGTGTGGACCCGGGACGTAACACACTGTCTGCACCAGGAGTTCGCCCCTGGCACCGGGCCGTGGTGGCCCGGCACGCTCGGATGGACGGGGTGGTGCCCCGGCAGACCGAGAGGAGCGAGCCACCATGAGTGAGGGAATCCGACTGGTCGACCGGCTACGTGAGGTGGCGACCGTGCGTCGCTCCTTCGGTGAACCGATACGGCATGACGGCACGGTGGTGATTCCGGTCGCCTCGGTGGCCGGCGGAGGTGGGGCGGGCAGCGGTGACTCCGAGGGCGAGGGTGGGGGTGGCGGCTTCGGACTGAACGTGGTGCCCAGCGGAGTGTTCGTGGTCAGGGACGGCAAGGTGCGCTGGCAGCCGGCCGTCGACATCAACCGGATCGTGCTCGGTGGACAGATCGTCGCCATCACGGCACTGCTCACCATCCGGTCGCTACTTCGTCACCGTCGTCACCAGATCATGGCCCGGCACTGACCGCCGCCTGCCACCGTCGCCCAACAATCCGGCGCCCAACAATCCGGCCGGCCACGCCAGTCGTGGACCGGCCACCGCTCTGGCCGCGTCGTGATGGCCATAACACGCCGTGACACGCCCGGTTCTGACCCGGGGGTTCCACCGCCGAACCAGGCATGATGGAATCGACCGCGACGGCCCACTCCACCGCGGTCCGATGTGGATCCGGACCGAACCACCGGTATGCCATGGTGGAACCGACGGTTCATCGTGGTATTCGCAGCAATGTGGACCGCATGAACCAAACTTTCAGCCCGTAGGGTGTTTTTCGCGCAACCCTGCGCGAGGTGTGCGTTCCTCTGCTGATCAGACGGATACCATCGGGCCCGTCCTCAATCCCGGCAAATATGTGCCGCACGCTCTCGTTGGTCGGGATGCGTGCCGACTTCCTTCGAGGCAGGTCACCGTGGCGGTCGTTCCGGTCCTACGCAGAGGTACGGTTGGGGTGGTGACCGCGCTGGCAGCGACCGCCCTGGTCTCGGCCAGTAGCGCACAGTCCGGGGACGCGCCGGGCGCACCGGGTATCAGTTCAGCCTGGACCACCGGTGCCAAGCAGGGAGTCGGCACCTCGACCACCACCGGGTCGAAGATCTGGTACACGATCTCCCGCGGAATCGCCGGTGAGGTGTACTACCCCAACGTGGAAACTCCCAATGTGCAGGACATGCAGTACATGATCACCGACGGCCACTCGTTCACCAACATCGAACGGGACGACACCATGCACGAGGTGTCGATGGTGGACAGTCGGTCGCTGACCTACCAACAGGTCAACACGGCCACCAACGGTCGGTACCGGATCACCAAGACCTACGTCACCGACCCACACCGGGCAACCCTGTTGGTCCGGACCCGGTTCCAGGTGCTCACCGGCGGACCACTGGCTCTCTACGTGCTGTTCAACCCGTCACTGGCCAACAGTGGTATGGGGGACACCGGTGCGGTCGCCGGCCAGATGCTGGTGGGCTCGGATGGTCCGGTGTCCAGCGCGCTGGCGGTGTCCGGCGGGTTCACCGCGATGAGCAACGGCTACAGCGGTGCGCCCAGCGACGGGTACCAGGACCTCATGCGTCACCACCGTCTCACCGAGACATACACCAGCATTCCAAGCCCTGGCAACCTGGTGCAGACCGCCCAGATCCCGGTGGGCACCGACACAACGTTCACCCTGGCACTGGCCTTCGCCGGCAGCCGGTCGGGTGCGCAGGAGGCGGCCGGTGCCTCACTGGCGGACGGCTGGGATGATGTCTCGGCCGACTACCAGGCCGGATGGCACTCCTATCTGGACTCCCTACACAAACCACCAGACAGCGTCACCTCGAACGGCCTCACCAACGAGTACAACACCGCCGTCATGGTGATCAAGGCCCACGAGGACAAGACATACCGGGGTGCGTTCGTCGCGTCGTTGAGCATTCCCTGGGGGGAGGCGAGCAATGCCGACGAGTGTTGCACCTCCGGATACCACGCGGTGTGGGCGCGCGACCAGTACCAGATGGCAACCGCGGAGATCGCGGTGGGCGACGTGATCGCGGCCAACCAGGCACTGGACTATCTGTTCGACACCCAGCTACGGCCAGACGGTTCCTATCCGCAGAACACCCGCCTGGACGGCACACCGATCTTCGGCAGCCTCCAACTCGACGAGGTGGCCGATCCCATCCTGCTGGCCTGGCAACTCGGTCGGTTCGACGCCGCGGCCTATGCCCGGGTGAAACCGTCCGCCGACTACATCGCACACCACGGTCCGCGCACACCGCAGGAACGCTGGGAGGAGTCCAGCGGATTCTCCCCGGCCACCATCGCCGCCGAGATCGCCGCACTGGTCTGCGCCGCCGACATGGCCAGCCACAACAACGACCCCGATGCCGCCGCGTTCTACCTGAGCACGGCCGACTCCTGGCAGTCCCGGGTGGATGGATGGACCTACACCACATCCGGACACCTCCCCGGCGGTCGGTACTACGAACGGATCGATGACAACGGGAACCCGAACGACGGCGACACCCTCTGCCTGCGTAACGGCGGCGGCTGCCACGACGAACGGGACATCGTGGACGCGGGATTCCTGGAACTGGTTCGGCTGGGTATCAAGCCCCCGGACGACTCGCACATCGTGTCGTCGTTGCAGGTGGTGGACTCGACCATCAGGATCACCACCCCGGACGGCGACCTGTGGCGGCGGTACAACCACGACGGTTACGGTGAGACCGCGACCGGTGGGCCCTACACCGGTGCCGGGATTGGTCGACTGTGGCCGGTCCTGACCGGTGAGCGTGGCGAGTACGAACTGGCCGGGGGTGACCGCGACGCCGCGATCGGCCGGCTGCTCACCATGGCCGGTACCGCGAACCAGGGCGGCCTGATGGCCGAACAGGTCTGGGATCGGGAGAACGCACACGGCTTCCGGTTCGGTGAGGGTACCGGATCGGCGACTCCTCTGGCCTGGGCGATGGGGCAGTTCGTCCGGCTTGCCGTGTCGATCGACGCGGGCCACAACGTGGAGACACCGTCGGTGGTGGCCAAACGTTACCTGGGCGGATAACCGACCCACCCGTGTCACCGTCGGTGGTCCTGGGATGCGGCCGGTCTGGCGGGGGTCGATGATCGACGGGTGCCACCGGGGACACGCGCATCGGAACGACGGTGACCTGCGCCGACTGGCACGCCCGGGCAGAGCGCGAGGACGTGCTGCGGCCGGTCCCACCGATGCTGGCGGTGGCCGGATCCCTGCCTGCCGACGACGACGCGTTCGGCTACGAGTTCAAGTGGGACGGGATACGCGCCGGCGCGCTGGTCCGGGCCGGCACGGTTCGACTGCTGTCGCGAAACCAGCGGGACATCACCACCAGTTACCCGGAGTTGGCCGGACTGGCCGGGTTGACCGGCGGCCGGCGGGTGGCACTGGACGGGGAGATCGTGGCCGTCGACGAGACCGGCCGGCCCAGCTTCGGGGTGTTGCAGCGCAGGATGCAGGTGCGGCGGCCACCCGGTCGTCTGGTGGCCAGCACGCCGGTCTGGTACTACGTGTTCGACCTGGTGCATCTGGACGGCTGGTCCACTCGACGGATGTCCTATCTGGACCGGCGTGCTCTGCTGGAGAGCCTGGACCTGTCCGGTTCCGGAGTCGAGGTGCCGCCCTCGTTCACCGGTGGCGGCGCGGACGTGCTCGAGGTCAGCCGGGATCGTGGCCTGGAGGGGGTCCTGGCCAAACGACTGGATTCGCCCTACCAGCCGGGCCGGCGTTCGGGTCTGTGGGTGAAGGTCAAGATCACGATGGCCCAGGAGGTAGTCGTGGGTGGCTGGAAACCGGGCGGTGGTCGCCGCTCGGGCACCCTGGGATCGTTGCTCCTCGGAGTGCCCGGACCGGGTGGGCTGCGCTACGCCGGGCACGTGGGGACCGGGTTCACCGAGGCCATGCTCGGTGACCTGATGACCCGGCTGGCGCCGCTGGAGCGGCCCACCAGCCCGTTCGCCGACCCGGTGCCCCGCGAGCACGCGCGCGGAGCGCACTGGGTGTTGCCACGGATCGTCGGCGAGGTCAGGTTCGCCGAGTGGACCCGGGACGGACTGCTGCGACATCCCTCCTGGCGCGGCCTGCGACCGGACAAGGCGCCCGACGAGGTCACCCGGGAACCGCCGTCGGTGTGACCAGGGCGGCGCGGCGCGACACGCCCGAAGGTGCGACGCGCCGTTGACCGCACACAGTGATGGCATGGATACGCTGCGTGCCTCTAGGCTGGGCGACCGCTGCAAGGGTCCCCCTGATCCCGGAGGTTCTGGTGCCGCCCACCATCCGCACCGGCATGTCGGTAGGAGAGCGAATCGCGATCTGGCGGACATACCGTGGCATGACCCAGGAGGCGTGTGCCGGCCTGGTCGGCAAGTCGCTGTCGTGGTGGAAGAAGATCGAGTCGGGCGTGCGACGGGTGGAGAGGTTCTCGGACCTGGTGCTGATCGCCCAGGTGCTCCGGGTTCCCGACCTGGCCGACCTGACCGGGGTGCTGGAGTACTCCCTGGCTCTGGACCGGGCCCGTGAGCACCCGGTGGTGCCGGCCCTGCGGGCGGCGATGCTCCGGGCGTGCGACCCGACACCGCGGGTCGGTCACCCGCCCACCGTGGCGGAGTTGTCCGCACGGCTGTCCAACGCACGCACCACGTTCCACCAGAACCGGATGTTCGTCGAACAGACCGGCATGATGGTGACCACCCTGCTCGACGACGCGACCGCCGGGTACCGGCATGCGGACGGGGTACCGGCGCGCCGCGCCCACGCTGGCATACTGTCGGCCTGCTACATGCTCATCACCCAGGTCCTGCGGCACGCCTCCGCCTACGATCTGGCGTGGACCGCGGTGGACCGGGCCACCCACTTCAGCTACGAGGCTGACGACCCACGGCACATCGCCTGGGCGATCTGGCAGTCCTCGGGGGTACTCAAGGACCTCGGTCGACCCGAGGAGGGGCTGGTCCAGTGCCAGCAGGCGCTCGACCTGCTCGAGCCGCTGATGGCCTCGCCCACCGACGAGCGGGTGTCACTGTTCGGGGAGATGCACCTCCAGGCCGCCCTGATGGCCGGGCACTGTTCGGACGAGGGAACCGCGATGCGGTACTGGGACACCGGCGAGCTTGCCTACCGTCGGGTCGGTGCGGGGTACCGCAGTCCCATCACCGCCTACCGTCGTGACGGTGGGGTCTGGGCGGCGGTGTGGGTGAACGTCGCACTCGGCAAGTGCCGGGCCGCGGTCAACGCGGCTGACCACATCGACATCACCACCGTCCCATCCCGCCCGCTCCAGTCACTGTGGAGAGTCAACGTGGCACGTGGTTACGCGGCCCGGCGGGAGGACGTGTCCACGCTGCACGTGCTCCGACAGGCCGAGGATGCCTCACCGGAGACCGTGGCGCACAGCATCCACGTGCACGAGATCTGCCGGGAGATGCTGCGTCGGGACCGCAAGCCGATCAGCCGCGAACTGCATGACCTCGTCCGCCGCCTGGACATCTTCCGGTAGAGCCGGGTCGCGCACCGAAGGAAACACGGCACCACGTCCGCAGACCGCGCAACCCCGGCGGTGGGCCTGCCACCGAGGTGGGAACCAACCGACCGGCCCGGGCCCGGAAACGGTCCGTGTCGGTCCTCGGAGGCCGGTAACCGGCTGAGGTGACAACGCACACCGTCGGACCTAGCGTCGAGACGTGGCCCGGCGTTCCGACGGTCGCGGGGGGCGTGCCGCCGTGCCCGCCCCCAAGGTGCGGATACCGTCCGTGTGCCCCACACCGGTGCCGCGACGGCGCCTGAGCGACCTGCTGGACGGCGCCGGTTCGGCACGCCACGCACCTGTTGTGCTGGTGTGTGCCCCGGCCGGGTCAGGCAAGACCACGCTGCTGTGTGACTGGGCTACCCGGGCAGGGACGATGGTGGAAGCCTCGACGGCGGCCGGGACAGGGTCCTCACCGGCACCGGCACCGGCGCGGGTTGCCTGGGTGTCACTGGACCCGGACGACAACGCGGTCTTCCTCCTCTGGTCGGCGATCCTGACCGCGTTGGAGGCCACCGGACGGTGGCCGCCAGACGGCGCGCCGCACCGACTGGGTGCACCCCGGCACGTGGTACGTCCCGGGTTCCTGGCCGGCCTGGTGGCCGCGTTCGGTGAACTGTCCGAACCGGTCTGGCTGGTTCTTGACGGACTGCACGAACTGCACGATCCGCTCGCTCTGCGGGGCCTGGACATGCTGCTCCGTAACCTGCCGCCGCACCTGCGCATGGTGTTGTCGACCCGGTCAGAACCCCGGTTGGCCCTGCACCGGCTCCGGCTGGAGGGCCGGTTGGTGGAGATCGGCGCCGACCAGCTCGCGTTCACCAGGGAGGAGGCGGTCGCCCTGCTGGCCGATCAGGGGGTCCGGTTGGCCGCCGCCGACCTGGACCTGCTCATGCGGCGTACCGAGGGCTGGGCCGCGGCGCTGCGCCTGGCCGCGATGTCGTTGGCCGCCGCGGACGGTGCCACCGCGTCGTCGGTGGCCACGTTCGACGGGAACGACCGTGCGGTGGCCGACTACCTGGTTGCCGAGATCCTGTCCCACCACCCCGAGCACGTCACCGACTTCCTGCTGTCGGTCGGTGTGTGCGCCGAGGTGACCGGCGAACTGGCGGTCACGTTGTCCGGCCGGGCCGACGCCGGCGAACTACTGGACCGGCTGGACCGGGCCAACGCACTGGTGTCGCGCCCGAGGAGGACCGGTGATCCGTACCGGCTACATCCGCTGCTGCGTGGTTACCTGCGGGCCGAACTGACCCGGCGGGATGCCGCCGCGCTGCCCAGGCTGCACGGTCTGGCCGCGCGGTGGTTCGTCGCACACGACCAGTTGGTTCCGGCGCTGGAGAACGCGGTCGAGGCCGGTGACACCGAACTGACCGCCAGGCTGGTGGAAACGGTCGGGCTGGGCCAGGTGATGTCCGGCCGGGGCGACCGGCTGCGTCCACTGCTGGCACGGATGCCACCGGCGGTGCGGGACCGTCCCGGGGTGGCGCTGGTGGCGGCGGTGACCGAGTTGGACGCCGGGGACATACCCACCGCACGGGCCACGTTGGCGGGGCTGGCCGTGACGGACCGGCGGCACACCACCTGGTCGCATGCCCTGCACGCCGCCACCGCGTTGCACCGGTCCCAACAGGACGGTGACCTGCCCGCGATGCTGGAGGCACTGGACGCACTGGGCGCCGTGGGCGCCGTGGGTGGCACCGACGGGGACGAGGCGACCAACACCGGCGATGCGGATCTGGACCTGTTCACCCTGGTCAACCGGGGAACCGCGTTGCTGTTCCTGGGCCGGCACCGGGCCGGAGAACGCGACCTGCGGCGGGCCCTGGAACGGGCCACCGCCCGGCGGTATGACGCCACCGCGCTGCACTGTCTGGTGTACCTGGCCGCGGCCGCGGCCGCCGACAGCGACCTGGCCGAGATGGCGGAACGGGCCGACACCGCGATCGCGTTCGCCGCGCGGCGCGGTTGGGCACTGACCTCCCGTTGCGCCCACGCCTACGGCCTGGGCGCCTGGGCCGCCTACCTCAGACTGGACCACGACACTGCCGGCTCCTACGCGCCACTGGCGGTACGCCTGCTGCCGGACGGGAGCCAACCGGACGTCGAACTCACCGCGCTGGGTGCCCAGGCGGTGGTCGGCTTCGAGACCGCCGGTGACCGACACGCGGTGGTGGGAGCGTGGCGGGACCACTGGCAACGGTTCGCCGGCCGGCAGGTCACACCATCGCTGGTGGGTTACCAGGCACCGGTCGAGCAGCGGTTGGCACTGCGGGTGGGCGAGTCGGGTTGGGCCACCGAGGTGGCCGACCGGGTGACCACCCTGTTGGGTGAGGTGGGGGAGTCACACGTGTTGCGGGCCACCCTGCAACTGCACCGGGGCCGGGCCGAACCGGCCCGCGCCCTACTCCGACCGGTGATCGAGAACGTGGTGCGTAGTCACCTCGTCACCACGGTGATCGAGGCATGGCTGCTCGAGGCGGTGCTGGCCGACCGGGCCGGGGACGGGTTCCGTGCCCATCGAGCCCTGGGCGAGGCGGTGGAACTGGCCGCGCCGAGGCGTGCCCTGCGCACCTTCGTGGACGGAGGTCAGTCGGTGCGTTCCCTGCTCGCCTCGGGGGCTGGCCGGTTCGGACGCCACGAGTGGTTCGCGGCCGAGGCGCTCGCCGCGATGCCCGCCGCCGTCCCCGGCGCGACCGACGTGCTGACCCCGCGTGAACAGGAGTTGCTGGCCGAGTTGCCCTCGATGCGTACCGCGGAGGAGATCGCCGAGTCACTGCTCGTGTCGGTCAACACGGTGAAGACCCATCTGCGTGGCATCTACCAGAAGCTGGGCGTGAACAACCGGCGGGGTGCCATCACGGTGGCCAGGCAACGGGGCCTGCTGTGACGTTGTCCAGACATTGGCGGCATCGCGGTATCAGGGGGCTGTGTCTCGCCCTTGCCGGGTGAAGTCGTGTCGAGGGTGCAGGGCCGCCATGGTGTGTGGCGAACTTCGTGCCGTTCTGGTCGGGTTTGAAAGTCCCCGGTCTTCTGGCTGTCCCGGCTTCCGAGGGTAACCCTGCGCGATCGCTCGTCCACCCGATGCGGATGAGGTCAGCGCGCCCCGTCCGGCCAAGTATGGAGCTTGGTAGGGCACGAAGAGTGCCGAAAGGACGGCGATGTGGCCGGGGTGGCGGCAGCGCACAGATCCACGGTTGTCGTCCCCGACCATGAAGGAGATTCGCCATGACTGATACGAGGCAGGCAAGACAGACCATGGACCGGCCGACGACCGACTATCGGGGTGAACCGCGTGGCACGCCCGGCTGGGTGGGCTTTGCCGGCGTCATGCTGCTGCTGGCTGGCGCGTTCCAGTTCATCGCCGGACTGACCGCCCTGCTGCGGGAGAGCTTCTTCCTCGTCGGGACGAGCAGCCTGCTTGTGCACGTGGGTTACACCGTCTGGGGCTGGGTCCACGTCGGGCTCGGTGGCGCTCTGTTCCTGATCGGGTTGGCTGCCCTGGCGGGCCGGGCAATGGCACGTCCGTTGGGTATCGCGGTGGCCCTGACCACCGCGGTGGTGAACCTGGCCTTCCTGCCCGCGTTTCCGTTCTGGGTGGTGACGAACATCGCGCTGGACGTCATCGTGCTGTACGCGCTGTCGGCCCGGTGGCAGGAGTTCGTCGGAATGCTCGGTACCCGGCGTGGGTACGCGATGGCGGGCGGCCGACCTGACGGCTCGCACCATGCCGGCCCTGCTGGCCGGCCGGGCGAGAGGTCGACCACCACCTCGACCACCACGACGACCACCCAACAGAGAGGCGGGGACGGCAGTCGTGCGGACGAGGATGAGGCCCGGCGGATCGCCGCCGAGCGGGCCGGCCGTCGGCAGTAGGCCAGACACGCACAGCCGCGGCTCTCCCCGCCCCCAGGCGGGGAGAGTTCGCGCCCTCTGGACCCGGTCGGCCGCACCGGTGCGGCCGGGGTCACGGACACCCGTCGGATCTCCGAACACACCTGGCTATCGTGTACCTGGTTCGCGAGACACCGGGAGGGCCGATGCCAGAGGACGGGTTCCACCCCACACTGAGCGCGTCGAACAGCGTGTCGAACGGCGCGTCGGCGCGTCCGCTGCGGCACATCCGCGCGGCAGACTGCACCGACTCGACCGCCCAGACCGGCGGAATGCAGCGGTTTGCCGCCATCTCCGGCGCCACGGTCGGGTCAGAGTCACTGTGGATGGGTCGCACCCACGTGTGCCCGGACACGCGTTCGGTCAACCACCACCACGGCGAGTCCGAGACCGCCATCTACGTGGCCAAGGGGCACCCGGTCTTCGTGTTCCACGACGGTGAGCAGGAGGTGACCCTGCGCACCGAACCGGGTGACTACGTGTTCGTACCGCCGTTCGCCCCGCACCGCGAGGAGAACCCGTCCCCGGACGAGGAGGCCGTCGTCATCATCGCCCGCAGCACCCAGGAGGCCATCGTGGTCAACCTGCCCAGCCTGCGTCCGGAGTCAACCGACTGAGGGGCAGTCAAACAACTGAGCGGCAGGTCCTCAGGGCCGGTACTCGGCCAGGAACTCGCCGATCCGACCGATCGCCTCGGTCAGGTCCTCCACCCGCGGCAGGGTGACGATCCGGAAGTGGTCCGGGTGGGGCCAGTTGAACCCGGTGCCCTGGACCACCAGGATGTGTTTGGCCCGTAGCAGGTCCAGCACGAACCTCTGGTCGTCCTTGATCGGATGGACCTCCGGGTCCAGTCGGGGGAACAGGTACAGCGCTCCCCGGGGTTTCACGCAACTCACCCCGGGGATGTCGACCAGCATCTGCCAGGCGCGGTTGCGCTGTTCGAGCAGCCGGCCGCCCGGCAGCACCAGGTCCCGGATGCTCTGCCGTCCGCCCAGTGCGGCCTGGATGGCGTGCTGGGCCGGCACGTTCGCGCACAGCCGCATGTTGCTGAGGATGTCCAGTCCCTCGATGTATCCGGCGGCGTGCTGCCGCGGGCCGGACAGGACCATCCAGCCGGACCGGAAACCGGCCACCCGGTAGGCCTTCGACAGGCCGTTGAACGTTACGCACAGCACGTCGGGGGCCAGTGCGGCGGTGGGGGTGTGTACGGCGTCGTCATAGAGGATGCGGTCGTAGATCTCGTCGGAGAACAGGATCAGGTTGTGCCGGCGGGCAAGTTCGGCGATCCCCTCCAGCACCGGGGTCGAGTAGACCGCTCCGGTGGGATTGTTCGGGTTGATCACCACGATCGCCCTGGTCCGGCGGGTGATCCTGCCGGCCAGGTCGTCGAGGTCAGGCTGCCAACCGATGGCCTCGTCGCACCGGTAGTGCACCGCGTGACCGCCCGACAGACTCACCGCCGCGGTCCACAGCGGATAGTCCGGGGCCGGTACCAGCACCTCGTCGCCGTTGTTGAGCAGGGCCTGGAGCGCCATCACGATCAGCTCGGAGACGCCGTTGCCCAGGTAGACGTCCTCGACGCCCACTCCCGCGACACCTCGGCTGGTGTGGTGGTCGGCGACCGCCTGACGGGCCGAGAGCAGTCCCTTGGAGTCGCTGTAACCCTGCGCTGTGGGAAGGTTACGGATGACGTCGCGGAGGAGTTCTTCCGGTGCCTCGAAGCCGAACGGCGCGGGGTTGCCGATGTGGAGTTTGAGGATCCGCCGACCCTCCCGCTCCAGCCGTTGGGCCTCCTTGAGCACGGGCCCGCGGATGTCGTAGCAGACGTCGGCGAGCTTGTCGGACTGACCGATCTCCATGCCTGCCACAGTAGGGGATAACCCACAACGCCGTCGGCTCCGGACCGGCCGGTGACGGCACGGTTCGGCCCGCCCGGCGCTGCCCGGTGTCCGACCCGTTGCTCCGGTCACGACGGTCTGTTATCCGGATGTGGTGACAGTGAGCGATGACGAGTCGGTGGTGGACGCGGCCCGCAGAACCGCACGGGGCCACGCCGCGGTGCTGGCAGCCCGGGGTGCCGGCGCGGTGGTCCTGGTGGGCAGCGTGGCTCGGGGTGACGCCCACGCCACGTCCGACATCGACCTGGTCGCGTTGGGTGACGGGCCGCGGTACCTGCTCGAACGGACCGGCGGCTGGCTGGTGTCGGTGAGGTGGCGGCGAGCCGACCAGGTCAGGGCCGCGTTCGACTCGCCCGCCGACGCCGGTGGCGTGGTCCCGGCGTGGCGGGGAGCCGTGGTACTGCACGACCCGAACCGGGCGGCTGCCGGGCTGCGCCGCGAGGCGCTGGGCTGGGACTGGTGTCGGGTGTCGGCCGCGTGTGACCGCTGGGTGGCCGAGCAGATCACCGGGTTCGCCGAGGAGGTGCACCGGTTGGTTGGTTGTCTGACCGTCGGGCGCCACCTGCCGGCGGCGGTGATTCGTTCCGTTCTGGCCGTCGAGCTGCCCATGGTGATGGGGGTGCACCGACGCCTGCTCTACGACAGTCAGAGCAGGGTGTGGGACCTGGTCGCCGAGGCCGAGGGGATCAGGTGGATGGTGGCCCAGCGACAGGCGCTGGGTCTGGTGCCCGCCGACGAACACGAGGCGAACGTGGCCGCGCTGGAGATGTACGCACTGGCGGCCCGCCGGGTCCTGCCCCTGCTCAGCCCTACCCAGTCGTCGGTGGTCGACGGCGCACTCACCCTGGTGGAGGAACTGGCGCTGCCCGGTGACCCGGCCGTGTTCAGCGCACCCGCCGGACCGGCGGGGGACTCCAGGCCCGGCTCAGCATGGTGCGTTCCGGCCAGTACATCCGCAGCACCAGGGTGAAGGCGCCTTCCGGGGCGGGCAGCCAGTTCGACTCCCGGCCCCGCCCCGGGGCGCGATGCTGGATGTGGATGTCCAGCGATCCGTTCGGGTTGAAACGCAGATCGTCCCGGTCGCCGATCGCGTGGCGTTGGATGGGGTTGGGCACGAACCGTTGCTGTTCGTCATACATGGTCAGTGACCAGAACGCGCGCACCGGCGGCAGCGCACCGGTCTCGAAGTGCAGCACGTACCGGTGTCGGCCGGTGTAGGGCTGTCGGTCGGCGTCGGTGCGCGACAGTGCGTACACGCCGTCCTCGGCGTGGTTGGCACCCAGGCCAACCCAGGCCACACCGGCTCGGCGGGCATAGTAGGTGCCGTACTCCCCCAGGTCGTAGGAGAGTGTCCATCCGTTCCGTAGCTCCCCGCGCGGGGTACGTCCCTCCGCCACGACCGTGGCCAGTCCCTGTCGGGCGCCTCGTTCCATCGCCCTGCGGGTGACGTCGTCCAGCGTGGACCAGTCGAGCGGCTCACCGGGCCGGATACCGACCCCGGCCATCCGGTCGATCATGGGTTGGTCGGCGGCCCGACACGGGTTGTCGACCATCAGCTTGGCCAGCATGCCGAAGAACTCCCCGGGTGCCATCCGTGGTACCTGGTGCACCGGCTGGGTGGTCAGGTCCACGTCCGGATCGACCCTGGTCGGCTGCGTGGGTCGGTCCCGTCTGCCCAACTGGGACAGTGGGGTCAGCCGGAAACCGTCCTGGACGGTTCGGGCCGCCTGCTGGTCCACCGAACCGTGCGCCTGGACTCGGCCGATGATCCAGGCCATGTTGGTGGGCGACCGGATCTTGCGGACGCCGTCGGGCAGGGCGTCACGCCAGTGTGGACCCACTATGCCGAACTGGCCGGGTGCGGTGCCGGTGGTACGTGACCCGGGCGCGGAGAACACGTTCGTCCACGCGTCCAGCATCGGCATCAGATAGTACCGACCGGCGGTGTCCGGGACGGACAACACCAGCGGTTCGGCGGACAGGTCCAGCCACGCCGACGAGTACAACGTGTCCATGTTCGCCCCGACCGCTCCCGGATGGGCCGCGTCCTGGTATGCCCGGGTGTGACCAAACTGGTTGACCGGAGCCCGTACCCCGTCGGGTACCGACACCGCAGTCATCTGGTCCCGGGTGAGCGCCATCAGGACGAGCGGGTAACCGAACACGAACGCCTCGGCCGCGGTGGCCGTGATCTGTTCACTGTCAGGCTCCACGTCATGCATGTGCGTGCCCTTCTGCCGCACCGCCACCGCCGGTCTCTCGGTGGTCGCCCGCACGCCGGCATCGCCCGATCCATGCGGCCGGACAGGACGGAACCAGAGTAGTCCGAAGTGGACGGCACGGCCCCGCGACACGGCCCCGCGACACGGCAGTACCACACGGCCGTACGGACGGCGCCGGTCTGGCCGGTGTGCCGACGTTCCGCATGGCAGGTGTCGGCAACGGGTAGACCGTCGGCATGGCCGCAGCGACGACATCGGCCGGATCGGCCACGCCGGTCACCCGACTACGGCGGGTCCTGGCCCTGGTGGCCGCGCTGGCCGCACTGGCCGCGCCGGTGGCGGCCGGTTGCGGAGCGGGTAACAGCGCCGGTTCGGGTGACAGTAACCGGGTGCGTTACTCCGACCCGCCGGGCAGGGTGCCCAGAACACCGTCCAACCCGAGCCCGACCCCGACTCCCACCTCCACCGAGAACCCGACCCCCTCGGCCACCGTCACGCAGTAGCCCCGGTGACCCGGGTTGGTGGTGTTGGCCCGTCGAGCCGCCGGGTCAGCCCCGGTCCGGGGCGAAGAAGAGTTGACCGTCCTGAGCGCCGACGACCACGTGTTGGCCGGGCCGCAGCCGACCTTCCAGCAGCATGGTGGACAGCTGGTTGTCCACCTCCCGCTGGATGGTCCGACGCAGTGGGCGGGCACCGAACTCTGGTTCGTGACCGCGCCGGGCCAGCCAGTCCACCGCCTGGGGATCGAAGTCCACATCGATGTCCTGGGCGTGCAGTCGCCGCCGGGTCTCCTGCAACATGAGTTCGGTGATCTGCCGGAGCTGTTCGGTACCCAGCTTCTGGAAGATGATGATCTCGTCGATCCGGTTCACGAACTCCGGTCGGAACTCCTCCCGCAGCCGCCGCATCAACCGCTCCCGCAGGTTCGCCCGGTCACCCTCGGTACCGGTGCCGAAGCCGGGTGCCTGACGCCCGCTGATGATGTCCGACCCCAGGTTGCTGGTCATGATCACCACGGTGTTCCTGAAGTCGACCCGACGCCCCTGCCCGTCGGTGAGCCGGCCGTCCTCGAGAAGCTGGAGCAGGATGTTGAACACGTCCGGGTGCGCCTTCTCGATCTCGTCGAGCAGCAGCACCGCGTAGGGGGTGCGCCGGACCGCCTCGGTGAGTTGGCCGGCCTCCTCGTAGCCGACGTAACCGGGTGGCGCCCCCACCAACCGGCTGACCGTGTGCCGCTCCTGGAACTCGCTCATGTCCAGACGCACCATCCGCTCCTGGGAACCGAACAGGGCGTCGGCCAGGGTGCGGGCCAGTTCGGTCTTGCCCACGCCGGTCGGTCCGAGGAACAGGAAACTGCCGATGGGCCGGTTCGGGTCGGACAGCCCGGCCCGGGACCGGCGCACCGCCTCGGCGACCGCCTCCACCGCCTCCTCCTGGCCGACCACCCGGTGGTGCAGGTGTTCCTCCAGCCGCAGCAGTCGGTCCCGTTCCTCCTCGGTGAGCTGGGACACCGGAATGCCGGTGATCCGGGAGACCACCTCGGCGATCTCCTCGGCGGTGACCTCGGGTACCGCCTGGGCGCCACCACGGGCGGCCTCGATCTGCTGTTCCACCTCGGCGATCTCGTCCCGTAGCGACGAGGCACGTTCGTAGTGCTCGTCGGCCACCGCCTGGTCCTTCTCTCGCTGCCGCTGGGCGAGCCGTTCCTGGAGTTCTCGTACGTCCAGGGCCGGGGTGCGGGCGCGCAGCCTGGTCCGGGCCCCGGCCTGGTCGACCAGGTCGATCGCCTTGTCGGGCAGGAACCGGTCGGTGACGTACCGGCTGGACAGTTCCGCGGCGGCCACCAACGCGTCGTCGGTGAAGCGCACCTGGTGGTGCGCCTCGTAGCGGTCCCGCAACCCGCGGAGGATCTCGATGGTGTCGGCCACGCTGGGCTCGGGCACCAGGATCGGCTGGAACCGCCGTTCCAGGGCGGCATCCTTCTCGATGTTCTTCCGGTACTCGTCGATGGTGGTGGCCCCGATGGCGTGCAGTTCGCCGCGGGCCAGGGCCGGCTTGAGGATGTTGCTGGCACTCATGCCGCCCTCGGACGCGCCCGCGCCCACGATGGTGTGCATCTCGTCGATGAACACGACCAGGTCCTCACCGTGTTCGCGGACCTCGTCGATGACCTTCTTCAGCCGTTCCTCGAAGTCGCCCCGGTACCGGGTACCTGCGACCACACCGGTCAGGTCGAGTTGGACCAACCGCCGGTCGCGCAGCACGTCGGGCACCTGTCCGTCCACGATGCGCTGGGCGATGCCCTCCACGATCGCGGTCTTGCCCACCCCGGGATCGCCGATGAGAACCGGGTTGTTCTTGGTTCGCCGGGAGAGCACCTCCACGGTCTGGTCGATCTCGTTCTCCCGACCGACCACCGGGTCTATCCGGCCGGCACGGGCCAGTTCGGTCACGTCCCTGGCGTACTCGTCCAGGGTGGGGGTGCTCGACTGCGGCGCGCCACCGGCCCGGCCACCACCGACCAACGCGGCCTGGAGCGTGTCGGGGGTCACCCGGTGCGCGGCCAGGATCCGGGCCGCACCCGACTCCGGGTTCAGGGCCAGCGCGAACAACAGATGTTCCGGGCCAAGGTAGGACGAACCAATGGTGCGGGAGATCTGGTGGGCGTCCAGCAGTGCGCGTTTGGTGGAGGGGGTCAACTCGGGTTGCTCTCCGGCGGTAGGGCCGCGGGGAATGTTCGCCTCGATGTCACCGGCGACCGCGTCCGGGTCACCCCCGGCCCGGGCGATCAACTGCCGGGTCGCCTCCTGCCGGGTGGCCGCCCACAACAGGTGCTCGGTGTCCAGGTCCGGACTGCCCCACTCGGCCGCCTGGGTGGCCGCGTCCCGGACCAGTTCGCGGGCCGGCTCGCTCATCAACCGGCCGATGTTCACCCGTTGCACCGGCCGTCGGCCCGCCTCGGCGCCGAAGAAGCGGGCCAGGAACTCGTCGAAGGGCCCCGGCTCACCGGGTCCGTAGAAGCCACCGGTCATGATCTCCCCTTCGTCCACGAGGTCCGAACCTTCGACTGCCCACCCAGCGCTGCCCCAAACGACGCCCCGCCACCCGGTGGACGCACCCCATAGTGACCGTGCGTCACCAGAAATCGGGTCAGGACGCCACACGTCCGTGCCGATCCGGTACGTCTGCGTCCACCGGGGTAGGAACTGGTGACCGCGAGTTGTGGAAGAGGTGGTGGTGATGGTCGACGTGCGGCAGTCCGGCACAACAACCCAGACGCAGGACCAGTCAACGGCCGCCCTGCTGCGCCAGCTTGCCGAACAGGTGAGCACGCTGGTTCGGGACGAGGTGGAGTTGGCCCGCGCGGAACTGCGCCAGAAGGGCAGGCGGGCCGGCGCCGGGGCCGGTGCGCTGGGATTCGGCGGTGTGCTGGCGCTCTACGGTGGTGGCGTGTTGGTCGCCGCGGCGACCCTGGCCATCGACCTGGTGCTGCCGGCGTGGTTGGCCGCGCTGGTGGTCGGAGCCGCGTTGCTGGTCGTCGCGGGACTCGCGGCGGCCGCCGGCCGTAGCCAGATCCGGCGGGCCACCCCACCGGTGCCCGAGGAGGCGTTGGGCAGTGCCCGTGAGGACCTCGACGCGGCCAGGGAGAGGATGCACCGATGAGCGGGCCCAGGGACAACGGCCGGAACCGGGGCACCCCGTCGGATCCGCGCCTGCTGCGGGCCGATATCGAGCAGACCCGCGCGGAGGTCGGCAACACCCTGGAGGAGCTGTCGGCCCGTACCGACGTCCGTCGGCAGGCCCGCCAGACGGTGGCGGGTGCGGCCGGTCGGGCCAGGGAGCGGCTGTCCGGTGGTTCGGCCGCGCTACGCCACCGTGGCACCGAACTGCGGGACCGGGTCGCCGAGAGTGCCGGACCGGCCGGCGGGCGGGTCCGGGAAGCCGTTCCGGACAGAGCCGGTGAGCTGGCCCGCCGGACCGGTGACACCGCCCGGCAGAATCCCCGACAACTTGCCTTCGCGGCACTGGCCGTGCTGGCGTTCGGCTGGCTGATCCGCCGCCGCCATCACTAGACCGCCAGCGCCATGCCCCGTTCGAACACCGTGGCATCACTCATCTGACCTGGCAGAGCATGGGTGATGCCGCGGATGCGGGGTTGATTGGAGCACCATTACTCATCCGCGGCATCGCCGGTGAACCGGACCGGTTCACCGGCGGGTCATGGTGTGTCGTGACCCGCTGACCTGTCCGTCGGACCGGATCCGCTCGGCGCGGCGAGCCTGCCCCTCCCGCTCCTCGCCCTGCTCGACACGCTGCTGTGGCCCCTCGGAGGACCCGCCCCACCGGCGGAACGCGGCGTAACCCAGTCCGGCCGCGGCGGCCACCGGCCAGTCGATCACCCCGGCGACCGCGAGCGCCCCCATACCCAGATAGACCGGTAGTTCACGGTCTGGCAGGATCCGTCGGGCAACCGTGAGCGGGAACCTGATCGCCTCGCCGATCCGGTCCGCGGCCTGCTCGGTTCGCTCCGCCCGCTCGACCTGCTCGACCCGCCGGTCACGCACCTGCCGTGCGACCGTGCGTGGCCGCGTCTGCTCGGTCATGGTCACCCTCCCGTCGGCAACACCACCAGGCCAGTTAACGTCGTCAGGGCGTGGTCCGCGACCCGGCGACCCGGCATCGTCCACACCGGAACAGGCACGGTCCGGCCGGAACCGTCGTCCGGTGCGGCCCTGACCGGGTCGGGATATGGTGCCGAAGATCGGCCGTCCGATCAGGACGTTGCGGTCTGCGGGTGGGGCTGATGGACGTGCACGATGTTGATGGTGGGGGCCGGCCGTGTCGTGGCTGAGGTCGGGGACTCCGCCCGTGTTCGGACGGCCACCCAACCTGACGAGGCTGCTCAGATTTCCCAACCCGTTCGCGGTTGCCGCCGCGGTCGCCGACCGGATCGATCCGACCCGGCACCGTGGTCGGAGGGTGTGGCGGTCCGGCGACGGACGACTGCACCTGGGTGTGCACGGCGTCGGACAGGCCCGGGGTTCGGCACTGGCCAGGGCGGTCGAGCGGGCCCTTCGCGAACACCCGGCAGTGTCCTGGGCGGTGGTCAATCCGGTACTGGGCGCCGCGGTGATCGCCGGCACGGGCGGCGAGGTGGACCTGGACGAGTTGGTTGACGTGGTCGAGGCGGTCGAACGTGCCCACCCTGAGTCGTCGGGCGTCCGGGAACCGACCCCGCCGAACCCGGCGGCCACCGACGCGGTCAACCGGGCGGTCACCGCGATCGCAGCCGACCTGGCCGGACTGTCGGTCGGTGGACTGGCCCGCCTGCTCCGCCGGGCCCGGCTACCCGCCGAACTGGCCTCCGTGATCACGTTCGTCGACACCCAACCGCGACTGCGCGGTGGACTGGAGCGGGCCGTCGGCGCCGAACGGGCCGAGGTGCTGCTGAGTGTCACCAACGCGGTGGCCCAGGCGTTGGCGCAGGGTAGCTCCGGGCTGACCGTCGACCTCGGGCGCCGGGCCCTGCAACTGGGTGAGGCACGCGCCCGACAGCGCGCGTGGGTGAACCGCGAGCCGGAGCTGGCCGGCAGCCCCGGGTTGGCCGCCGCCCGACCGGTCACCGGGCGACGACCCATTCCGTTGTCACCCGGTCCGATCGAACGGTTCAGCGAACACATGGGTGTGGCCACCCTCGGGGCGTTCGCCGGAACCCTGGCGGTCTCCCGGGATCCGGCGCGGGCCGGCGCGGTCGCGTTGTCCACGCTGCCCAAGGCCGCGGCGTTCGGTCGGGAGGGTTTCGCCGACACACTCGGCTGGATCCTGGCGCGGCGTGGGGTGCTGCTGATGGACCCGTCGGCGTTGCGACGGTTGGACCGGATCGGCGTGGTGGTCCTGGACGCCGACGTGCTCACCACCGGACGGTTCGAGCTCGGCGACCTCATCTCGACCAACAACGCCGACCCCGGCGAACTGAGCGTCGCCGCGCACAGCCTGTTCCTCCCGGACGCGCCGCAACAGACGAGGCAGGGAGGCGGCTTCGAACTCGCCCCGATCCCGGTGTCGCAACGTCACGTCGGTGCCGGCGCCAGACCTCGGGCCGCCCTGCTACGCGGCGGGGCGACCGACGTGTTGGGTCTGGCCCGGGGCGGACGACTCGAGGCGGTGATCGGGCTGTCCCCGGAACCGTCCGAGGCAGCCGACGCGCTGGCCGCCGCCGCCCGTCGGGCCGGCCTCAC
>DATCWR010000332.1:0-25221 GCA_036566245.1 Mycobacteriales bacterium | reverse complement strand
CGCGGGTCCTGATGCCAAGGCCCTCCACGTACAGTCCGGCCGGGCCGGTGGGAACCGGGTCGCGCACGATGTGGCCGTCGCGATACAGCCTGCGCAGCACGGCGAGGACCCGGGCGCCGTCCATCTGGTCGGCCAGTGCCTCGGCGATCTGCCCGGCCGAGCGGGTGCCGTCGACAAGCCCCGCCACCGTCCCGTATCCGGGGTCCTGGTAGAACGCCGAACCAGCGTCGGACAGGACGAACAGGGTGCCGGCGACCACCCGCGCGTCCAGGGTGCGCCTAACCCTCCACACCGGGGACTCCCGCCCCGACCCGGGCCTGCCCGTCGGCGAGCCGGCGGACCGCGTCCAGCCAGCCGTCCACCTGGCCTGCCATCGCGACGGCGCCCTTGAGCGCGAACGCGCTGTGCGCCTCCGCGCGTGCCGCACGTGCCTCGGGTGCGGCACCGAGGAGCAGGAGAGCTGCGGCCAGGTCGACCTGGAAGTACCCCCGGGCCAGTGGTCCGACCTGGCCCGCGCCCAGGGCCCGCGCCCTGTCCACCAGAGTGCGGGAGCGGTCGGGATCTCCGTCTAGCGCGGCGAACGCGGCGTCGAGGAGCAACAACCGTGCCTCGAACCGGGGTGCCGACCCGGTCGCCCTCACCCGTTCGCGCGTCTCGACCATGCTGCGACGGGCACTGTCAACCGCACCGGCGTAGAGGTAGAACCTCGCGGCGCAGCACCCGAGTTCCACCTGGAGCAGGGGCACACCGGCCGCGGTCGAGGCCAGGCGGGCGTACTCCTCGGCGCCGGCCAGGGTCGCTCCCCCGGCGACCAGCACCTCGCAGTGGTAGGTCTCGACGAAGGCGAGCGCCGGGTTGGACAGGCTGCCGCGTGGTTCCGCGGCGGCCTCCCACAGTGCGACGGCTCGTGACTGCTCACCCGACATCGCATACGCGGCGGCCAGCACGCCGTGCAACATCGGCAGTGCGCCGCGCACGCCGCCCAGATCGGCACTCATCTGTTCGGCCAACGCGATCGTCCTGTCCAGGTCGTCGTCGGAGACCAGGCTGGCCTGGAGCGCCCCGGACCGGAAGACCCGCTCGGCACCGACGTCACCGCACCGCCGGGCCAGCTCCAACCCACGCTGGATCAGTTCGCGGCACCGCTCCGGCTCGTCGGCGTCCCCGGTGACCTGACTGGCGAACAGGTACGCGAACAGCAGCGCCGCCGGCGGGGTGTTCGCCGAGGACTCCAACTCCTCGACCAGTCGCGACGCCTCGGCGAGCAGGTCCCGTGCGTTCACCTGCCCGGCGCCCAGTGCCTCCATGCGCCCGGGGATGACCCGGACCGACTGCCACACGTCCGACGACCTCAACCCGACCTCGGCGACGGCGAGGCCCTCACGGAAGAGTCGTCGACCCGTGTCGCTGCTCCGGTGCAGCCACAGGGTGAGTACCACCCCGATCAGTCTCTCGTCCCCCGGGGCGATGATGCCGGCCAGTTGCCGTGCGGTGGTGTTGAGGCCGGCATCGCCGCGCACGACCTGGTCCCGCAGCGCCGACAGGCCGTACATCACCGCCCGCTCGCGCAGATCCGCCGAACGCGCCGTGGTGCCCTCAAGTTCACGCAGGGCATCCACGGCGAGCCGTAGGTGCACCGCGATCGTCCCGTCGTTCCTCGAACCCCCCGCGCCGCGTTCGATCAGCCAGTCGGCCGCGCGTTCGTGGCGGGTCGCCCGGACCTGCTTGGGCATGGAGGAGTAGGCGGTCTGCATCAGCAGGGACTGGGTGAACCTCACCATGCCGTCCGAGGCGTCCCGGCCCGCGGTGCGTTCCAGCACGTCCAGCGCGCAGAGCCGGTCGACCAGACCGACCAGTTCACCGGGATCCGCCGGCTCGATGGCACCGGTCGGATCACCCCCATGGTCCCGGCCCATGACGCGGCCGGCACCCGCGACGGGAAACTGCCGTCCGAACACGGCACCCGCCTCACAGAACGCTCGTTCCATGGGCGAGAGTCGGTCCAACGCCGCCTCATACAGGGCGTGCGCGGCCACCGGGATCTCCGCGCCGTCACCGGCCGCCTCCAGGAGCATGCGCAACACCAGCGGGTTTCCGTCGCTGCGCGCGATGATCCCCTCGACGGTGGCCGGGTCACCGCCGCGCTCCCTCCGCCACTCCTCGGCCATGCGTTCGAGGTCTGGCTGCGCCAGCGGTTCCAGGTGCTCCACGCGGGACCGGGGGCCACCGCCCCACCACGGCCGCAGCCTGAACAACTCCGGCCGGGTGAGGCACACGGTCAGTATCGGGTTGTTCCGCAGTTCCTGGACCAGGAGCAGGATGAAGTCCAACTGTGGCTCGGAGGCCCAGTGCAGGTCGTCCCACACCACCATCAGTGGGTGATCTCTCGACAGCGCGGACAGCACGTGGGCCATGGCCCACGCCACATCCTCGACGGTGGTCTGCACCTCGCTCTGGCCGAGCGCACTGGTCAGCCTTGCCAGTACCGGGCCGGCCAGGTTCGTGCCGAGCAGGCCGGTGACCACGGCGGGCCAGTCGGTCGCGACTCCGGACAGGAGGTCGCCGAGAAAGGCCAGGCTGGTTCCGTCGAAGGTGAGGTTCGGCTGCACGGAGGCACGTAACACCAGCAGACCTTCGGTGCCCTGGGACAGTTCGTGCAGGAGCCGGGACTTTCCCAGGCCGGCGTCACCCACGATGGTCACCAGCCAGCCCTGGCGGCGATTGGCCGTGCGTTCGACAAGGGTGCGCAGGTCGCCCAGCTCGGTCTGCCTCCCGACGAACGTACCGGTGTGAGGACCAGCCGCCGAGCTGCCCAGACTGATCAGCCGGTACACGCCCTCGGGCCGGGACCTGCCGCGGTGCACCACCTCCCCGAGGTACTCCAGTTGGGCGTGCGCTCCGGCAAGGGCGGCGACCGACTGGCTCAGGCACACCTGCCCGGGGCCAGCCCGGGTCTGGAGGCGGGCCGCCACGTTCACCGCGTCGCCGGTGATCGAGAACTGGCCGTCGGGCTGTTGGGTGACGAACACCTCGCCCGCGTTGACGCCGACGCGAACCGCGATCTCCCGGTCGATCGGCAGGCCCTCTCCGATGGCCGGGCCGCTCACCGTCTCGATGATCTGCCGGGCCGCACGCAGTGCGCGTAGTGCGTCGTCCTCGTGGGTCACCGGTACGCCGAACACCGCCATCACCGCGTCGCCGATGAACTTCTCCACGGTCCCGCCGTGGCGCCAGATCAGGGCGGAGACCCGGTCGAAGTAGCGGGCCAGGAAGGTACGCAGCAACTCCGGGTCGGTGGCCTCGGCGAGCCCGGTGGAGTCCACGATGTCCACGAACAGCACGCAGACGTGCTTGCGGGTCGGGGCCAGGCTGCCCGCTCCCCCGGCGGGTGCGCCGCACGACGCGCAGAACCGCGCGTCCGCGGCCAGGTCATGCCCACACCGCGCACATGCCAGAGTCGACGTCATCGGTCCCGGCCTCCCCCGCGAGTATGCCTCGGACCTCCCACGGTCTGCTCGTCACGGGCCACACGGCCGTCACGGGCCACACGGCCGCTACGGGCGAAACGGCACATCGGGTGTCCGGATGGAGGTGGGCAGCCCGTCGTCGGCGAGTTCCGGTCGGCCGCAGGCCATGGCCAGGGTGACGATCTCGCTCGGGGCGCGCAGGCCCAGGCACGCCCTGGCCTCACCCACCCGGATCGCGCCGGTCAGCGACGCGCCCAGGTCGACCGAGGCGCACATCAGGGAGAAGACCTGCGCCAGGTGGCCCACGTTCTGCCACAGCACCCGGTAGGCGCCCGGGTTCTGGTACTTCCACGACATCCGATCCGACATGGCCACGGTGACCACCCCGAAGGCCGCCCTGCGGAAGAAACCCTGGTCGACGGTGAGCCGCTCGACCTCGTCGCGCAGGTCACCGGACCGGACCGGCACGAGCCCGTGTCGCAGACCGTCATAGGCATACAGGCCGGGTCTGACCGAGTCCACGTCGAACACGTAGACGTACGCCTCGGTCTCGTGGCGGGCGCCACCGGATGCCGCCGCCCGAAGCTGGAGGACCCCCAACGGCCCGCCGTCGACAAACCGCAACGGCCCGAAGGAGTACCGCAGGATGTCGGAGAACGCGTCCAGAGCGACGGGCTCGGGCAGGAAGTCGCGGTGCGTGCGGCGCTGTTCGAGCACCTCGATGAAACCCTTGTCGGTGCGGGGCGACAGGCGCGGAAGCAGCAGGATCTCGTCGGTCGACGGCCTGAACGACGAGGGACGCGACTCCTCGCGGCGCCCGCCGGAGGTGCCCATGCCGGCCCTCGGTGGGTTGGTCACCTCCTGGTGGTAGGCCCACGCGAGTGGACCCCAGTACCGCCACGGGGTGTCCGGCTTCGCGGAGGCGGAGTCCGGGTCGCCCACCAGGTATCCGTACGACGCGAGCGTCCTGGTCACCGCCAGGTACCGGCGCGGACTCCAGTCGAACGGGGGTTCGGGTGGGTCTGCGGGGTATCCGGTCTGGGCCAGCAGGAGGAACTGCGCGATCTCGCTGGTGACGACGACGCGCCGGTCGGCCCGGGGACTCATCAGCCGCACCCTGCCCTGGTGTGGAAGCAGGATCAGCGGGTCCACGGTCCACCACCGACCGTCGGCGTGCGATGCGGCCTGATCAGCCACCTCAGGCTCGGACATCCGCACCGCCCGATCCCGGTCGGGCGGCACCGACCACGACAAACACCCCCTGGGACCTGGTGCGTTCCAGTCCGGTGGCCAGCACCGACGCCCCGGCCCGGGCGAGGAACCGCGAACGCTGCGCCGACCACCCGGGTAGACCCAACCGTGCGTGGTACCCGTCCGACGCCATGACGGCCGACACCGAGTCCTCGCGCAGACGGGACCTCCGGATCATGCGAAGTGCAGCCCGGCCGACCTCGGCATCCGACGGTGGATCATCACAGAGCAGGTCGAGCTGCCGCGCGATCTGCGCGCGAACGCGCTCGGCGTCGCCGGCCGCGGTCGTCGTGTCGATCTTCCAGTGGATGAGGGTGCGCTCGCCCAGGCGGTGGACGCGGACAGCGGGGACCACCGCGTAGGTCAGGGCCAGTTCGTCGCGAAGCAGTACGTGAAGACGGGACCCGGTCCATCCCGCCAGGATCTCGACGGCCAGTTCCTGGGCGTACGCCTCGTGCGGCGAGGAGATCTCGCACACCGCCCCGTACGACACCAGGGTCGCAGCGGTGGCCGCACCGCCTGGTGCCACCGCCGGCGTGTGGTCACGCCGGGTCGCCGTCAGTTCCAGGTCGGCCCGCTCCGCCGCACCGGCGGCCACCGCCCGCGGGGTCCGCGGGTCCTGCCACGCGGTGGCGAGGGATTCCGAACCGATGACCACAACACCCGACACTCCCAGCCAGCGCACCTCGGCGGCCAGGGACTGCGCACCGCCGACCACGTCGTCCACCGCGGGGCCGAAGTCCCGCCAGAGCCGGCCCGGCCGGGCGACGAAGGTCTGCCAGCGGGCGACCTCGGCGCGATGTGACCGGAGCATGCGTCGTGCGTGTCGCTCCTGGACGAACCGGCGTGCCGCCCCGACCAGCGCGGTCGGCGACACCTGTCCCGCCGCGAGAGCGTCCTGGACGAGCGGGACGCCGCGGAGCAGGGCGTGCTGGTCTCCGATCATCTGTAGTTCACAGTGGAACTCGTCTTCCTGGACGCGGACCGTCACGCCCATCGCCTCCAGGCGGTCGGCCACACCGGGACCACCGCCGGCTGCCGGCATGGTGACCAGCGCGTTCACCAGGATCGACAGGACCCCGTGTTCGGACCAGAAGCGTGACGAGCCGGGGGGCTGCCAGAACAGGCTCACCATGCCCCGCCGCCGCCAGGTCGACTCGATCAGCCAGACGAAGCAACGGCCGGCGCCGCCGGAGCCGACCGGGGCTGTGGTCGGAGTCATCGGTAGACCACCTCCCCGGCGATGCGGTCGGCACCCCAGTACCCCAGTGCCGCCGCCATGTCCGCCACCCCGAAACGGGTCGCGGGCTCCAGTTCCCGCTCGTAACGTCCGGCGTCCCCGGACCGCAGCAGTGCCAGGCTCAGGCCGTCCGCCCGGCCACGGGTCGTGTCGTCGTCGGCGTACCAGGAACCCTGGTAGTAGGCGCTGGCCCGTGCCACGTCGGCCAGTCCCACCACGGAGTCGTCCAGACCGGCCAGGCAGGAGCGCAGACGGTCGCGGACCCGGTCGATGTCGACACCGGCGGCCGGCCTGGCCTCGATGACCCCGACGGAGGGGGCGGCGATGCGGGTGAGCGTGCTGATCCGTACCGCGCTGACGACCGAACCGTCCCCCACCAGGTGCCTGTTCAGCCATGAGCCCTGGCCCTTACCCAGCAGGTAGGAGGCAAGCCGAACCTCGTCGTAGACGGGGCTTTCGGCGGGCGGCAACCGGTATCCGAGATAGACCCTCGGCGGCAGGTTCCCGACCACCTCCCGCACCGCGCCCGTCGGCTGTGCCGGAACAACCGGGACAGTGGGCGCGGCATCGCCGCCGGCGAAGACGTCGACCAGGGTGGCGGTGTGCGTCACGGCCTCGTCCAGGTCGACGTTTCCGGACACCGCAACGGTGATCCGCCCACCCCGGAAACACCGGCGGAAGTAGCTGGCGCAGTCCTCCAGGGTGATCGGGTCGATCTCCTCGGCGATCCCAACCGGGAGCCGCCCCAGCGGCGTGTCGCCGTGGAGGAGTCGGTACAGACGTTCCAAGGCATCTCCGTAGGGGGTGCCCTCCACCCGCTGCGACCGTTCCCGGCACACCACGGCCTTCTCCCGTTCGAGCACCGCCTCGGTGAGGTACTCGATGGTGCTGCCGAAACGCTCGGTCTCCAGACCGACCACCTCGGCCAGCAACTCCGCCGAGAACGTCTCGTAGAACTTCGTCGAACTCACCGACGTTGCCGCGTTGCACTCGGCGCCGAGATCCTGGACGGCCCTGGTGTACCCGTCGCGGCCGATGCGGCGTGTCCCGGTGAAGAACAGGTGCTCGGAGAGGTGCGCCAGTCCCGACCGGCCGACCGGGTCGGCGGCCGACCCTCCGCCGATCCGGATGCTGATGCTGGCCAGCGGGGTGGCCGGATTCTGGTCGACGCAGACCAACGCGCCGTTGTCGTGACGGTGGACCTGGCGCATGCCGCGAGCAAGCCGCCGGCTGTCACCGAGCATCGAGATCCCGTTCCATCTGCCGCATCGCCCGGATCAGGTGGTCGGTGTAGCGGCCAGGGGTGAGCGCCGGCGCCAGCAGGAGGGCCCGGCGCAGGTACTCGCGGGCCCCGGCCAGATCGCCGCAGCGCCTGCTGGCACCGGCCAGGCTGAGGTAGATCGACGGCAGACAACGGCGTCCCGCGTCGAACAGGCGCGGATCGTGCACCTGCTCCCAGACGGGGGCCAGGCACCTGAGTGACTCCCTGTCCCAGCGGAGTTCGTCGGTCGGGTCGGTCTGGAGGTCGGCGAGCAGGTGGGCGACCATGGCTCTGGGGAGCGCGCACCCCGGGTCGTCCCGCAGTTCCTCCCAGATCTCGGTCAGTGGCCCGAGTTGGGCCCGCATCCGCGTCCGCGTCCGCGTCGAGCCCCACGCCCGGGAGATGGCCGTGATCCGGTCGAGGATCTCCTGGTAGCCGGTGGTGTCGTGGTCCAGCATCGCGGGCAGGCTCACGGGCGCGTCCTCTCCTCATGACGTCCCCGATCAAGTAGGCGTCGTGCGGCGCCGAAGATGTGCGGGCGCAGCACGTCGGTGACACACAGGCGGTCCAGGCTCAGCCGCGCGAGCGACACCACGTCGTCCCCGGTCAGGGCAGGCTCCCGTGACACGTACGCGTCCAGCGCCCGTTGCCACCTGCGCAGCACCGGCGTCGCGGTCGTGCCGGCATGGCGGCGTGCCAGGGCATCGAGTTCCTCGCCGATCCGCCGGTAGAGCCTGCCGCCTGCCCTGCCCTCCACGCTTCTCAGTGACTCCCGCAGTCGTGCCCGGTCGACACCCGAACGCTCCGCCAGGCGATACACCTGCGCGGTCGTCTGGACCACGAACCTCCGCGACGTCACCGGGTCGGCGGTGAGCACCGCGAGGGTGTGCCGGGCGTCGGCCGCCAGAAACTCCCACACCCGTGGCCGCCCCTGCGGGGTGGCCGACAGGCTGGCGTGGAAGTGGTGTTCGGCCTGCGTCACGCCGAGGAGTTCCCCCTGCTGGCGGAGCCGGCCACTCCACCGCCAGAACGAGTCGGCGACCGCCTGGCCCTCGGCGTCCGCAACCGGTACGCAGACCCGCAGGAGCGGTTCGGGGTGGCGCTCCACCTCCCACCAGACCCGGTCGGCCGCACCGCCGGTCAAGCCGGTCAACCCGGTCAACCCGGCCAGCCAGGTGTTCAGGTGGGTGGTCAGGAACGGCGCGACGGCCGCCCAGGGCATCGTCACCTCGAACGCCGACCAGGCCGAGTTCAGCTCCGTCACCAGGGCGGCGGTGACCAGGACCTTCCGGTGGGTGGCATCGACGCCACACCGGGGCGGCGGTGTCGCGACGGTGACCGCCACCTCGGCGACATGCGGAGCACCGGTGGCGTCGGTCAGGAAGGGCTGCCCCAGCGCGTCAGGGCCCGAGGCCAGTTCCAGCCGGCCGGATGTCGACCGGCGCAGCATCCGCAGCAGAAGGTCATCGTCGGACCCGCGGCGGACCAGCACGCCACGGTCGGAGCCGACCGGCCGGACCACGAACCGGTCGGGCACATCCCAGCGCCGCATCCACCCGCGTAACCCGGCCACCGACGCCGTACCGGAGCCCAGGACCTCGCCACGCAGCAGCCACCTGGGCGAGCTGACCAGGACCGGGCCGACCTGGATTCCGGGGAGGAAGTCCAACTCCGACAGCCCGCCCCAGTCGAACGGCCGCGAGTACCGGAACTGCGCGCGGGACACCTGGAGCAGGAACGCTTCGAGTGGGGCCAGATACTGGTCCCGCACCATGGATGACTGCACGATGTGCAACGGCCGGCCACTCACCCGCGACCACAGACAGAACCGTCCCGGCGAACCCTCGACGCCCACCAGGATGTCCTCGGCGCCGGTCGAGTCGGGGCCCGATGCGTCCACGCCCGGGCCCACCGAGACACGACGGTCGCGGAGGGCGGCCAGCGGAACCACGCCGACGTGCCACCGGCCGCGCGACACCGGTGCCAGGACAAGTTCGGCCACCTCGAACGGGGCGAACAGACGGTCGCAGGCGCCTACCTGGGCGCCCAGCTCGGCGCGACTGTCCGGCGGCAGCAGGTGGGCGAACCGTCCCCCGAACGCGGCCGCCGGTCCGGCGAAGGCCAGTTCGGAACGCAGGCCGGCCGGACCGTGGAACGATCGCAGTAACAGTTCCTGGACGGGGGCCCGGGGCGGCAGGTGCACCGGTGTGGCTGGCGTTGCCAGCGCGTCGACCGCGTCCGGATCGAGTGTTCTGACCAGGGGATCGGCACCGGCGGTGTCGAGGAGTTGTCGGAGGACCCGGTCACGGTCGGAGGACCGCTCACGCACCGGTTCGTCGGCCTCGACCAGGCCCCCACGGATTCCTCGGGTGAGGGAGAAGACGTCCGGTAGGGGTACCTGCGCGCCCGGCCCGAACCTGCGCCGGAACGCCACCGCCATCGCCCGGAGGTGGGCCGGGTACCTCGCCGGTGGGTTCACCCGGTCCAGCGTGTCGCACATCAGCACGGCATGGTCGCCGATCAACGCCGGGATCGCCGACCCGTCCGCGGCGCGACCGAAGGCGTCGACCGAGGCCCTGGTCGGCGCGGTGCCGTGTCGGCTCAGGGCCTCGTCGTCGAGCGCGGTGAGCGTGGACTCCGCGCCGGGCGCGACCACGGAGTGCCTCACCCGGGGGCTCGCCCCGACCGGCCGCACCCTGACCAGGATGTCCCGCTGCTCAAGCCGTTCCAGGTAGCTCAACCACTCCGCGGCGGAGGACCCAGACTCGCCGCACAGCCACTCGATGGCCGCGTCGACCGTCAGCGGCGTGCGCAGGCGGGCGATGATCCGGCGCATCGTGGGTGAACCGCTGACATGGGTCGCCTGGTCGGGTGGGCAGCGCAGCGCTCCGCGGGGCGGTACCAGGTACCCGCCGGCCACACCTTGCAGACCCGGATTCGACTGGATCACCTCGTGACCACCGAGGGGGCCCTCTCGGGTCGGGGTCGTTTCCGAGCGCAGGTGGTACTCCATGCCCAGGTCGCGAGGTGCGCCTGCCGCGTCCGCCGACAGCCTGGCGGTGAAGACTCCGGCCAGCAGTCCGAACGGTGTTGCCCGGCCGGCCATCCGGGAGTGGTAGGCGCGCAGGCTGCGGTACAGGCGCGGGTCCTCGGCGGCACCGGTCGCGACATGTCTGTCGACGGCCCGGGCGAGACTGGGCGAGGCCAACCGGACGGCGTCCCGGACCCGTTGGTCGGCCCACAGTGCGCGAAGGCCGACCGGGCGGTCCAGCTCCCGGATGGACAGCGCCGCGAACCGAACCCACACCAGCGGCCACGCGAATCCCGCGTCCGGACGGCCACGCCCGGCCGACGAGCCGAAGACTCCCCGGTCTGCCGGTCCCGCGCGCGGTGGTGTGGGGTTCGAGGGCATGTCGTTACCTGGCGCCTCCCGGGGACACGGCGAGTTCCCGAAGGACCGCTTCGAGCACTCCGCCACGTCCGTCCTGGAAGACGCGGTCGGGGATGGCGTCGAGCAACTCGGCCAACCGGGCCCGGGTGGGGTCGAGGCGCGGCGTGGTCGACCTGAACTGTCGCAGCCTGCCGAGCACGTGCAGTGAGGTGGCCACCTGGTCGGCCAGGACCTCCATGACGCCCATGATCTCCAGTTCACCGAAGCGACCGGGGTCCGGGTCGAGCACCTCCAGCACGCCGAGCACGTCGTCGTCGTACAACAGCGGAGCGGCGCAGATCACCGCGGGGACGTACCCGGACCGGACCGCGACCGCACGATTGAACTGTTGGTTGGTGGTCAGATCGCCGACGATCGCGGCCTCGCGGGTCTGGATGACCATGCCGGCGATTCCCTCGCCGGCCGGGATGTGGGTGCCGACCAGTTCGGTGTCCCCGGCTCCGCTCACCGCCTCGAAGCACAGTTCGAACGTGTCCGCGTCGAACGTGGCAACCGAGGCCGCGGCCGCGCCGAACGCGCGCTGGGCGAAGGCCAGGGTCGACCGCAGGATCCGCTGGTCGTAGGAACCGTCGGCCAGTTCCGCACGGCCCCCGGTCGGCACGGGTTGGTGGCCTTCAGTCATCCAGGCTCCGCCTCACGTTGGTGGCCAGTAGGGAGAGGAGGTACTTGTACTGCCAGGGACGCAGGTGGGGAAAGGTCTCCATGACGCGGGCCAGGTTGGCCACGATGGCGGGTGTGGCGAAGCTGTTGCCCGACACCGTCCGCACCGACCCGCCGAGCCAGGCGACCCTGACGCCCACCCCGCCGGCGTAGAAGTCGACCGGTGGCGCGGGATTGACGTGGACCTCGTAGGCGTCCGGCCTGTCGTGCGACCCGACACTGATCACCGATGCCAACGTCCAGGGGTAACTCTCCACCGGGGAGTTGTGAGCCGAGCAGACCAGCAACACCCCGGCCGACCACGCCGCCTCGGCCAACTCCACCAGCCGGCCCCGGTGGGCGGGCCTGCGGGTGGACAGGCTGAGGTTGACGATGTGGTAACCCTCGGAGATCGCCCACTCCAGTGCGGCCAGAAGGGTCTCACCACTGCCCCGGTTCGTGGGCCCCAACACCCGGACGCTGTCGATCCGGGCATCCGGGGCAACCCGACTGATGACACTGGCGCACGCCGTTCCGTGCCCGACCACGTCCAGGTCGTCGGTGGGGACGATCTGGTACCCGTGCGGTTCGTCCTGAACCACCGTGTACGAGGTACCCGGGTTGTGGACCTGGGGATGGGAGAAGTCGACACCGGAGTCGATCAGGCAGACGCGCACCCCTCGTCCTCGCCTGCCTCGCAGTAACCACTCGCCGATGGCCGTGTCGTGCGGCGGTATCGGCAGCATGTCCGCCGAGAGCAGATCACCTGACGCCACATTGGCGAACCCACGTCGCACAACAGCCCGCGATGTCGGACCCGGGCTACTCGAAGCAGGCGCCGGTGAGGGTCAGGGCCTCGGCCGCGTCACTCACGTCGTCCTCCTCGATACCGTGGCCCTCGACGTCATCGTCGGCCACGGGCGCGGTCGGGTCGAGTGCGTCGTTGTCGGGAAGGTCTTCCACAGGCTTGACTCCGATCCGGTCAGCACACAGACAACGCACCGGGGGCATCGGGCCTGGCTCAGGTCAACACTCCTGGCACGGGTCACGCATTCTGCACAATCACACCAAATCACCCGGTGGCCATGCTGTCAAGACCCGCACAGCCGCGACAGGACGCAGTCAATGTCGTCTTATGCGTGGAATGTAGAACGATGCTCCGTCTGCACCGGTCCCACTGGCATTTACCGGGACGATCCAGACAAATGCATGGTAGAAAACGCCATGCCCAAGCACCTGGTCAACCGCGACTTCGACCGACTCTGGTGCGGGCAGGCTGTCTCTCTCATCGGTGACGCCGTTTTCGACACGACATTGATGATCTGGGTCGCCCGGGTGCTTCTGGCCGACAGTCGGTGGGCGCCAGCCGCCGCCGGTGGGCTGATGATGTGCGCGTTCACCGCGGTCATGGTGGTCGGACCCGCCGCCGGTGTCTTCGTGGACCGCTGGCACCACCGTCGCACCATGCTCGGCTCCGAGGTCGTCAGAGGCGTGCTGGTCGCCCTGCTCTGGCTCCTGGTCGTGCTACCACACGGCGACCTGCCGGTCTGGCTGTGGTTGACGGTCATCTACCTGACCGTGTTCGTTGTCAACTCCGCGGGACAGTTCTTCAGACCCGCCCGGTTCGCGGCCATCGGTGAGATCGTGCCGGGCGAGGCGGACCGGACGAAGGCGCTGGGATTGAGCCAGGCGACCGCCGCGGCGGCGGCGATCGTCGGACCACCACTGGCCGCACCGCTGCTGTTCACCGTCGGCATGCAGTGGGCTCTGCTGGCCAACGTCCTGTCGTACCTGGTGTCCTACCTCGCCATACGGTCGGTGCGCTTTCCCGACGACGTGTCTGGTGATGCGTCTGCTCCGGTCACCGACGCCGGCACCAGGTCGACCTGGCGGGCCGACCTCGTTGCCGGTCTGCGGATGTTCGCGCAGAACCGCCTACTCGTCGCCCTGCTCACCATCTTCGTCACGGCCGAACTTGGCGCCGGCTCCATCAGTGCGCTGAACATCTTCTTCCTGACCGACAACCTACGGACGTCGGCGAACCTGCTCGGCGTGCTCTCCCTGGCGATCGGCCTCGGCGCCATCGTCGGCGCCCTGATGGCCGGCCGCATCGCCGCACTCGTCGGCGCGAGAACCCTCACCTGGCTCGGCATGATCTGCGGTGGTGCGCTGTTCGCGGTGTATGCCCGACAGACCAGCCTCGCGCCGGCGATGGTCTGCGCCTTCCTGTTCATGATCCCGGTGGCCGCGTTCAACTCCGGCCTCGGCCCCTTACTACTCGCCGCGACGCCCAGGGGTTTCACCGGCCGGGTGATGGCGGTCATCGGCCCGGTGACCACCGCCGCCTCCATGCTGTCCGTGGTGACCACGGGCTGGCTGGCGAGCACGAGGTTGCACGACTTCCACGCCACGGTCATCGGCGTGCACCTCGGTCCCATCGACGTGATCTTCACCGCGTGCGCGATCCTCATCATCGGCGCCGGCACCTACGGTTGTGTCGCACTGCCACGTCTGGGCGCCCAGAGCGTGCCGGGTGCGGCGACCGGCGAGGCGTGACCGGGTCCGGCCGAGGTCAGCGGCGGGGCTTGCGGAGGAAGGTGCGCAGGCGACGCAGCGGCCAGGTGTTGATCACGTCGTCGGCGGTGAGCCAGCCGCGCTGGGCCGTCCCGATGCCGTAACGCAGGAAGTCCAGGTGTCCGGCGGCGTGCGCGTCACTGTCCACGGCGAACCGCACGCCGTGCCGCCGGGCCCGCACGATCAGTTCGTCGGGCAGGTCGAGCCGGTCGGGCAGCGAGTTGACCTCCAGGGCGGTCCCGGTCCGGGCGCAGGCGGCGAACACCTCGTCCATGTCGGCGTCCACCGGCGGGCGTCGACCGATCTGTCGGGCGGTCAGGTGCCCGAGGATGTTCACGTGCGGGTTCTGGCAGGCCCGGACCAGTCGGCGGGTCATCTCCGCGCGGGACTGGCCGAAGTACGAGTGCACCGAGGCCACACACAGGTCGAACCCGGCCAGGAAGTCGGCCGGCCAGTCCACCTCGCCGTCCGGTCCGATGTTCAGTTCGGTGCCGTGCAACACCCGCATCCGCCGGTGCCGCCCATCAAGTTCACGCACCCGGTCACGCTGGTCGAGCGCCTTGCGGTCCGACATCCGCTGCATGAACAGGTTCGGCGCGTGGTCGGTCACCGCGAAGTAGGAGTATCCGCGCCGCGCCGCCGCGTCCACCATGGTCTCCAACGAGGACACCCCGTCGGTCAGGTTGGTGTGGGTGTGCAGGTCACCGCGGATCGCCTGCTCGGTGACCAGGTCGGGCAACCGGCCCGCCATCGCCGCCTCGATCTCGCCCCGGTCCTCCCGCAGCGTCGGCGGAATCCAGGGCAGACCGAGCCGGGCGTAGACCTCCTCCTCGGTCTGTGACACCACCAACTCGTCGGTCTCGGCGTCGAACAGGCCGTACTCGGACAGTTTCAGGCCCCGGCGGCCGGCGATCTCCCGGGTCCGGATGTTGTGCGCCTTGGATCCGGTGAAGTACTGGAGCGCCGCCCCCCACGCGGCCGGGGCGACCACCCGCAGGTCGATCTGCAACCCCGAGGTGGTGCGCACCGTGGACTTGGTCTCGCCGTGGGCGACCACCTCGACCACCGAGGGCAACCGGACGAACGCCTCCATCAGCGGCCCGGCGTCCTCGGCGGTGGCCAGCACGTCCACGTCGCCGATGGTCTCGCGCATCCGCCGCAGGGATCCGGCGTAGGCGCACCGGGTACACCCCGGTACCGAGGCCAGTTCGGCCACCACGGGTTCGGCCACCTCCAGGGCCACGTCCAGCCGCACCCGGCCGCCGGCCTGGCGCAGCAGGTCGATGCCGTGCCGGATGTTCTCCTCGGTCTTGGGCCCGAACCCCTTCAGGTCGCGCAGACTCTCCGCGTCCAGGGCGGAGAGCAGTTCGTCGATCGAGGAGACGCCCAACTCCTGGTAGAGCAGCATGGCCTTACGCGGCCCGAGGGTGGGTATCTCGGTGAGTTCGCGGACCCCGGCGGGGATCTGCGCCCGCAGTTCGTCGACCACCTGGACGTGCCCGGTGCGCAGGTACTCGGTGATCTTGTCGGCGATGGACTGCCCCACGCCGGGGATCTGCCGCAGCCCGCCGTCGTCGAGGGTGGACACGTCCTCGTGGTAGCCGGCCACCGCGCGGGCCGCCTTCTCGTAGACCCGTGCCTTGTACTGCTCACCGCCGGTGATCGCGATGAGGTCGGCGTACTCCTGGAGTAGCCCACCGACCTCCTCGTTGGGCCGGGCCATAGGCCCACTGTAGGCGCGCGGGCACCAACTCTCAGTTCGAGAACCGGCGCCCGCGACGACCCACCAGGAACCAGGGCAATCCAGATCAGACGACCCCGTCCTGCCACCACCAGAACTGCGAACCGTAGGGGTACTCGATCCGGCTGTCCACGTGCTGGTGGTCGGCGGTGAACGTCTCCAGGCCGGAGAACCCGGAGGTCTCGGCCTTCTGGTAGATGGTCTTGTTGGACACTCCGGCGGCCAGGTCGGCGGCCACTCCGTACAGGTGCATGCTGTTGCTGGCCCCGCCGATCGCCGCGTTGTGGGTGATGCTGCGGAAGCCGGAGTTGACGGTGATCGGGATGTTGCCGAGCTTCACCCGGACCGCCTCCAGCTTGTACATCAGCCGACGGACGTTCTCCTGTACCGTGCTCGCCCCGACCTTGCCGCCGCTGAAGGTGCCGCTGACCCGGTCGGTGAACTCGCTCCAGTTGAAGTGGGCGGTGGAACCGTCGGCTGACTCCAGTGAGTTGAGCTTGCTCTGGGTGGCCGGTCCCACCACCCCGTCGACGCTCAGGCCGTAGGCGCTCTGGAACCGGCGGACCGCGCTGTTGGTGCCCGGGCCGAAGTTGCCGTCGACCGCGACGAACGTCTGGCTGGGGCTGCCGGCCGCCCAGCCGGCCACCCGGATCTGCAACTCCCGCACGTCGGAGCCGGACGCGCCCTGGGACAGGGTGCGGCTCCACGGGTAGGCCCACGCCCGGGTCGCCCGGAACGTGCCGACCCCACCGACGGCGAGCGCGGCGACCCCCACCGCACCCGCCCTGAGCAGGCCACGGCGGCTTGGCGAGCTGACCCCGAAACTGGTGTCGGTCATACGACGCGCCTCCTTCGATGCCGTTGGTGCACGGACCGGGTCCGTAGGGGCATGGTGCAACCCGACCGCCAAAAAGAAAAGGGGCATACGGGAGATTTGCCTGATCTGATGTCAACCAGGTCGTAACAACTCCAAGATCGACCAGGCCAGGCTCTGGTCAACATGGCATATGTCCGGGAGAATCCCACCATGCAGGTACGGCTGGCCTATGGCGATGACGGGCTGGTCGTCGACCTGCCCGAGGACCGGACCACCGTGGTGGAACCGTCCTACCAGGCCGGGGCCACCGATCCGGCGGCGCTGTTGACCACCGCGCTGCGTACCCCGGTGGCCGGCCCACCCCTGCGGGAGATCGTCCGGCCCGGCCAGACCGTGGCCATCTCGATCTGCGACGGCACCCGGCCGCAACCACGCGACCTGATGATCCCGGCCATCCTCGCCGAACTCGACGGTGTGGTTCGGCCCGAGGACGTGGTGCTGCTGGTGGCCACCGGCACCCACCGTGGCAACACCGACGCCGAACTGCGCGCGATGCTCACCGACGAGGTGGTGGACTCGGTCCGGGTGGTCAACCACGACGCCCGCGACCGGCAGACCATGGTGTGGTGCGGGCGGTTCGGAGCGGACGTTCCGGTGTGGCTGGCCCGCGAGTGGGTGCGGGCCGACGTGCGGATCACCACCGGATTCGTCGAGCCACACTTCTTCGCCGGCTTCTCCGGCGGCCCGAAGATGGTCGCCCCGGGCCTGGCCGCGCTGGAGACTGTGCTCACCCTGCACGACGCGGCCCGGATCGGACACCCACGCGCCACCTGGGGTGTCACGGCGGGCAACCCGATCCACGACGACGTACGGGCCATCGCCGCGGCCACCGGCGTGGACTTCGCCCTGGACGTGGTGCTCAACCGGGACCGGCAGATCGTGGCCGCGTTCGGTGGCGAACTGTTCGCGATGCATGCCGCGGCCTGCGAACTGGTCGGTCGACTGGCCATGCGTCAGGTCGCCGCGCCGTTCGACGTGGTGGTCACCACCAACTCCGGGTTCCCGCTGGACCAGAACCTCTACCAGGCGGTGAAGGGGATGTCGGCGGCGGCCACGGTGACCCGGCCGGGCGGGCTCATCGTGTGCGCGGCCGAGTGCCGGGACGGCTTTCCCGACCATGGCACGTACCGCGAGATCCTGACCGGCGCGGACAGTCCGGAGGCACTGCTCGCGGAGATCTCCGGGCGCACCGACACGGTGCCCGACCAGTGGCAGGTGCAGATCCAGGCGGCGATCCAGACCCGTGCCCGGGTGGTGATGCACACCACTCACCTGTCCGACGCCGATCTGGCCGGGGCGCACCTGGAACAGACCCATGACATCGCAGCGACCGTGGCGGACGCACTCAACACTGTTGGGCCGGACGGCCGAGTCTGCGTGCTACCGGAGGGCCCGCAGACCATTCCGTACCTTGTGTCCTGACACTGCAAACGGTTGCAGAGTGCAGGAAACGATCGACCACCCGACCCAGAGGTAATCCGCCCGTCGGCGGCTTGACGACATATCAGTCACGGTGAGTAGTCAAAAAACACTCAACAGCATGCCAAGTCGTTATTGTGCTGCGCTTGTGCGGCCTGCTCTGGTGACTGTATGAGTTCACTGCCACATCAGACACGAGAGGCAGACAGCATGCTGGCCAAGCAGACAATGGTCGTCGGGACGGCCCTGCTCCTCGCCGTTGCGACCGCCGGGTGCGGTTCCAAGGGTGCAGCAGACACCACGACCTCCTCAGACACCCTCACCTTCGGCGCGGCGATGTCGCTGACCGGCGCGCTCGCCCGGGAGGGCGAACTCACCAAGGAGGGCTACGACCTCTGCCAGACCAAGGTCAACGCCAAGGGTGGAGTGCAGGTCGGGGACAAGCAGCTCAAGCTGAACATCGAGTACCAGGACGACACCTCGGCACCTGACACCGCCGCGCAGATCCTGGACCAGTTCAACGACAAGGGCGTGAAGTTCATCCTGTCCTCCTACGGCTCGGCCAACACCGAGGCGCAGGCCGCCGTTGTCGAGCGCAACGGGCAGTTGATGGTTGACTCCGCCGGCGCCAACAACAAGATCTTCGAGAAGGGCTACAAGCGCACCTTCGCGGTGCTCTCGCCGGCCACCGAGTACGCCGCCTCGATTGTCAAGGCGGTCACCGAGATGGCCACCCCCAAGCCGAAGACGGTGGTGTTCCTCTCCGCTGACGACGGCTTCTCCAAGACCGTCACCGAAGGCGGCATGGCGCAGGCCGAGAAGGACGGGTACACCGTGCTGCCGGCCCAGTACTTCCCGGCCAACACCTCCGACGTCAGCTCGGCCCTGAACAAGGTCAAGGGCGAGAAGCCCGACCTGATCATCGGCTCGGTGCACGTGGTCGAGGGTGTGGCCATCGTCAAGCAGGCCCAGGAGCTCGGGGTGGTCCCCTCCGGCGGCTTCGGTGAGACGGTCGCGCCACCCACGCCTGACTTCACCAAGACCCTGGGCGCCCAGGCCGAGAACGTGCTCGGATCCAGCCAGTGGACCGACACCACCAAGGGCACGGACAAGTTCTTCGGCACCGCCAAGGACTACGCCGCCGACATCCAGAGCACCTACAACCACGAGGCCGACTACCACGACGCCGAGGCCTCGGCCGCCTGCCTGGCCATGGTCCTGGCCGTGGAGAAGGCCGGATCCACCGACGCTGACAAGGTGCGCGACGCGCTGGCCAGCCTGGACACCGAGTCCTTCTTCGGCAAGATCAAGTTCGACGAGACTGGACAGAACATCTACAAGCCGATGTCGGTGATCCAGATCCAGCAGGGCAAGGTCCTGACGGTGTGGCCCAAGGACGCGGCGGAGGCCAGCCTGATCTGGCCGGGAACCAAGAAGTGACGTCGTTCCTCCAGGCGACTCTCTACGGCCTGCTCCAGGGAGGGCTGCTCGCGCTCGTCGCGGTCGGCTTCTCCCTGGTGTGGGGCGTGATGAACATCGTCAACCTGGCGCACGGGTCGTTCGTCATCCTGGGTTCCTACATCGCCTGGGAGTTGAGCGACCGGTTCGGGATCGACCCGTTCCTCGGCATGTTCGTCGCGGCGATCGTGCTGTTCGCTCTGGGTTACCTGCTCCAGCGGTCGGTGATCAACCTGGTGGTCAACGCGCCGATCTTCATCACGCTGCTGCTCACCTTCGGCATCGACCTGCTGCTGGTACAGGGCATGAACATCGTGTTCTCCGCCGACTTCCGCAGCATCAAGACGTCGTACGCGTCCAACAGTGTGGGTTTTGGTGGCGTCCAGCTCCCGCTGGGACGGATGTTGGCGTTCATCGTCACCATCGCCCTCACCCTGCTGCTGGTGGTACTGGTGACCCGGACCCGGACCGGCCTGTCCATCATGGCCACCGGAATGGACCGGGGCGCGGCCCGACTCATGGGCATCCGGGCCCGGCACGTGTACGCGCTCACCTTCGGACTGGCCGGTGCCATGGCCGGCATGGCCGGCGCCATGGTGGGCATGGTCGGCACCTTCCATCCGGCCGACGCCGCCGGGTTCACCCTGTTCTCGTTCGTGATCGCGGTGCTCGGCGGTCTGGGCAACATGTACGGCGCGCTGTTCGGCGGGCTGCTGCTGGGGCTGGTCGAGGCGTGGGGTGGGCAGTACCTGCCCGGCACCTGGGTGAACGCACTGGCGTTCCTGGTGCTGGTCCTGGTGCTCATCTTCCGGCCCTCCGGGCTGGTCGGGCGCGCGTTCTACTCGATGCGGGTGGAGGTGTGACGAGTGGCAACGGACGCGGGTACCACCGAATCCACGGCGGGTGAGAAGACCGCCGGGCGGTCCGCCGCCAGCACGGCCAACCCGTCACTGGTCCGCCGTCTGGCGCCGTGGGCGTTGGGGGTGTTGGTCGTCCTGGGCTGCCTGGGACTACAGACCCAACTGTTCACCGGTCAGGAACGGACCATCACCACGATCTTCATGTTCGTGGCGCTGGCCCAGGGATGGAACCTCATCGGCGGGTTCGCCGGGTACGCCTGCTTCGGTCAGGTGGTGTTCTTCGGCCTCGGCGGATACACCACCGCGGTGCTGATGAGCCACGCGCACTGGTCGTTCTGGCCCACGCTGCTGGCCAGTGCCGTGGTGGCCGCCATCTTCGGCGCGCTGATCGGCCTGCCGTTGTTGCGGTTGAAGGGCCACTACTTCGCGGTGGCGACCCTGGGCGTGGCCGAGGGCATGCGTGAGGTGATCACCAACGTGCCCGACCTCACCGGTGGTGGGGCCGGCATCTCGGTACCGGTCGTCGGGAACCAGGCCACCACGGCCTATCTGGGCAACGACGGTTTCTACGTCCTGTTCCTGATGCTGGCGGCGGGCACGACGCTGCTGTCGGCACTGGTGTCGCGCAGCCGGTTCGGCTTCGCGCTGCGGGCGATCAACCAGGACGAGGACGCGGCCGCGTCGATGGGAGTGAACACCACCCGCACCAAGGTGGTGACCTTCACGGTGTCCGGCTTCGTCACCGGGCTGGTCGGAGCCAGTTACGGGTTCCAGCAGATCACCATCTTCCCGGAACGCCTCTTCGATGTGAACATCACCGTGCTCATGATCATCATGGTGATCCTGGGCGGCAGCGGTACCGTGCTGGGCCCGGTGCTCGGCGCGGTGGGCCTCCAGTTCATCTCGGAGTGGCTGCGTCAGAACTACACCGACGCACACGTGTTCATCCTCGGTGCGGTGATCATCGCCGCCGTCGTGCTGCTGCCCCAGGGTGCGGTCACCTACGCCCGTGAGGCCTGGCGAACCCGGGAGTTCTCGTTGCTGTCCAACGTCCGGAGATATCGACTGTGAGCGACACACCAGTGTTGGAGACACGCGGTCTGGGCCGACGCTTCGGTGGCCTGGACGCGGTGAAGGACGTGTCGCTGAGCATTCCCGCCGGGCAGACACTCGGGGTGATCGGGCCCAACGGTGCGGGGAAGAGCACCTTCGTGAACCTGGTCACCGGGCACATCCGCCCCACCTCGGGGCGGGTTCTGGTGGACGGCCACGACGTGACCGGCGCCCGCCCGTGGGTGGTGGCCCGGGCCCGGGTCGCCCGGACGTTCCAGATCGTCAAGCCGTTCCGCGGCATGACGGTCCGGGAGAACGTGGCCATCGGGGTGCTCTACGGCCCCACCGGCACCGGCGCCATGCGGCAGGCCCTGCGCACCGCCGACGAGGTACTCGAACGGGTCGGGTTGGTCGATCAGGCCAACCGCTCGCCCGGCGAACTGTCGGTGGCCGACGCGCGGCGCCTGGAACTGGCCAAGGCGCTGGCCCTCAAACCGCGGCTGCTGTTGCTGGACGAGGTGATGGCCGGCCTGCGGCACAGTGAGATCGAGCCGAGCCTCGAACTCATCGGTCAACTGAAGGCCGAGGGCATGACCATCGTGGTCATCGAGCACGTGATGAAGGCGATCCTGGCCATCAGCGACCGAATCCTGGTGCTGCACCAGGGTCAGGTGCTCACCAGCGGTGAACCACGCGAGGTGCTCTCCGACAGTCGGGTGATCGAGGCGTACCTGGGTCAGCGTTACGCGAAACGGCAGGAGGCCTGAGTGCTGCTCGACGTTGCGGGCCTGGCCGCCGGCTACGGCCGGGTCCAGGTGCTCTGGGATATCGACCTGACCATCGACGAGAAGGAGGTCGTCGCGCTGGTCGGGCCGAACGGCGCCGGGAAGTCCACCCTGCTGCGTGCGCTGTCGGGGATGATCCCGGTCCGGTCGGGCTCGATCAGGTTCCGGGACACCGACATCACCGGACGGTCCATCGAACAGATCGCCCACCTGGGGATCGCGCACGTCCCCGAGGGACGCCGGTTGTTTCCCGGCCTGTCCGTACGGGACAACCTCCGGCTGGGTGGTTGGCGGAACAAGAAGTCCGACATCGACCGGGTCGTCGACCTGTTCCCGAAGCTGGGTGACCGACTCAGCCAGGTGGCCGGCAGCATGTCCGGCGGCGAACAGCAGATGTGCGCCATCGCGCGGGGGTTGATGGGGCAACCAGACCTGATCATGATCGACGAACTGTCATTGGGTCTGGCTCCGCTGATCGTCGACGAGATCCTCGAACGGCTGCCCGACATCACCGCGTCGGGTACGTCGGTGCTGCTCGTGGAACAGGACGTGGACGCGGCCCTGACGGCTGCCTCCCGAGGCTACGTGCTGGAGACAGGTCGGACCGTGCTGTCCGGCCCGGCCAAGGAACTGCTGGCCGACAAGCGGATCCAGGAAAGCTACCTCGGCATGACCTGACAGGTGGCTCACCGGTGGGCTCACCGGTGGGAGTGGGTCGGACGGCGCCGCAGGTCCGTACCACCCACTCCCACCGGTGGCGCCCGTCGGGTGCCCCAACCGCCCCCTGACTCCAGGAACCGTGTTCACCCGGTCCGGGTGAGGCGGTGCCCTGACCCCCGCCCTAGCGTCACCCGCGCGCGGTTGTCTGAACACCGCCGCCAATCGCGTGGACGACGGACACGGCGTCGGGCGGAAACCGGGACGGAGCAACGACACGGTGTTGGTTGCCGGTTACGGAAGTTTCCTGGCGGGGTACCGGTTGGGGTCACCCCGGTGGTCGCCTGGGCCGGCCCGGCTGTTGGGCCAACGGATCAGGACCTCGACAGAACCCACCGACGGGCACATCCCACCGCTCGGAGACGCGGCGGCCCACCGGCCGGTGAGCGGACCACCGTTTCGGGTCGAGCCGCACTGTGTGTCCAATCTTCGTTTCGCCACCTTCGTCGGTGCGACCGGGTACGTCACCGATGCCGAACGGTTCGGCTTCTCCTTCGTGTTCGCCGGGCTGTTGCCCGGCGACCTCGGATCCACCGAGGGGGTCTGGGGAACCGAGTGGTGGTGGGAGGTGGCCGGTGCGGACTGGCGTCACCCCAACGGCCCGGGGTCGACCATCGTCGACCGCCTCGACGACCCGGTCGTACACGTGTCCTTCCGTGACGCCCAGGCGTTCTGTGCGTGGTCCGGCCTTCGTCTGCCCACCGAGGCTGAGTGGCAGGCCGCGGTCCGGGGGCCCGACCACCTCCAGCGCATCGGGACGGTCGCCGAGCCGACACATCCCCGATGGGAGTGGACCGCTGATCTGTTCCTGCCGCACGACGGCGTACCAGCCTGGAATGGCACGGCCGACCTGGTGGAAATCAGGTGTTTACGCGGTGACTCGCAGACCTACTCCCCGACCCGCACCGACCGGGACCCCGAACCGGTACGTATGGGCGTGGTACCAGAGTCGTCGTCGGGAAACATCGGATTCCGATGTCTTGTTTGAAGCTGTAGCACTTAACGGTGTGTTGTGGTTCTGGGGGTGGGCGGTGTATCGCCGGCCGGTTGGGCTGGTCCAGCAGAATCGTCCGTTGGCCTGGGTCAGCCGCCATGTGGTGTGGTGCTTCAACCGGTGATGGTGGCGACACAGGGCACCCAGGTTCCCGGCCGTGGTGGGTCCCTTCGGCCAGGGGATGGTGTGGTCCAGGTCCGCGTGTTGTGCGGACCTTTGGCAGCCGGGGAACCGGCATTGCCCGTCCCGTGCGCGGATGAAGTCGTCGAGTGCGGCCGGTGGCCGGTACGTCTTCCGGGAGTGTTCGACAAGTGTTCCGTCTACCGGGTCGGTGACCAGTCGCTTCCACACCCCGGTGGGGTCCGATGCGATGGCACGGGCGAACGCGGCGGGGATCGGACCGTACCCGTCCAACGTCCCTGGCTTGTTGTCTGCTCCGGTCAGGGTGGTGGCGGCCACGGTCACGTGTACCAACGGCCGCAACCCGCTGTCAGGTTGGCTGGCAACACCAGCATCCCGGCGTCCGAGGAGCAGACCCACGAACGTATCGGCCCGTCGTTCGTCCGCGCCACGCTCGTCACCGGGAACCCGACTGCTCCGGGCGAGGCCGTCAACCCGCTGGTAGACCGCGACAGCCTGCTCAGCCGGCAGGACCTCGGTCAGCTCGGCCATCCCGTCCTCTGCCGGGGCGAGGACCAGCCTGCGGTCGGCACGGGCCTGTTCATGCCTGCGCTGCGCACCATCGGGATCAACCTGGAGGACCGCGCGGCGGACCAAGGCCCGAACCTGGGAGGCGTTACACCCCTCGGCCTTGTCCACGACGTGGCCGGCGACCCGCGCCGCGGCCTCATCGTGCAGGCGGTACGTGGCGTCGGTGATGATCTTCGCCCGGTACAGGTCCAACACCCCAGACTCCAGGCCGCGCAGAACAGCCGGGATGCGGGATGTCATCTCCACGGCCTGGGCAACCCGGTTCTCCGCCGCCCGCCGAGACACCGACAGTTCCACCGCGACCTCGTCCGCGACGAACTCCCCGAACGGACGACCCGGGGTGGCAGGCCGCGCTCGGGTGAACTCGGCCATCGCCCTGACCTGCACCGCATGCGCGGCAGCCACCACACGTTCCATCCCGCCGAGCACAGCCAACAATGACTCGGCGTCCAAACCAGACATGTCAAACCCGGCGAGTAACCTCGCCATCACCTCGGGGTCAAATCCGGTCATCGGAAACCCGCCATCCGACTGTCCGTCAACACCGGAATCGGCGTGGCGGGGAATCGAATCATGCAGGGCTTCCATGCCACCAATTCTATCCCGACCCCACCACAATTTGATCACTCCAAAGAGTGAATTCGGCAAGGTCTCCGGGTATGGGAAAGATGTGGACCCGGAAATTATCAACCACGTTCGCTTATCTGATTCTGCGAGGCTCAG
>DATCWR010000310.1:0-2181 GCA_036566245.1 Mycobacteriales bacterium | reverse complement strand
CTCATTCCCGACCGGATGTTGACCGGTCACTCATCGTCTTTTCGCGCGAAAACGTCACCATGGACCTGCGTCTGGTAGACGTTTTCGCGCGAAAACGTCTACCAGAGGGGTCTGCCACGGCGGCCCGTGATCCCACCCAGGCAACCGCTAACCAAGCTTCGTCAACAGCCGGTGTACCTCCTGGGCGTCGTCGGACGCGCCGAGTTCGGTGAACAGCTCCGACGCCCGCTGCCAGCACTCCCGCGCCTCGGCAGGGCGACCGGCCGCCTGGTGCACCAGGCCCAGGTTGCCCAGTTCGGTTCCGGTCCGGTAGCCGTCGCCCAGTTCCTCGAAGGTGGCCGCGGCCCGCTCGTGGGCGGCGATCGACTCGGCGAACCGGCCCAGTTCGCGCAGCGCTGATCCGAGGTTGCCCAGTTCCTTCGCCTCGCCGTGTCGGTCGGCGAGTTCCCGACAGATGTCGGCCGCCTGCTCGTGCATGGGTAGGGCTTCGGCGAACCGGCCACCCTGCTGCAACGCGACACCGACATTGCCCAGGGTCTGGCCCTCCGCGTAGCGGTCGCCCATCTCACGGTGGATCGCGAGATTCCGCTCGTACGCCGCGATCGTGTCATCCAACCTTCCTGTGCCGGCCAGGGCCAGGCCCAGCACACTCAACGCCGACGCCTCCGCGTGACGGTCCCCCATCTCGGCCGTCACCGCGACGGCGCGCTCGGCGACACCAACCGCCTCGGCGAACCGCTGCGCCTCGACCAGGGCACCACCGAGATTGCTCAACGTCCGGCCCTCGTGGTCCCGATCCCCCACCTCGGCGAAAATCTGCACCGCCCGCCGGTGGGCGGCCACCGCGTCGTCGAACCGACGCTGCTGCTGGAGGGTCCCGGCGCTGTTGGCCAGCACCAAGGCTTCGCCGTGACGGTCCCCCAGTTCCGCGAAGACCACCGCAGCGCGTTCGAACACCTCGGTCGCCTCGTCGAACCGCCGGACCTGGGTCAACGCGAACCCCAGGTTCGCCAGCGTCCGGGCCTCACTGCGCCGGTTGCCGGTGTCCCGGTGGACCGCGACAGCCCGCTCGTAGGCGGCGATGGCCTCGTCGAACCGCCGCAGGTCTGCCAGTGCCATGCCCACGGCGTTCAGCGCCCGGCCCAGACGGGACGGGTCAGCCATCCGCCCGGCGGCGCGCACGGCCGTGGCGGCCGTAACGAGATGGTCGTCCAGGTGACGTCGCCGGTCCAGGAACCGGGCGATCGCAAGGGCCAGGTCCACCGCGACGGCCTCATGTCCGATGTCTGCGGCCAGGTCCACGGCGGCGACAAGGTTGGGGCGCTCGGTGTCCAGCCAGGCCAGGGCGGACTCCCGGCCGGGGAACCGGTCCGGGGCCGGCTCTCCGGCCAGCGCCCCAAGGTGGTCATCGGCCGCGTCGGCGCTGGTCAGGTAGTGGTGCAGCAGCCGGTCGCGTGCGGCCGGAAGTTCGGCCTCGGCCTCGGCGAGCCGGGCGGCGAACAGGTCGACCAGGTCATGCATCCGCCACCGACCGGTGGTTGTGCCACGTTCGACCAGGTGTGCCTGCCGCAGTACCCGCAGGTGCCCGCGAACCCGGGGCACCGGCTCGTCGGCCAGCACCGCCGCCGCCTCGGTGGCCACCTCCGGCCCCGGGTTGACCGACAACAGCCAGAACATCCGGGCGGCCCGGTCGTCCCGCTCCCGCAGGTGCCGGAAGGACAGGTCGAACGCCGAGGCCACCGCACGTTCCCCATAGGACAGACCGGATAATCGGGTGGAGGTGTCGGCCAGTTCGGCGACCATGTCGGCCAGCGGCATGGCGGTGTCGTCGGCGAGCAAAGCGGCGGTGATCCGCAACGCGAGCGGCAACCCGCCACACAGCCGGGCCAACTCACGGGCCTGCCCCGGCTGTTCGGTGATCCGCCGGTCGGAGGGCTCACGGGAACGCAGCACCTGGTCCAACAGGTCGACCGCGTCAGCCTCGGCAAGTACGTCCAGGTCCAGTATCCGAACCTCGTCGAGTTCGCCGAGGGTGTTTCGGGAGGTGACCAACGCGCGGTGGATCCGGTGCCGGGGCAACAGGTCGGCCACCTGGTCGGGGCCGGACACGTTGTCCAACACCAGCAGGACCGGCCGACCCTGCTCGGCAAGTAGCGCCAGGTGCTGGTGGTAGGCCGCCGC
>DATCWR010000289.1:0-8390 GCA_036566245.1 Mycobacteriales bacterium | reverse complement strand
CCGCGCCGTCGCGCAGCGCCAGTTCGGCCGCACGCAGGGCAGCCCGGACCGCGCGTTGCCGATAGTCGGCCCGCACGGGTTCGGCCCACGGCGTCTCGTCGGGAGGGGCGAGCAGGTCACCTGAGGCCAGCGCGCTGGCCTGCTCCAGCAGCCGTCTGGCCAGAGCCCCGGAGGTGGCCTCGGCGCGGGCGACCAGATCGTCGAACTGGTCCAGGTCGCTGCGGACCATGATCGGATCGAGCAGGTAACCACCCGGCACCGTGCGGATCACCGAACGCCTGGGCGTGGTCCCCGGCTGGAGTCGGCTCCGCAGCAGCGACACGTAACTCTCCAGTGTCGCGACATGGTTGCGGGGAGGTCGGTCAGCCCACAGCACGTCCACCAGTCGGTCCTTGGTCACCTGGTGCCCCCGGTGCAGGGCCAGGGCCTCCAGGATCCGACGCGGTTTCACCCCGCCGAAGTCAGCCGGTCCCAGGACGCGCGCGGCATCCAGGACACGGGTGGTGCCGAACAGGCGGACGTGCAGCATGGTCGGCCCCCGGCCGGTCATGGAGCCGTGCTCCGGGATCTGGTCGACAGTCACTGTCGATCATCACGGGCGATCCCGGCAGCCCACGGTTGGGGGTCGACCGACCCCGAAGGTGGGGGTGGACGGACGCGGTGCCGCCCCGCGACGGCCCGGAGGCGCGCGGGGCGGCACCATGCCGGGTGGGGTGGTGACCAGTCACCCCACCAGAGAAGGGGTTAGTGAATGACGAACTGGAAGCCCTGCAACAGACCGCCCCTGCTGGACACGATGGTCACCGTCGTGTTCCCGCCGGGAAGAATCTGGCTGTCGCGCTGACGCACACTCCACGCGCCGGTGGTGTCCACCTGCGCCGAGCCGATCACCGGACCGGTGGTGCCGTTACCGAGGTAGACGGTGACGATGTTGTTGTCCAGGATCGAGGAGGTCCCGTCGAACCGCCATTCCAGGCTGTCCGGCCGGTACTCCGCCCGGCTCACGGCCAGCGCGTCAGGGATCGCGGTGACACTGACCTGGTCCGCGTCGCTGCCACCAGGACCGGTCACGTCAACCTGGAACACCAGCGCGGTGGAACCGGCCGCCGGCATGGTGAACGTCGGACGGGCGGTGTCCGCCGAGGTCAGGGTGACCGCGGGTCCGGACACCTGGGTCCAGGCGAACGTACTGGCGCCGGTGGATCCGGTGGCGTCGAGGACCACCGGGTTGCCGACCAGCACGGTCTGGTCCGGTCCGGCGTTGGCCACCGGCGCGGTGACCGCCTCGACCGTCACGGTGATGTCGTCGGTGGACGGACCCTGCGGGCCCTGCGCGATCAGCCGGAAGACCAGCGTGTCAGCCAGGTTCGGCGCGGTGAAGGTGGCGGTGGCGGTGTCCGCACCGGTCATGGTCACCGCCGTGCCGGAGACCTGCACCCAGGACATGGAGGTGGCGTTGACCGACAGTGAACCGTCCAGGGTGACCGTCTGGCCCTGCTGGGCGATCTGGTCCGGTCCGGCGTCGGCGAGCACCGGGTCGGCCGGGAACGCCGCCCCGGTCACCGTCATCGCCTGGGTGTCACTACCACCCGCCGTGGAGGTGACCGTGATCGACGCGGGTGGCGCGGGTACCCCGGTGAAGGTCGCCGTTCCGGCGGTCAGGTCGCCGTAGCCGGTGACCGTCAGGGTTGGCGGCACCGCCGTGTCACTGGACTTCGCGGTGACCGTGAGCGTCTGCGCGTCCGCGTCGTAGGTGGCGTCGGTGATGGTTACCAGGTCGGTGACCTTCACCGAGTCGAACACGGCCGGTGGGTTGTCGCTGGCGTTGGTCACGTTGACCGTGGCCGGCGGGGTGGCACCGGTGAACGGCAGCCGGGCCACGTAGTGCCCGTTCTGGTCGCTGCGCAGCGAGGTCACGGTGGCGCCGGGCAGGTTGGCGCGGACAGCCTTGTTCGGGTCGGCGGTCGCCAGCACGTCCACGGTGCCACCGGTGGTGTCGGTCCGGGTGTAGGTCGGGTGACCCGGGTCCACACCGGAGTTGGTGGCGACCTTGCCGACCAGCGCGAACTGGTCGGTGGAGATGGTGTTCACGCCCACGCCACCGATGTCCGGACCGTCGACCCGGAAGAAGTTGGTACCGAAGGGGCTACCGGTCACCGCGTGGTCGATGCCCGGGTCACCCACGTACTGGTTGCCCTGCGCGTCGGTGATCAGGCCGGTGTCCCAGGTCAGGAACGGGTTCACCCGACCGTTGAGCGCACCGGTGAACACACCCGAGGCGATACCCACGTCCTCGGTGTAGTTGATGGAGCGGGTACCACCGGCGGGCACGTCGAACGTGTCCACACCGTACGGGCTGGTGACCGTGTAGGTGCCACCGGTCGGGGTGTCCACCCACAGCCGGATGCGGGCGAACACCATCTGGGCACCCGCCTGCGGGGTGCCGCTGTTGAACGAGGCCTCCAGCGACCCGACGTAGCGCGCCCTACCACCGTTGGGCAGGTTGATGACCGCCTGGGACAGGAAGTAGAACGACTCGAACGGGAAGTTGTTCGGGAACGACTCCGGCTGGGTCGGGTCCGGCAGCGGTGACTCGATGCCGCCACACAACTCCGAGCCGTCCACGCAGTGCGCCAGGCGCAGGCCGTTGCTGTCCTGGTAGTAGGTGGGGAATCCGGTGTCCGCGGCCACCGGACCGGCCTTGGCCAGGAACGTGGTCTGCACGCTGGTCATCTGGGCCTGGCTGGTGGCCGGCAGCAGTCCGATCGTGAGCAGGGCGGCGCCGGTCAACGCAACCGTCCTGGTCGAGATCTTCCCGGCGGCCCGGGTTCGACCGACGAGTCTTCGTAACCTGTGCGGGCTGATCGACGACAAATTCATGATCGTGGTCCTTCGACGAAAAGGTTGCCGGCTGGTCAGGCACGGCTGGTCCCGCGCAGAATCAATTACCGACCTTGGGAAAACCCTGGGGTCGGACCTCGAGTGAACTGCCCCCGTCAACGGCCACCGTGCACAGGGGTTCGCACCGAACCGCCGGGCGCCGGTTCAACACTATTTGACCATGGCATCGAATTTCTTGATCCACAAAACAGTGTCGGAGATTCGCGGGTACTTCTACCGGGGCAGATCCACCGCGTCCTGCCCCGCGGCACCGTGTGGGACGGCGCCGTGTTCGGCCGTGTCGGTCGAGGCGACGTCGGACCTGGGGCCTCCCCGGCGCGAGCCACCCGACGGCCCGTCGGACCACCCAACCGGCAGGCTGACCTGGATCGACACCCCGCCCAGTTCGCTGGTGGCCAGGTCGAACCGACCGCCCAGTTCGGCCACCGAGTCGGCCAGCAGACGTAGCCCGAGATGCCCGTCGCCACGCCGGTCCACCGATGAAACGGGCAGGCCCACCCCGTTGTCGTCCACCCGCAAGAACACCCGACCCCGGCGCTGGCGCAGCAGCACCCGCACCACACTGGCCTGGGAGTGTTCGGCCACGTTGCGCAGTGCCTCGCGGGCGAACCGGTACAGCGCGGTGGCGACCGGTATCGGCAACTCGTCGGAGGAGTCGAAGGTCACCGACACGTCCACGCCCCGACTCCGCAACGGCCGGGTCAACCCGTCCACCGCGGCGGCCAGACCGGCGCCGGCCAGGTCCGGCGGGTAGATGTCGGTCATGGCCCGACGCAGTGACCCGACCGCCTCCCGTACCACCGTGCCGGCCCGGTGGGCCAGAACCCGCGGCTGGTCCGGCAGGGTCTTCTCCAGAGCGTCCAGCACGTAACCCACTCCGGCCAGGTCGGCGACCACCCCGTCGTGCAGGTCACGGGCGATCCGACGGCGTTCCCGTTCGGACGCGTCATGCGCGCGCCGCAACAGCCGGGCCCGCTCGTTCTGGTGGGTGCTCAGCCGGACAGCCAGCGAGTAGGCGATCGGAACCTGCACGATCTGCAGGATGGCGAGCACGGCGATCATCATCGGAAGCATCTGACGGGTCAGTTCCGCGGTCCGCTCCTGTACCGGCGCGTAGTCGAAGTAGGCCGCCATCGCCAACCGGGTGGTCGGGCCCAGTTGCACCGGCAGGATGACCTCCACCAGTCGGACAGCGTCCAGCCGGTCGCCCATGGGCAGTTCCCTGGCCCAACGCACACCCACCGTGGAGGCATCCTCGATGATCGCCCTCGCGGCGTCGACCGGCAGCGGGAAGGTTCGTCCGACCACGGCAGCCTGGTCGGCGTACCGGACCCGGCCGGACTGGTCGAAGACCCAGATCCGGACGATCGTCCCGTTGTCGATCTGCGCGCTCAGCGCCCGGTTCAGTTCGCCAAGTTGGGTGGGGTCGCCGGTCAGTGCACCGTCGAGCAACGGGCGGACCAGCAGATCGGCCACCGAGGCCCCGATCCGCTCGGCATCGTGCAGTGCGTCGGAACGGGCGATCGCGCCGCTGGTCAGGTAGGTGCCCGAACCGGTGACCAACAGCGCCACCGTGCCGAGGAGCAGGTACGCGCACATCGCCCGGCGAACCACCCGTGACGATCCGATCCGCCAGTTCGTCGTCCGACGGTCAGTCCGCATCGGGTCGCTCGATGAGCCCCAGTCGCTGCGCGCGCACCACCGCCTCCAGTTGTGAACTCACCCCGAGTTTGGTGTGGATGGACTTCACGTAACCGCGGCAGGTGTGCAGGCTGATGCCCAGCACCCTGGCGATGGACTTGGGCGGCAGGCCCTGTCCCATGTGGACCAGAACGTCATGCTCACGAGGGGTCAGCGGTACCTGGCCGGCCACCTCACCCCGTGCCGGTTCAACCGGGTCGGGACGGGTGAACACCCCCGCCGGGGTGAGCATGGTGCCGAGCCGAACCCGGCGCAGCACGTCGAGCATCTCCGGCAGTGACCCGTCCTTGGTGACGTACCCGTTGGCGCCGGCCTGGGCGGCCCGTACCACCCACTCGGGTTCCTGGTGCGCCGACAGCACGGTGATGACCGTGTCCGGAAGTAGTTCGCGGATCGTTCGGGCCGCGGTCAGACCGTCCTGTCCGGGCATCTGGATGTCCAGCACCACGATGTCGGGACGCAGCCGTCGGGCCGCCTCCACCGCCTCGGCCGCGGACGTCGCCATGCCCACGCAGTGAAAGTCCGCCTCCCCGTCCAGGGCGTACATGAGCAACTCGGAGAAGGTCCTGTGGTCGTCCACGACCAGCACCCGGGCGGCGGTGTCCACACCGCCCGTTTGCGCCACCTCCGACACGCTCACGACAAATCACGTTAGGCGCTTGGGCTGACACAGATCGTGTCAAGACCGAAAAACCCCACGCCAGTTTCGACGCACAACCACAGCCACTCAGCCCCAGACCGCCTGGGCCGTCTCCACGACCAGCCGCAACTTGTCGACCTGCTGCTGGTAGGTGAGCAGGTTGCCCTCGACCGTCGAGGAGAACCCACACTGCGGTGACAGGCACAGTTGGTCCAGCGGCACGTAGCGGCTCGCCTCGTCGATGCGGCGCCGCAGGATGTCCATGTCCTCTGGTTCGCCGCGCTTGGTGGTGACCAGGCCGAGCACCACCATCTTGCCCTTCGGCACGAACCGCAGCGGTGCGAAGCCACCGGAGCGCTCGTCGTCGAACTCCAGGAAGAAGCCGTCCACGTTCAGTTCGCTGAACAGCGCCTCGGCCACGAAGTCGTACCCACCCTCGGCGGCCCAGGACGACCGGAAGTTACCCCGACACATGTGCGTGGTGACCGCCATGCCCTCGGGCCGGTTCGCCAACGCGTCGTTGATCTGCTGGATGTACCGCAGGTGAAGGTGTTCGGCGTCATCGCCCCTCCCGGCGATCTGCTCCCGCTGCCGTGGGTCGTTCAGGTAGGCCAGGCTGGTGTCGTCGAACTGGAGGTAACGACAACCCAGTTCGCCGATCCTGCGTACCTGTTCGGCGTACGCGGCAGACAGGTCAGCCCAGAACATCTCCATGTCCGGGTACACCGCCGGGTCGATCGACGCCGGCCCGCCCCGGTAGTGGACCATGTTCGGGGAGGGGATGGTCAGCTTCGGAATGTTCGTGGTGGTCATCGAGGCAAGAGCCTGGAAGTCCTCGGCGAAGATCGTGTCGTCCAACCGAACCCGCTCGCCGATCCGCAGCGCGGCCGGGGCGAACTCCAGCGTTCCGGTCGGATTGCGGAACTGGACCCTGATGTTTCCCGGCGCGGTGGACACGCCACCCAACCGGTAGATGAAGTCCATGTGCCAGGAGGCACGTCTGAACTCCCCGTCGGTGGCCGTCTGAAGGCCGATCTCCTCCTGCATCCGCACCACCGACCGGATGGCGGTGTCCTCAGCCGCGCGCAGCCCCTCGGCCGACAGACGCCCGGCGGCGAACTCCTCTCTGGCCCGTAACAGTTCGGGTGGACGTAGCAGGCTACCGACGTGGTCGGCCCGGAACGGCGGTGTGGCACGGTGCGACATGGTCCCCCCGGGGGTCGGTGTGGTGGCCTGGATGCTGCGGCAAGCCAACACGGATCGGCACGCCCGGTCGAGTTCCCTTCCACTGGGCAGAACGGGCCACGCGCCGTGCCGGTTGTCCACCGGGCACCGTCCCCGCTGGCAGACTGCGGCCCATGAGCCTGCGGATGGTGCCCTCCGAAAGTGGTGAACAGGCCGGCAGGATCGGTCCTACGGCACGGGTACTGATGGGTCTGGCCGGCGTGGTGTCCTGGTCGGCCGGCGGTGTCACCGCTTTCGTCAACACCAACGGCGCGGGCACGGTGGCGTTGGTGGCCACCGGCGCTGTGGCCGGCATACTCGCCCTGGTCGGCCGCTGGCCCAGCCGTATCGGGGTGTCCGGCCACGAGATCGCCTGGGACAACGTGCGACAGACCGTGCGGTCCCAGATCGAGTCGGCCAAGGCCGGCGGTGAACCGGACGAGGCGCTCACCCAGCTACGGGTGCTCCAGCAACGACTGGACGGACTGCGTGTGACCGGCACCGTGCCGGCGCATCCGGCAGCCCGGTACGACGAACGGATCAGGGCCGCGGTGTGCCTGCTCCGGCCCGACCTGCGGGTGGAGCAGGGGCCGTATCGCACCGACGAGATACCCGACTTCACACTGCGTCTGGGCGACCGGGTGGCGCACCTGGAGACCAAGTGGCGGGCCGATCCGGACACCCCGGTCCGGGCCTCCTCGGTGGACACCCTGCTCGAACGCACCCGTGACGTGCCGCTGCTGGTGGTGGCGAACACCCCGCACATCGAACAGGTCACCGAGCGGGTACGCCAGGCCGTTCCGGATCGGGCGGTGGTGGTCACCTGGCGGGACCGACACGATGACGACATGCTGCGCGCCGCGCTCGACCAGGTGCTGCCTCGCTGAACGACACCGGTTACGGACCAGCGCAGGGAGCCGGCCCACCGGCCGAGTGTGGAGTCAACTCTGACAGCCGGAGTTTCCGGTCGGTTCGCCGAACTTCACCGCGGTGAGCACGATCCGGGTGTCGGTCGCGGGACGGCTGCCCGCCCGGGCCGACTGGGCCGTCACCACCCAGTTCCGGTCGATGACCTGCGCCCGCCCCCGCCCGGTGCCGTCCTGCGATCCGAGGTTGCCGAACCCGGCCGCCTGCAACGTGTCCTGTGCGTGTTGCAGGTCCATGCACACCACGTCGGGCACCACACCGGCGGTGGGCGATGAGGCACCGACCCCGTCGGTCGGTTTGCGCACCGTCAGGGTGATCCGGGTCCTGGCGTCACCCCGGGTGCCCGCGGCGGGGGTCTGGGCCCGCACCACCCAGTTCTCGGCGACGATCACCGGCCGGTCCCGACCGGTGGCGTCGTGCACGCTGACGTCGTCGAATCCCAGGTCGGACAACCTGTCCCGAGCCTCGGACAGTCGTTCACCGGCCAGGTCAGGCATGGTCAGGACCCTGTCGGACCCGGCCGACCGTGTCGACTCCGCTGACTCTGCTGACTCCGCTGACTCCGCTGGCACGGCCGGCGCGGCGGACTCGTCGTGCGCCACGGCCAGGCCGGTGTCCCGACAACCGGTGAGGGCCATCCCGGCGACAACCACCGTGGCGAGCACCGCGACGACAGGGCGGACGCCCATGGCTCTCCTCACGACAGCGGTTGATGATGACCCATCGTATCCAGGCGAACACGAGGGGTCATCACCGCGTCGGATGAACTGCCAAGCGACCACAGTGGGATCGTCGAGGGCCACCACCCCGACCTGGCCGGCCGTGCCGGCCTACCCGGGTCAGCGCAGCGCGAGGACCAGAACGACCACGACCACCACCAGGACGAGCAGCAGTGGAACCACCCGCTTGAGGATCGGCGCGCCGGCCGAGCCCAGCAGGTTGACCGGTTCGGCCTCCGGGCTGTTGATCACCCGTACTCCCCCGGTGGACGCGGCGG
>DATCWR010000283.1:0-2813 GCA_036566245.1 Mycobacteriales bacterium | reverse complement strand
GCCTACAAGGCAGCGCCCGAGTACGTCAGGAACCACGTGATGGCCAGGGAGGTCGTAGCGTGGCTGATCGACCGCGAACGGCGCGCCTCGATGACCGGGTTGCGGACCCTGGCCAAACACATGGGGATCGTCTGACACCGTCCTGGACGTACGAAACGCCCGCACCTCGGTGTGTGGGGAGTGAGCGCCGTGGTGTCACCGGAGACACTGAGCAATCGTCACACCGGCTCCCATACTCTTCCACCTCGGTCACCAGTGGCTTGTACGGGCACCAGTGGGAAGACGGCGGCGGAGGCCCGACAGCAGGTCGCATCCCGGAACGGATATGGACTCCTAGCATCCTGCCTAGCATTCGGAGCGGAGACGATCAGGAGATGCGGTCAGAGAAACCGAATCTGCCCTCTGACCCGCATACCGAAACACCGACGCATACAGAGTGCCCCCGAGAGCCCACACCTCGCAACCGTCCACGTTGGGAAAAGGTTCTGGAGTTAGGTCTGCGACGCGTGGATCTTCGGCGAGACCGTGCCGCGAAGAGCCCCTCCTGGTCGGATAGACCGACAGAGGTACTGGCGCGGTCTGCGAAGCAGAACCGGACCCGCACACCGGACGCCACCTGTTCGGCCAACATCGTCGCAATCCGCGGTTAGTCTGGGCGAGGAGCGTCTCGTAGAACACAAGCGCATCGACGTGCTCGGGGGCCTCGCACAACAGCCGTAGCCGGCGCCGCGACGACCTGGGCATGTCTCCACGGCCGGTCGAGCGGCGAGCGAGTTTCCGAAGGAACATGCGCCGTTGCGATAACGTCAACCACCGGACGCTATCTCGCGTGGGTCAGTCGAGTATTCGTGCGGGATCGCTGCCGGGAGGCCACATCCCGAGTCGGCTGGGTCCGCGGTCGTCACCGATGTCCTCGCACCACGACACAGCAGAGCAGACCACGTGGTCGCTGCCTCCTGTGGTGTCGAGTATCAGGAAGAGCGCGTCGGCGCGAAGATCGACGTCCCATTGCTCCCTGATCTGTTGCTTCTGGTCATCGGTGGCACAGCGGATCGCCAGACCGTCGTACGATGCTCGCATCTTGATGACCTCGACGGGTTTGAACAACACGTCGACACGTGTTTGAAACTCATCCCTCATTGGTGATCGCAACAGCATCTGCCCATGGCTGACCGTGAACGCCCACAGCAGGAACTCCCGGTCTGACCGGAACACCTTGGACCCCGGCGGCAGGCCGTCCGCCGCCGTGACCGTACCGCTTCCCGTCATGCCTCGAAGGCTCCCACAGGTTCGGCCACCCAACGTGGGCCGTGTAGGAGTTGTCATCCCTGGGCGTCCTTCGGGTGTGCCGGCTCGGTTCTGTTGCGCAACAAAACCCACGCACACGTTCGCCGCTCCAGGCCTGTTGATCGACCATGTCAGCGGGGCCAGCGGCCGCGAGCACCAGTCCAGGGGTCCGCGGCGACGTCACCCTGCGTCGCGGCACGTACGAAGTGCAGCCACGGAACCGGACAGGGCGCCTCCGGAAACGGAAACGCCCTGGTCCGAGGTGGAGCCGCCTATCGGAATCGAACCGATGACCTGCTCATTACGAGTGAGCCGCTCTGCCGACTGAGCTAAGGCGGCGCGTGACGCGTCACGCGGCGGGTGACAGTGTAACGGCTGGCCGGGCGGGACACGCACCGGTCACGGACGGTTCCCCTCCATACCGCCCAGACTGCCCGAACCGGTCGGTTCGCCGCCCACCGGTACCTGGGCCGACGGGCTGGCCTCGAACGCCTGGCGGGACCCGCACACACTCGCCCGGCTGCACGCACAGCGACGCCCGCCGTCGTTGAGTCGCACCACCACCGCGTCCCGGGGCACGTCGTGCCCGACCACCCGGCCGGGCCCCTCCGGCGTGTCGACGTCCTCACCCACCGCCGGGGCGGAGGCCCGGAACTCCTGGTACAGCGGGTGCTCGTACTTCAGACAGCACATCAGCCGGCCGCACGCCCCCGAGATGCGCAGCGGGTTCAGCGGCAGGTCCTGGTCCTTGGCCATCCGGATGGACACCGGTTCGAAGTCCTTGAGGAACGTCGCACAGCACAGTTCCCGCCCGCACGAGCCGATGCCGCCCTGCACCCTGGCCTCGTCGCGGGCAGAGAGCTGACGCAGTTCCACCCGACACCGCAGGGTGGCGCCAAGGTCCCGCACCAGCGAGCGGAAGTCGACCCGGTGCGGGGCGGTGAAGTAGATGGTGGTGCGGTTGACCGCCGGCACGTGGTCCACCCCGACGATCTTCATCGGCAACTCGTGCAGGCGGACCAGCTTCTTCGCGGCAACCCGCGCGTCGGCCTTGCGCCGCCGGACCAGCGCGTCCCGGTCGAGGTCCTCGGCGGTGGCCAGCCCAGCCAGTTGGGGGAACCCGTCGGTGTCCTCGCTCACCCACGACGGTGCCCACACGCACTCGGCCACCTCGGGTCCGTCATCGGTGGGAACCAGCACCTTGTCCCCGACCCGGGGCTGGTACGGGCCGGGATCGAGGTAGTACAGCCGCCCGTATCGCTCGAAGCTCACGGCGCACACCATTCCCACGTCCCGAGAGTACGCCCGACCCTCATCACCCGATCGGGTTCACCCCTTCGCGTTACGCCGGGCGCTCCCAGTCGTTCGTCCATGTCGAGACACGACACGGGGGAGCTTTCCGGTCAAGGAGGGGACCACTTCTGATGCGAAAATTTCTGTACGCGGTGACCGCCGCCTCGGTGTTAGCCGGGCCGGTGGCCGTCGCGGTGGCGCCGTCCGCCGGCGCGGCGCCGGGGTCGGCACAC
>DATCWR010000275.1:0-11933 GCA_036566245.1 Mycobacteriales bacterium | reverse complement strand
GGCTCGTAGCTGGCCTCCAGTTCGGCGAGCACGTCGGCGATCGGCCAGCCGCGCCGGACCTGTACGTCGGCGTCGTTCTGTTCCGCGGTGAACCGGTGCCCGGGCCCCTCGGCGATCCGGGTCAGCGCCGAAGCGCAGTGCGCCAGCACGTCACGCACCGACCACCCGGTGCACACCGTGGGCCGGTCGAGGTCGGCCGGGGCGGTGCGTCGCAGCAGCGGCAGTAACGCGTCCCGTTCGGCCAGCAGTACCTGTCCGGCCAGCGCCGGGTCGCGAACGGTCATGTCGTGTCCTTTCCGACCGCCGTGTGCGCCACGGCCGGGTTTGATGGGGGCCGGCGCGTGGTGGGGAACTGCCCGCTTCCGGGGAGCCTGGCCAGCAGGGCCACCGAGGCCACGATCAGGGCCGCGCCGACCGACTGTATCGGCCGCAGTGGTTCACCGAGCACGGTCACCCCGAGTACCGCGGTGACCACCGGTTCGGCGGTGGAGGTCACCGAGGTGTCCGAGGGGCCTATCAGGGCCAACCCGGCCATGAAACAGAGCATGGCGAGCACGGTGCCGATGACCCCGACACCGACCACCGCCAACCATCCGCCCGGGTCACCCGGTCCGTGTGGCCGGGTGACCACGGTGAGCAGACCGAACGAGGTGGCCGCTCCCAGGCACACCACCGCGCTGGAGGTGAGCGCGTCCACCCGCACCACCACCCGGGCCGACACCACGATGTAGATCGCGTAGGTGAGGGCTGCGGCCAGGCCCAGCAGCAGGCCGACGGCCGACACGGTGCCCCGGACCGGTCCGACGGTCAGGGCGGAACCCGCCAGTGCGCCAGCCAGACAGGTCAGTACCGCGACCCGGGGGCGCTGGCGTGCCAACACCGCGCAGATCGCCACCACCATCGCCGGGTACAGGTAGAGCAGGATGGCCACCAACGCGGCCGGGATGCGTTCGAGTGCGAAGAAGAACGCCATCGACTGGGTGAAGTACCCGACCGCGCCGAGCAGGAACAGGGTCAGCAGTGTCGGTCGGTCCGGCCAGGCCAGCCCGGCCCGGCGCAGCATCCGGATGCCGGTCAGCACGGAGGCACCGATGACGAACCGCACGGCCAGCAGTGCGACCGGTTCGGTACCCGAGCGGTAGGCCACCGTGGCCATGATCGGCATGGATCCGAACGCGACCGCGGATGCCAGCACCAGACCGACGCCCAGGGCCCGCCGTCGCCCACCCGTTCGGCTCGGGGTAACCGGGAGGCTCACCGGTGGACCAGGTCAGACACGCGCACCTCCACCGGCATCCTCGCAGTCGCCCGGTGCGGTGCGCGGGGTTTCGCCGGGACGGTGAGCGGTTCCACATCCGGACAGCGCTGGGATTCCGTGGTCCGCCTCGGCAGGGCGTGCGGACCGGTAGGCTACTGGTGAGTAACTCCGTGGTGCCCTGGTTCACTGGGAGGTGCCGTGCCCGCGACCCACGAGGTGACCAACCAACCGCCGCCGCTGGTCGACCATGACACCTACACCACCGACGTGGCACTGGTGGAGGGAGTGGCCCGACACGGTCGAGCCGGTTCGGCACCAGAACCGGCCGACCAGGACCTGACCAGCCGGGACCTTGCCCACCAGGAACTGGCCGCACTGGGTCGGCTGGCCGGTAGCGAACAGGCCCAGGTGTGGGCGCGGCAGGCCAACGCCAACCCGCCGGTGCTGACCACCCACGACCGGTACGGGCACCGGATCGACGAGGTGGAGTTCCATCCGGCCTGGCACGAACTCATGCGGGTCGCGGTGAACCACGGCATGCACGGCACCGCCTGGGTGGACCCGGGTCCGGCGCCACACCTGCGTCGGGCCGCGCGGACCTACCTGTGGTACCAGGTCGAGGCCGGGCACGTGTGTCCGATCTCGATGACCTACGCGATCGTGCCCGCACTGCGGCACGCCCCCGACCTGGCCGCCCGCTACGAGCCCGGCCTCACCTCGACCAGCTACGACTTCGGGCTGCGCCCGCCCGAGTCCAAGGCCGGGCTGATCGCCGGCATGGGCATGACCGAGAAGCAGGGCGGTTCGGACGTGCGGGCCAACACCACCCGTGCGGTACCCGCCGGCGACGGCACGGTCCGGCTGACCGGCCACAAGTGGTTCATGTCCGCGCCGATGAGTGACCTGTTCCTGGTGTTGGCCCAGGGACCGGCCGGGCTCTCCTGTTTCTGTGTTCCCCGTGTGCTGCCCGACGGCACCCGGAACGCGCTGCGGCTGCAACGGCTCAAGGACAAGTTGGGTAACCGGTCCAACGCCTCGGCCGAGGTGGAGTTCGACGGTGCGGTGGGCTGGCCGGTCGGCCCGGCCGGGCGCGGAGTACCCACCATCATCGAGATGGTCACCATGACGCGACTGGACTGCGTCGTGGGCAGTGCGGCGATCCTGCGCCAGGCCACCGCGCAGGCGATCCACCACGCCAGCTTCCGGTCGGCGTTCGGTGGGCCGCTGCGGGACAAACCACTGATGCGGACCGTGCTGGCCGACCTGGCGGTGGAGTCCGAGGCGGCCACCGCACTGTGGTTGCGGCTGGCCGCGGCGGTCGACGCCGGTGAGGAGGCGCTGGCCAGGCTCGGTACCGCGGTGGGCAAGTTCTGGGTGTGCAAGCGCACCCCGACCGTGGTCGCCGAGGCGATGGAGTGCCTCGGCGGTAACGGCTACGTGGAGGACAGCGGACTGCCCCGGCTGTATCGGGAGGCGCCGCTGAACTCGATCTGGGAGGGTGCCGGCAACGTCATCGCGCTGGACGTGCTGCGGGCCGCAGCACGCCGGCCCGACTCGGTCGCGGCACTGCTCGCCGAGGTGGAGACCGCGGCCGGGGCCGACCCCAGGCTGGACCGGGCGGTGTCCCGGGTGAAGGCGGAACTGGCCGACCCGGACCGGATCGAGGCGCGGGCCCGGCGGATCGCCGCGGCGATGGCGCTGGTGCTCCAGGGGTCGCTGTTGGTCCGGTACGCGCCGGCGCCGGTCGCCGACGCGTTCTGCGCGACCCGACTGGGCGGTGACCCGGGGGTGCCCGACGTCCTGGGGTGCGGTGTTGGCAGCCACACCGCCGAGATCGTGGACCGGGCCGCGCCGACGGTCGGCTGACCCAGGTCAGGACCTGGGGCGCGGGCGCTCCTCGGGCGGACCCGGCGTGGCCGGGCCGGTGCGGCTGATGACCGCGGTGCCGGTGTCGCCGATGTCCTCGGCCGGGCAGAGGAAGAACGCCATGCCGTACGGGTCGTGCACCATCCGCCCGCCGTCGACCACGGCCGAGAGCCGGCAGCCCTCGGCGTAGAGCTGTTCCTCGGCCGCGCGGAAGTCGTCGGTGACGAAGCAGAACGTGGTCGGCGAGCGCGGTGGCGGCTCGTCACCGCCGTCCTCGAAGTAGAACGTCGCACCGGGCAACCACAGCACCGTTTCGGTCTCGTCCCGGCGGATCAACCGCATACCCAGTACCCGTTGATAGAACTCGACGGCTTTGTCATATTTACGGACGCTGACCGCGATATCAGGCTCGAACCGAAACTCCACCGTGATTCCCTGGACTCCGATTCCCCGGGCTTCCCGAAATGCCGCGGTTTTTCGGCGTCCCGACCCGGATCCGGGAAACCGTGGTTTCCGACTTTGACAACCTGGGCCGGTGAAGTCAAGCAGCGTTGGGGTGCGATGTGGCGTGCCCGTACCCCGACGCCGCCGGACACCGGACAGCCGCCATCGAACCGGAGCCACACATCCGGTCTGAGGCGTACCCGCCACACCGTCCTTGGCGACGGGCGACGCACCGGGCCGCCCCCAGCGACACCGGGGCGTCACGGCGGGCGCGGCAGGGGTGGCACGAGTGACACGAGTGATTCGTCACGTGGTGGTTCCCGGCGCACGGCAGCCCGATACGGTCGGGTGTAGAAACCAGAACGAAAGGAACGTAGCCGGTGTTCACCACGCGTCCGGAACTCGCCGGAACCTTCGGCATGGTCTCCTCCACCCACTGGCTGGCCTCCGCCGCAGGCATGGCCGTACTGGAGTCCGGGGGCAACGCGTTCGACGCGGCGGTCGCGGCCGGGTTCACCCTCCAGGTCGTCGAGCCGCACCTGAACGGCCCCGGTGGCGAGGTCCCGGTGTTGTTCGCCACCGCCGAGGACCCCAACCCCCGGGTGTTGTGCGGGCAGGGGGTGGCACCGGCCGGCGCGACCATCGAGCACTACCGGGGCGAGGGCCTGGACGTGGTGCCGGGCACCGGACTGCTGGCCGCCACCGTGCCCGGTGCCATGGGTGGCTGGCTGGCGCTGCTGCGCGACCACGGCACCAGAACCCTGCGCGAGGTACTCGGGTACGCCATCGACTATGCCGCCAACGGGCACCCGATCGTGCCCCGGGTGAACACCACGATCAGCACGGTGGCCGACATGTTCCGGGACGCCTGGCCGACCTCGGCGGCGGTATGGCTGCCCGGTGGTCAACCACCGGCAGCAGGGGAACGGTTCGCCAACCCGACGTTGGCCGCGACCTACCGGCGGTTGTTGGCCGAGGCCGAGGCTGCCGGACCGGACCGGGAGGCCCAGCTGGAGGCAGCCCACCGGGCCTGGTACTCGGGCTTCGTGGCCGAGGCGATCGACCGGTTCTGCCGGCGGGAGTTCCTGGACAACAGCGGTTCGGCGCACGCCGGGGTGATCACCGGTGAGGACCTGGCCCGCTGGCGTCCGTCCTACGAGCAACCGGTGCGGCTGGACTGGCAGGGTCTGACGGTCTGCAAGGTCGCCGGTTGGTCGCAGGGGCCGGTGCTGCTGGCCCAGTTGGCGATGCTCGACGCGCTCGGGGAACTGCCCGCGTACGGCAGTGCGGACCAGGTGCACGCCGTGGTGGAGGTGGCCAAGCTCGCCTTCGCCGACCGTGAGGCGTGGTACGGAGACGTGCCCGACGTGCCCACCGACACGTTGCTGTCCCCCGGGTACGCCCGGGACCGGGCCGCGTTGGTGGCCCGGCAGGCATCGCTGGAGTTGCGTCCGGGTCACCCGGACGGCCGGGAACCCAGACTGGCCCGGTACGTCCTGGAAGCGCATGACGGGCCGGTCGTCGGCGCCGGCCTGGGTGAACCGACCGTCAGGGCGGGTCTGGGCGAGCCGACCATCGACCCGGCCGGCACCACCCGTGGCGACACCTGCCACGTCGACGTGGTGGACCGGTGGGGCAACATGGTCTCGGCCACGCCCAGCGGCGGCTGGTTGCAGAGTTCCCCGACCATCCCGGAACTGGGCTTCTGCCTCGGCACCCGCGGCCAGATGTTCTGGCTGGAGGAGGGGCTGTCCTCCTCACTCGCCCCGGGCCGGCGGCCCCGGGCCACCCTGTCCCCGTCGCTGGCGCTGCGCGACGGCCAGCCGTTCATGGCCTTCGGTACACCCGGCGGTGACCAGCAGGACCAGTGGCAACTGTGCTTCCTGCTGGCCCGACACGCCGGGATGAACCTGCAGGAGGCGATCGACGCCCCGGCCTGGCACACCACCGCGTTCCCTGCCTCGTTCTTCCCCCGTCAGACCGTGCCCGGTGAGGTGGTGGTCGAGTCGCGGCTGGGTACCGAGGTGATCGACGAACTGCGTCGACGCGGTCACCGGGTCAGGGTGGCCGGCGACTGGGCGCTCAGCCGGATGACCGCGGTGTCCCGTGACCCCGACACCGGCGTGCTGCGGGCCGGGGCCAACCCGCGTGGCATGCAGGGCTACGCCGCCGGCCGCTGAGTCCGCCGACGCCCGAACCACGGTGGGTCCGGCCAAGTTCTCCTCCGCGGTGTCTGTTGGTTGTTTCTGGTGGCTGTGGGGGTGCGTGGGGGCGTGGGGTGGAGCTCCCCCCACGGAGGGCGGCCCGGCGCCGTGTCCGCTGACCGTGCGACTCCGGAGCCGAAGCTCCGCCCCCGGCGACGACCTGGAGCGCACCTCGGCCGGACCGTTCAGTCGCGGGCCAGGGCGAGTTGTGACACGTCCAGGTAACCCGTTCGGAAGCCCGCCTCGCAGTAGGCCAGGTAGAACTCCCACATCCGCCGGAACACCCCGTCGAATCCCAACGCGCTGATGTCCTCCCAGCGGGTGGAGAACCGTTCCCGCCACTGCCGCAGTGTCTCGGCGTAGTGGCTGCCCAGGTCCCGCCGTTCGACCACCCGAAGGCCGGTGTGGGTGCGCAGGGTCTGCTCGATCGCGGTCAGCGACGGGATCAATCCACCCGGGAAGATGTACTTGTGGATCCAACTGTAGGAGTGCCGGGTGGCCAGCATCCGGTCGTGGCTCATCGTGATCGCCTGGAGCCCGACCCGGCCATCCGGCCGGAGTAGTCGGTCGATGGTGCCGAAGTACACCGGCCAGTACGCCTCGCCCACCGCCTCGATCATCTCCACGCTGACCACCGCGTCGTACCGGCCGTCGGCCTGGCGGTAGTCGGTGAGCCGCACGTCCACCCGGTCGGCCAGTCCCGCCTCGGCGATCCGCCGCACGGCCAGGTCACGCTGCTCGGTGGAGATGGTCAGGGTGGTCACCCGGGCGCCACGTTGGGCGGCCCGGATCGACAGTGCACCCCACCCGGTGCCGATCTCCAGCAGGTCGGTGTCCGGGCCGACCCGGGCGAGGTCCAGGATCCCGTCGATCTTGCGGCGTTGGGCGTCGGCCAGCGAGTCGCCCGGTTCGAACCAGGCCGACGAGTAGGTCATGGTCTCGTCGAGGAACAGTCCGAACAGGTCGTTGGACAGGTCGTAGTGCCGGTGGATGTTCTCCCGGGCCCCGCGCACGCTGTTGTCCTCGTCGGCCGGCGGCCGCGCGTCGTACCAGCGGCGCAACCGTTGGAGCGGCGCGGGAACCAGCGTGGTCAGCCGCGCGGCGAAAGCGGTGAGTACCCCGGCCAGGCCACCGCCACGGTCGTCGGCGTCCCAGTCCCCGACCAGGTAGGACTCACCGAAGCCGATCAGCCCGCCCGCGCCGAGCCGGTGGAAGAACGAACCCGGCCGGTGGATCCGCATCGTCGGGGCGTCGGGGTCGGCCGAGCCCAGGGACTGTCCGTTCGGGAGCAGCACCCGCAGGTGCAGCCGGCCCACCGCCCGCCGGAACACCGCTCGGGCCGCGCCGGCCCGAAGTGGCACGTGGGGCACGTCGTGCAGTCCGGGCCAGCGGCCCTCCCGCGGGATGGGGGTCATGTGTCGGCTGGACGTCGTCGAACTCACCGTGCGGCCTCCCGTCTGCCGAAGTGTGGTGCTTCCAGTGTCACCCCGGCGGACGGTCGGTGTTGGTCTCAACCGTGCCGGCGTGGCCCCGGCTCTGGTTCCTTCCCCGGCCTCCGGGTGAACGTCTGGACCGGTTCCTGTGCCGTCTCCGACCTGCGCCGCCCGGTCGTCCGGCGGTAGTGGCGCGCGGCCCGGACCCGGTTGCCGCACCCGTTGGAACACCAGGTGCGGCGTGGGTGGTCCCGGACGAAGAACAACACACAGCCGGGTGCGTCGCAGATCCGCAGTTCGGCCCGCCGCGGTCCGGCGAACAGGTCCACGCCGGCCTGGGCGATCTCGGTCAGCGCGGCAGCCACCGCCGGGCCGTCGTGACGTACCCTGCTTCGGGGGGTGGGATCCCAGCTCAGTTCCTGCCAGCGCACCGCCCGGTGGGCGTACCGGTTCAGCGTGGCCACCTGGTCGGCGTCGGGTTCGTGCTGGTCGACGACCGCGTCGAGGAGTGCACGCAGGCTGTCGCGGAGTTCCCGACCGGCGGTCAGTTCCCGTGGACCGATCGCGAGCAGGTCCTGGTCGGACAGTGGGGTGTCCAGTCTGGGGCGGGCCTCCGCCAGCCAGCCGGCCAGGTGTTCGGGACTGCGAAGACCGTCGCCGTGCCCGTCACGGGACCGGAAGATCGTGTTGGCCAACTCGACCGGCAGTGGCTCACCGAGCAGTGGGGCTCCACTCTCGGTGCGCCGGGCAGGGTCGGAGACGGGCATACCTAATGGTAAACACCGGTTGCGTCCGTGATGTCGATGTGCGAGAGTTCTAACGGGTCAAGACTCGTTCAGCAGTTAGAAGGTGGACAGAGTATGAGCGAAGCGGTAGCGGCGCTACAGACCGGCCACGTCGGCATCAACGTCACCGACCTGGACCGGTCCGTCGAGTTCTATCGGCAGGTCTTCGGTTTCGAGGTGCTCAGTCGGTCCGAGCCTGGTGCCGAGCGCCGGTTCGCCTTCCTGGGTCAGGACGGCACGCTGCTGCTGACCCTGTGGCAGCAGAGCGCCGGGCGCTTCCACGCTGACTCGCCCGGGCTGCACCACCTGTCCTTCCAGGCGACCGACATCGAGGCCGTGCGGGCGTTCGAGAAGAACCTGCGCGAGTTGGGGGTCACCCTCTACTACGACGGGATCGTGCCGCACCGTGAGGGCGCGTCCTCCGGTGGAGTGTTCTTCGACGACCCCGACGGCACCCGGCTGGAGATCTACTCCCCGACCGGTGCCGACACCGCGGCCGCGCCCGTTCCGGGTGCGCCGACCTGCGGCTTCTTCTGATCGGTTCCACACCGGCCACCACGGCGGTGTCCGCGATCGCGACCGGCCCGTGACCCGGTCGGCCGCCCACCGTTCGGGAGGAAGAGGGTCATGCTCCATCCCGGCGAGGCGGCGGTCCAGCGCCGCACCGGGCTGCCCGGAGACGACCGGGGGTCGGTCGCGGTCGGCGCGACCATCCCGCCGGTGGCCGCCGACTTCCTTCGACAGCGGCGCATGGTGGTCACCGCGGTGGCCGCCGACGACGGTCGGGTGTGGGCGGGACTGTTGACCGGTCCGGCCGGGTTCGCCGAGGCCACCAACGAGCGCACCGTGGTGGTCGACCGGCTGCCCGCACCGGGTGACCCGCTGCACGGGCTGTTCGACACCGACCGCGAGATCGGCATGATCGCGATGGAGTTCGCGCCCCGGGCGCGCCGGATGCGGATCAACGGGTGGGCCCGGGCACACGGTCGGCGGCTGGTGGTGCGAACCGACCAGGTGTTCTCCAACTGCCCCAAGTACATCCAGGCCAGGCACGTGGTGGACGAACCGTCTGTCTGGCCGGACCCGTTCGGTCCATCGTCTGGTTCGCCGTCCGGGTCGCCGTCGGGTGGGTCGACCGAGTGCCTGACCGAGGCGCAGCAGCGGTGGATCGCCTCGGCCGACACGTTCTACGTGGCCAGCCACGCGCCCGGTCACGGGGTGGACGCGTCCCACCGTGGCGGCAACCCCGGGTTCGTCTCGGTGGTCGGCCCGCGGCGGTTGGTCTGGCCGGACTACGTCGGAAACACCATGTACATGACCCTGGGCAACATCGACGTGGCCCCGGCCTGCGGACTGTTGTTCCTGGACTGGGAGCGGGGTGCCGCCCTGCACCTGACCGGTCGGGCCCGGATCGACTGGGATTCCGACCGGGCGGCCGGGGTGCCCGGCGCTCGCCGGATGGTGGACTTCGACATCGACGCGGTGCTGCCGGTGGACCGGGCGACCCCGCTGCGCTGGGTGTTGGACGGCTACTTCCGACACAACCCGCCGGTCCTCGGGGAAGGGACCGACGGGGTTTCCAACGGTGTGCCCGGCGGTGCGCCGGGCCGACAGGGGATGCGCGGTGCGTGATGGCTGCCTACGCTGGTCGGGTGATGTTCTCACGTCAGAAGTTGCGGATGCCCACACCCGACGAGGCGCTGCCCGGACGGGACACCCCCATGTCCGTGCCTGAGACACACGCGGTGAACGGGCACCGGGTGGTGCCGCCGTTTCCCGAGGGAATGGCCACCGCGGTGTTTGCGATGGGCTGTTTCTGGGGGGTTGAGCGGCTGTTCTGGCAGACCCCCGGGGTGTACAGCACGGCGTCCGGCTACGCCGGCGGGTACACGCCGAATCCCACCTACGAGGAGGTGTGCTCGGGCCTGACCGGGCACGCCGAGTCGGTGTTGGTGGTGTACGACCCGGCGATGGTCTCCTACGAACAGTTGCTGTCGGTGTTCTGGGAGGGGCACGACCCGACCCAGGGAATGCGGCAGGGTAACGACATGGGTACCCAGTACCGCTCGGCGGTCTTCTACCAGGACGACGCGCAGCGGGCTGCCGCCGAACGGTCCCGGGACGCCTACCAGCAGCGGCTGGACCAGGCCGGTTACGGCCAGGTCAGTACCGAGATCGCTCCGGCCGGCCCGTTCTACTACGCCGAGGGATACCACCAGCAGTACCTACACAAGAACCCCGGCGGCTACTGCGGCATCGCCGGCACCGGTGTGTCCTGCCCGGTCGGCATCTTCACCGGCGGCGACGGCCAGCGCAACTGAGCCGTATGCCGTTGCCACGGTGCTCCATTCCAGCCAGGTCTGGGCGGCACCAGCAAGCACACCACGAGGGCAGCCACGCAACCCACCGGCCGACTGTCTCTCGCCGCAGCGTCCCGGGTGTGTGAAAATCACACAGTGGAGACGCTGCAAAGCTGGGCCGAGATAGGCGAGCGCGTCACTGAGGCGCGGCGTGCCGCCGGTCTCAGCCAGGCAGACCTCGCCCGGCGGGTAGGTATGGATCGCACCGCGTTGGTGCGGGTCGAGGCGGGTGAACGGAGGGTCTCCGCCCTCGAACTGATGCGGTTCGCCGAACAGCTCGACGTGCCGCCGGCGCACCTGATGACCCGACCACCCGAAGCCGTGGTGTCCCGGCGCACCAGGCTGGACGAGGGTGCTGACCTGGCGTCCCGCGAGCGGTACCGGTTGGACGCCGCGCTCCAGACCCACGTGCGCCACGCCGAGTGGCTGGTCGGCCGCGGGTTCCTGTCGCCGTCCGAACCGGTCCCGCCGCCGAAGTCGGTCGACCAGCAGAGCGCGGTCGATCTGGCGCGCCGTGCCAGGCAGGCTGTCGGGGCACCGACCGGCCCGCTGGGCTCACTGGCCACCGTTGCCGAGCACCTCGGTCTGTACCTGACGGTCGTGGACCAGGACGTCGACGGTGCCTCTGTTCTCCTCGACGGGCTTGGTGTCGCGGTCGTTGGAGGCCGTGCCGATCCCGGGCGCCGGCGTTGGACCGCCGCGCACGAGATCGGTCACCATCTGCTCCAGGACGCATACCACAGTGATGTCGGCATCGGCACCAGCCGGGATGATCGCGAACAGGTCATAGAACTGTTCGCCGGTGAGTTCCTGCTACCGGAGGACGACCTGCGCTCCGCCTGGAGTGCCGGGGTGTCCGAACTGGGGCCCCGGATGCTGCTGGTCAGGCTGGCCGGCAGGTATCGGCTCTCCTGGAGCGCGGTCGTGTGGCTCGCGGGCAGGGCTGGCCTGACGGAGTCTGACGAGACGCGACACCTTCGCGCCCACAACCCGGTACGCGGCGACTTCCTGGCGGTGTGCGGGAACGAGCCACCGCCCGACCTCGAGGTGGGCGCCACGGGTGAACAGTGGAAGCGTGCCGTCATGGCTGCCTGGAATGCCGGAGCTGTCACCACCGCACGGGTGGTCGAGTTGCTCCACGGCACCATCACGGCCGACGATCTCCCCACTGGTTCGTCGTTGGATGGCGACCTTTGACCGATGTCTCTGCCTCCGTGGGCTCTGGGCGGACGCTGGTGTGGGACGCCTCACCACTGCACCATGCCATCAAGGCTGACCGGATCGACGTTCTGGGCGACATCGCGCAGGGCGGGATCGGTGGCTCCGCCCGGAGCGTCACCACTGCCACCGTTGTTGAGGAACTCAGATATCACGGGTTGTCCGTCGAGGGGATGACAGCGGTCCGGTCGCATGGCGCTCCTGGGTCGGGTCTGGTTCTGTAGTGGCGTACGACCCGTGGCTCGGGTGGCAACACACACCATGGGCCGGTGCGTCATTCACCCAGCCGTGCCAACAGGTTGGCGAAGCGTTCGGCTCCCCGGACGGCCAGGCTCGCTGTCAGTTCGTCATCATCAGTGGTAGGC
>DATCWR010000274.1:0-6225 GCA_036566245.1 Mycobacteriales bacterium | reverse complement strand
TTCCGGGGTGCCCACGGGGTGGACCTGTCCAAGGACAAGATGGCCCTCCAGCGGCTGCGTGAGGCCGCCGAGAAGGCCAAGATCGAGCTGTCAAGTTCGACCGAGACGACGATGAACCTGCCGTACATCACCGCGTCGTCGGAAGGTCCGCTGCACCTTGAGGAGCGCATCACCCGCGCGGAGTTCCAGCGGCTGACCAGCGACCTGCTGGACCGCTGCAAGGGTCCGTTCCACCAGGTTGTCAAGGACGCCAACGTCAAGGTGTCCGAAATCAACCACGTTGTGCTGGTGGGTGGGTCGACCCGGATGCCGGCAGTGGTGGACATCGTCCGCGAACTGACCGGCGGCAAGGACCCGAACAAGGGCGTCAACCCCGACGAGGTCGTGGCGGTCGGTGCCGCCCTGCAGGCCGGCGTACTCAAGGGTGAGGTCAAGGACGTCCTGCTGCTCGACGTGACGCCGCTGTCCCTGGGTATCGAGACCAAGGGCGGCATCATGACCAACCTGATCGAGCGCAACACCACCATCCCGACCAAGCACTCGAAGATCTTCACCACGGCCGACGACAACCAGCCCTCGGTGCAGATCCAGGTCTTCCAGGGCGAGCGCGAGATGGCCGCCTACAACAAGAAGCTCGGCATGTTCGAGCTGACCGGCCTGCCCCCGGCGCCGCGTGGCGTGCCGCAGATCGAGGTCACCTTCGACATCGACGCGAACGGCATCGTGAACGTGTCGGCCAAGGACCTGGGCACGGGCAAGCAGCAGTCGATGACCATCACCGGCGGCTCCGCGCTGCCCAAGGAGGACATCGAGCGGATGATGCGCGAGGCCGACCAGCACGCCACCGAGGACCGGACCCGCCGCGAGGAGGCCGAGACCCGCAACCTGGCGGAGTCACTCCAGTACCAGACCGAGCGTTTCCTGGCCGAGAACGGCGACAAGATCCCGGCCGAGGGCAAGACCCAGCTCACCGACGCACTCGGTGAACTGCGCTCCTCGCTGGCTGGCACCGACGTCGCCGCGGTCAAGGCCGCGCACGAGAAGGTCGCCCGGATCTCCCAGGAGATCGGTGGAGCGATGTACACCCAGGCTCAGCAGGACCAGGCCACCGCGGGCGCGGCCGGCGGTGCGGCTGGTTCGGCTGGCGGGACCGGTGCGGCCGGTTCGGCGACCGACGGCGACGACGTGGTGGACGCCGAGATCGTGGACGAGCCTGACGAGGGTGGTTCGAAGGCGTGAACGAACGAGAACACGATGCTGAGGAGCCGAGCCGCGTCGTGATCCGCGACAAACGTCGCATCGATCCGAAGACCGGCGAGCCCCGCCAGCCATCCGAGCCCCGGCACGCGGCCGAGGACGGCGGTGAAGAGGTGGAGTACGTCGACGAGGCGCCCGAACCGGGCGTTCTGTTCGAACCGCGTCGCAAGCCGGCGCCGTCTCCGGGGGTGGCCGCGCTCCAGCGCAAGCTGGCCGAACGCACCACCGACCTGCAACGGGTCACCGCGGAGTACGCCAACTACCGCAAGCGGGTCGAGCGCGACCGGGCTGCGGCAGCCGAGGCCGGCACCGGAGCGGTGCTGGCCGGGCTGCTGCCGGTGTTGGACAACCTCGACCGGGCACGTGAGCACGGTGACCTGACCGGCGCCTTCAAGGCGGTGGCCGACCAGCTCACCGACGCGCTGACCAGGTTGGGCTTGGAGGCGTTCGGTACCAAGGGTGACCCGTTCGACCCGATGATCCACGAGGCGGTCGCGCACCAGACCTCCGCCGAGGTCAGCCAACCGACCTGTGTGGAGGTCATGCGGGTGGGCTACCGGCACGCCGAACGACTGCTGCGGGCCGCACTGGTCGCGGTGGCCGACCCGGGTGAGGCCGGTGGTACCACGGCCGGTCCCGATCCGACCGTGTCCGGTGGGAACCCGGCCGAAGGATCGGCGCATGGTGACGACGTGCGGCCGTAGTCTCGGAACGGACAGCTGGAGAGGGGGCGCCCGATGAGCACGAGGGACTTCATCGAGAAGGACTACTACGCGGCTCTGGGCGTCCCCAGGGACGCCAGCCAAATGGACATCAAGAAGGCCTACCGCAAGCTCGCCCGCGAACTGCACCCGGACAAGAACCCCGGTAACACCGAGGCCGAGTCCAGGTTCAAGGAGGTCTCCGAGGCATACGACGTGCTCTCCGACGAACGGCGTCGGCGCGAGTACGACGAGGCCAGGACCCTGTTCGGCGGGGGTGGTGGGTTCTCCGGTGGGTTCCCGGGCGGCTTCCGGTCCGGCACCGGTGGCGCCTTCGACCTGGGTGACCTGCTGGGCAACGCGGGCAACCGGACCGGCGGCCTGGGTGACCTGCTCGGTGGCCTGTTCACCGGTCGGGGCGCCCGCGGCGGGCGAACCACGCCGCAACGCGGCCAGGACGTGGAGACCGAGGCCACCCTCGACTTCGCCGAGGCGGTGGCCGGGGTGACCGTGCCGCTGCGGATGGCCAGTCCGGGTACGTGCCAGAACTGCCAGGGCAGCGGCGCCCGCCCGGGCACCGCGCCCCGGCAGTGCTCGACCTGCCTGGGCACCGGTCTGATCACCCGGAACCAGGGTGCGTTCGCGTTCAGCGAACCGTGCCGGGAGTGCCGGGGTACCGGTCAGGTGGTGGACGACCCATGCCCGCAGTGTCGTGGGACCGGGGTGACCACCCAGACCAGGGTGATCACGGTGCGCATCCCGGCCGGCGTGCGTGACGGCCAGCGCATCAGGATCGCCGGTAAGGGCGTGCCGGGCGAGCGCGGTGGCCCGTCCGGTGACCTGTACGTGGTGGTGCACGTGGGGGCCCATCCGATGTTCGGCCGCAGTGGTGACGACCTGACACTGACCCTGCCGCTGGCCTACCACGAGGCGGTACTCGGCGCCACCGTGCGCATCCCGACCCTGGACGGGGCGGTGTCGCTGAAGGTTCCCGCGGGCACCGCCGGCGGGCGGAGGTTCCGGGTCCGTAACCGCGGGGTCCGGCGTCGGGACGGCAGCCACGGCGACCTGCTGGTCACCATCGAGATCGCCGTGCCCGACACGCTGTCCACCCGGGCTCGGGAGGCCCTGCTGGCCTATGCCGAGGCTCGAACCGAGGACCCCAGACCACACATCACAGCGGAACTGGCGAACAGGGCAGGGGTGAGCGACGGTGAATGATCAGTTCCAGCCGGCACCACCGCCGGGCGGTGCGGCGGGCCAGCCGTTCGGGCAGCCGTTCCCCGAGGATGCTCCGGTGTTCGTCATCTCGGTGGCCGCGCAACTGTCCGGGATGCATCCGCAGACCCTGCGCCAGTACGACCGGCTGGGCCTGGTCAACCCCGGGCGCACCGCCGGTGGCGGACGCCGCTACAGCGCCCGCGACGTGGTCATGCTGCGCGAGGTGGCCCGGCTGACCCAGGTGGAGGGCGTGAACCTCGCCGGGGTGAAGCGGATCATCGAACTGACCGCCCAGGTGGCCGAGCTACAGGAACGGGTCACCGCGTTGGCCCGTGAACTGGAGCTGGCCCGGCAGGAGGCGGCGGCCGCCGCCGCGGCGGTGCACGCCTCCTACCGCAGGGACCTGGTGCCGGTGCAGCCGAGCTCGCTGGTGATCTGGCGGCCCCAACGCCGGAAGTGAGCGGGTGCCGCCGGATGCCTACCGGCGGCACCCGACCCGGCCGAGGTGTTTGTCGCCGACCGCGACCCACCGCGCCCTGACCCCGGCCACCGTTTCCACGCCGTGCCCGTTCCGACCGGTCCCGAGGTTCCGTACCGGTGGTCCTGTCCGATCCGGCCGGTCAGGTGGCACGGCAGGCGGATCCCCGATTTTTTCCCACCGCCGTTTGAGTCGCCGAGGAGTGAACACAGTCATGGACCCATACCGGTTGACCACCAGGAGCCAGCAGGCGGTTTCCTCGGCGGTGCGGATGGCTGCCGACCGCGGTCATCCCGACGTCGAGCCGGCGCACCTGCTGGTCGCCCTGCTGAGCCTCACCGACGGCACCACCGCACCACTGCTGACCGCGGTCGGCGCCGACCCGAAGGCGGTGCGGGCCGAGGCCGAGTCGCTGCTTGGCCGCCTGCCCAGCGCGGTGGGGGCCACCGTGTCGGCGCCACAGAGTTCCCGCGACCTGTTGCGGGCCCTGGGCGCGGCGCAGCGGGCCGCCGAACAACTGTCCGACGAGTACCTGTCCACCGAACACCTGCTGGTCGGTCTGGCCGGGGACGGCGGACCGGTCACCGCCCTGCTGCGTGGGCACGGGGCCACCCCCGACGCCCTGCTCGGTGCGTTCCGCCAGGTGCGCGGCTCGGCCCGGGTGACCAGCCCGGACCCGGAGTCGACCTACCAGGCGCTGGCGAAGTACGGCGTGGACCTGACCGAACGGGCCCGTGACGGCCGGCTGGACCCGGTCATCGGGCGGGACGCCGAGATCCGCCGGGTGGTGCAGGTGCTGAGCCGACGGACCAAGAACAACCCGGTGCTGATCGGTGAACCCGGGGTGGGCAAGACCGCCATCGTGGAGGGTCTGGCCCAGCGGGTGGTGGCCGGTGACGTGCCCGAGTCCCTGCGCGGCAAGCGGATCGTGTCGCTGGACCTGGGCGCCATGGTGGCCGGGGCCAAGTACCGGGGCGAGTTCGAGGAACGGCTCAAGGCGGTACTCGACGAGATCACCGAGTCTGCCGGCGAGATCGTCACGTTCATCGACGAACTGCACACCGTGGTGGGTGCCGGGGCCAGCGGTGAGGGAGCCATGGACGCCGGCAACATGCTCAAGCCGATGCTGGCCCGGGGCGAACTGCGGATGGTCGGCGCGACCACCCTGGACGAGTACCGGGCCCACATAGAGAAGGACGCCGCGCTGGAACGGCGGTTCCAGCCTGTCCTGGTCGGAGAACCGTCCGTCGAGGACAGCATCGGCATCCTGCGCGGGTTGAAGGAACGCTACGAGGTGCACCACGGGGTGCGGATCACCGACGCCGCCCTGGTCGCCGCGGCCACCCTGTCCGACCGGTACGTCACCGCACGGTTCCTGCCGGACAAGGCGATCGACCTGGTCGACGAGGCCGCCTCCAGACTGCGCATGGAGATCGACTCACGTCCGGTCGAGATCGACGAGGTGGAACGGGCCGTGCGCCGGCTGGAGATCGAGGAGATGGCGCTGGCCAAGGAGGACGACGCGGTGTCGGCCGAACGGCTGGCCCGGCTGCGCGCGGACCTGGCCGACCGGCGTGAGCAGTTGGAGGGGCTCACCGCCCGGTGGCAGCAGGAGAAGAAGGTCATCGACCAGATCCGCGAGCTCAAGGAGCAGTTGGAGTCGCTGCGTGGGGAGGAGGAGCGGGCCGAACGCGACGGTGACCTGGGCCGGGCCGCCGAACTGCGTTACGGCCGCATCCCGCAGTTGGCCCGGGAACTGGAGGACGCCTCGGCCCGGGTGGCCAGCGAGGGGGCCATGCTCAAGGAGGAGGTCGGCCCGGACGACGTCGCCGACGTGGTGTCGTCGTGGACCGGCATCCCGGCCGGCCGGCTGCTGGAGGGCGAGACCGCCAAACTGCTGCGGATGGAGGAGGTCATCGCCGAGCGGGTGGTCGGTCAGCGGGCCGCCGTGCAGGCGGTGTCCGACGCGGTGCGCCGGGCTCGTGCCGGGGTCGCCGACACCGACCGGCCGACCGGGTCGTTCCTGTTCCTCGGCCCGACCGGGGTGGGCAAGACCGAACTGGCCAAGGCGCTGGCGGAGTTCCTGTTCGACGACGAGCGGGCCATGGTCCGCATCGACATGAGCGAGTACGCCGAGAAGCACTCGGTGGCCAGACTGGTTGGCGCACCCCCCGGGTATGTCGGCTACGAGCAGGGCGGGCAGCTCACCGAGGCGGTGCGCCGCAGGCCGTACTCGGTGATCCTGCTCGACGAGGTGGAGAAGGCACACCAGGACGTCTTCGACGTGCTGTTGCAGGTCCTCGACGACGGTCGACTGACCGACGGTCAGGGCCGCACCGTGGACTTCCGCAACACCATCCTGGTGCTCACCTCGAACCTGGGTTCGCACCTGATCGCCGACCCGTCACTGGGCGACCGGGACAAGCGGGACGCGGTGATGTCGGTGGTGCGCGCGCACTTCAAGCCCGAGTTCCTCAACCGGCTCGACGACGTGGTGATGTTCGACTCGCTGGGCACCGAGGACCTGACCCGGATCGTGGACATCCAGGTCGCCGCACTGGCCCGCCG
>DATCWR010000491.1:0-2802 GCA_036566245.1 Mycobacteriales bacterium | reverse complement strand
CGGTTCGTCTTCCGGGACGGCCGCATCGTGGACCAGCAGGTGTGGAACGACCTGGCCGCCAGCGGGGTACTGGAGGCCTACCCGCACCTGGTCGCCCTACACGCCGGCGAACCCGGCACCCCGACGTCATGACCTCCGGGTCCGGCGGCCCAGCCCCCGCCGGGGCCGTGACCGCCGACATCGAGTCCACCCTCAACCACGACGAACGGGCCAACATCGACTTCGTGTTGGCGCTGCGCCGCCGCTGGTCCGGGCAGGTCTACCGCAGCCTGCGCAGCGAGTGCGAGGCCACCGCCCAGGACCCGACCGAGGTGGACCAGGCGCTGCGACAGGCGCCGCTGTACCCGTGGTTCTCCGCGCTGGAACGGATCGAACAGAAGATGCTCTGGCGGGCGGCCAGTGACATCGTGCTGGACCGGTGGGCCGATCGCCCCGCGGCACCGGCCGAGCAGGACCCGGGTGGGTCCACTCTGGAGCTTGATCCGAACCTGGTGCTGCCCGACTACTACACCAGGCACGACATCCACGTGCAGCCTGCCGGGGTGTGGGGCAGCGACCCTGCCGCCGGGGTGTACCAGCTCGGCGCGCGGATCGTCATGCTCCGCGACAACGACGACCTGCGGTTCCACCGGCTGTTCACCGACACCGCGATCCCACCCCGGGCCTACCGGCGGATCGTGGACCTGGGTTGTGGGTTCGGCAAGAGCACCCGGCCGCTCGCGGACGCCTTCCCCGACGCCGAGGTCATCGGCATCGACCTGTCCGCGCCGGTGCTGCGGCTCGCGCACACCGAGGCGATTGGTCACGGCCTGCCCATCCGGTACCGGCAACGGGACTGCCGCGACACCGGGCTCGCCTCGGGCAGCGTTGGTCTGGTGACCGGCACGATGCTGTTGCACGAGATGCCGGCCGAGGTGATCGTGGCGACACTGCGGGAGGCCGCACGGTTGCTGGAACCTGGTGGGGTGGCGCGGTTCCTGGAGTTCGCACCGACCGGGGACGCGTTCTTCGACGCCACCGTGCGCGACCACGCCCGGCGTAACAACGAACCGTTCCTGCCCGAACTGCTCGACCTGGACCTGGACCGGGCCGCCGCCGAGGCGGGCCTGGTCAACGCCCGCTGGCTGCCGTTCGACGAACTACACCGCGGTCTGGTGGACACCCGCGAGCCGGGTCGCACCCGGCGGGAGTGGCACTTCCCGTGGGCCGTACTCGCCGCCGAGAAACCCGGTGCACCGGAGTGATGGGGACACAGATGACTGACGCACCGCTGTCCGACACCGAGTTCTTCCCCGAACCGCACCTGGACCGGATGTTCGCGTTGGTGTTGCAACTGCTGTCCGAGGTGGACCGAACGCGGGCCCGACTGGCCGCACTGGAACTGCTGCTGGACCAGCACGGCGTGCTGGCACCGGCGGAGGTGGACTCGTTCCGGCCCACCGAGGACCAGCAGCAGGGCCTCGACCAGGGACGCGAGGCCATGCTGGACCGGGTGTTCCGGGTGATCTGCGAAACCGGGCCACCCGAGGGTCCGCTACGCGCCGAGTGGGAAGCGGCCCTGGCCCGGCTGGCATGAACCCGGGGCAACCGCCGGCCGGACTGGAGACACTGCTGGCCCCGGTCACCGTGGGCGGGATGCGGCTGTCCAACCGGGTCTTCGTGTCGGCCCACACCACCAACCTCGCGGTGGACAACCTGCCCGGCGACCGGCTCGCCGCCTACCTGACCGAACGGGCCGCCGGCGGGGTCGGGTTGATCATCACCGAGGGTATCCGGGTGCACCCCACCAGTGCCGCCCGGGACCGTACCCTGTGCTGCTTCCAGGACGACTGTGTGCCGGCCTACCGGGCGCTGACCGACGCGGTGCACGCCGCTGGCGCGGCGATCGTCGGGCAACTGCTGCACCTGGGTCGGCAGGCGTCCGGGGACCTGTCCAGGCAGTCGGCCTGGGGCGCCTCACCGGTACCGTGGGCCACCGGCGCGGCGGTGCCGCACCAGATGACCACCACCGAGATCACCGAACTGATCGACGCCTTCGCGCTGGGGGCCGGTCGGCTGGTCGAGGCCGGATTCGACGGCCTGGAGGTTCACCTGGGCCACGGTCACCTGCTCCAACAGTTCCTGTCACCGGCCACCAACAGCCGCACCGACCGCTACGGCGGCGGGTTGGCCAACCGGATGCGACTGGCCCGGGAGGTACTCGTCGCGGTGTTCGACGCGGCCGGTGACCGGGCCACCGTGGGGGTGCGGGTGAGCGGCGAGGAGTTCCTGCCCGGCGGTCTCGACCTGGACCAGACCGTGGAGATCGTGCGGGCACTGGTTGACGAGTTTCCACTGGCCTTTGTGGACGTGAGTCATTCGGCCTATGTGGGTGGCTACTCGCTGTCGACCCAGATGGCCGACATGACGTTTCCGGCCGCGCCGTTCCGGCACCTGCCCGCACGGTTCAAGCGGGAGTTGCCCGACCTGTCGGTACTGACCGCCTGCCGGATCGACGACCTGCGCCTGGCCGCCGAACTGGTCAGCCGGTCCGAGGCCGACCTGGTGGCGTTGACCCGGGCACACATCGCCGATCCGAGACTGGTGGCCAAGGCCCGGGCCGGTGAGGTGGAGGTCACCCACAGTTGCCTCGCCTGCAACCAGGGTTGCATCGGCCGGATCGAGAAGGACCTTCCACTGTCCTGTGTGGTCAACCCGGAGGTCGGTCACGAGGCTGCCTGGCGGGCGTGGCGGCAACGCCTGCCGGTCGCCAGACCCCGCCGGGTACTGGTCGTCGGCGCCGGCCCGGCCGGGCTGCGGGCC
>DATCWR010000263.1:0-2181 GCA_036566245.1 Mycobacteriales bacterium | reverse complement strand
GGCCTCGCGTACCTCCTGGTCGGCCACAGCGGCGATGGCGACGAGGGCGGCCCAGGTGCAGGCGATGGTCAGCAGGATGGTGGTCACACGGTCTCCTTGGTCGTGGTGGTGCGCCAGCGGTTCGGACCCAACTCGGCGCGCAACGAGGCGCCGGCGACGAACCCGGCCGGCTCGCGGTGCGGGCGGTCACACGGCCCCGGTTCGGGCGTGGCCCGGTCGAGGTGGACGGCCAGCAACTCCCGGCCCAGCAGGCGGATCGTCAGCTTCACGACGCATCCCGCCTGACACCATGCGGCTCGGCCTTCGGGTCGTCGATCGCGTCGTCATCCCAGGCGACCGGAGGCGCCCACCCGCAGGCAGCGGCACGCCGACGCGACCTGCTCGCCGCCACACGCTGCCGATGGGTGTCCTCCGGTGGCGGGCGGTCCCACAGTTCGTCGTACAGGGCACGTACCCGGGCCGCTGTGCGGGCCGACACCATCAGGCGCCGCGACAGGCCCCACATGTTCGTCGGCGAGATGCCCAGGCGGGCGCCGATCTGGCTGGCCGACCAGCCGACCGCGATCAGGGCCTGGATCCGCCTGCGCGTGCCCGTGGCGTCCACCCGGGCCCCGGGAACCGGGTGGACCGACAGCAGTCGCTGGGCGGTCACCTGCCGCACCATGTGTGACGGACGCTTGGTGGCCGTGCCGTACAGCAGCTTGCTGATCGCCCCGGTGGACACCCCGGCCTTCGTGGCCACCCGCTTGGCGCTCATCCCCGTGGCGACCAGGTCGAGCACGTGGGCACGAACCGGTCCGGCGTCGACCATGGCCGGTGGGGCGGCACCCCACTGGCGTTGCGCGGCCAGACGCAGCCGGTGCGACTGGTAGGCCGCGTTGGCGGCGCGGCATTCCGTGCAGTGGCAGCCGGCACAGTAGGTGGCGCGAACACCGTGGCGGCGAACAGCGGTGGTCATCATGCGCACCCTTCGCAAACCCAGCCGTTGGGGCTGGAGGTGATGTCGTCGCCCTCGTTGATCCGCTCACCGCAGTCGGGGCACCGCCCGGGGTAGCGGGCCTGAATGGTGGTGGCCTGGAACGGTTCGCGGGCGAGGAAGTCGGCGACCGGGTCAGCCGGTGGTGTTGGCCGGCAGTGCGCGCACTGGTCAACCAGCAATTCGGTGATCGGGCAGCGTTCGGTGCTCACGCGACACCACCGTTTCCGTATCCGGCCGCGTCCAGCAATGCGGCCAACTGCTCGACCGGCATCACCGCGTACCACTCGCCCACGTCCGTGGTGCCCCTCTTCTTGGCGATGACGATCCCGAAGTCGGCGTCGTCGTTGCGCCTTTCCGTCTCGGCTTCCTTGACCCATCCGGACAGGTCCATTTCCTTCTTCGCCTTCACCTCCAGGACGACTCCGACGATTCCAGCGATGTCCCCGCGGTCGGCATTCCCGGCCAGGGCGCGGCGTTCGGCCGACGGCCAGCCGTGTTCACGCAGCCAGTTCACGACTGCGGTTTCGGCGGCCGTTCCCTTTCGCTTGCTCGCACTCATGACGGCTCCAGTTCAGAATGGCGGCTTGTCGGATGTGGTGGTGGTGCAGGTGTGGGCGGCCAGGACGACACCGGCCAGGCCCCCGGTGATCCGGTAGGCCGTGCGGATGACCAGCTCGGCGCCGGCGGTGAACGTGTAGGTGGTCCGGCCGGTGAGGATCGCCTCCACCTCGGCGACCGGGGTCAGCTCGACCGGGTCGACGCGGGCGGTCTCGCCTTCGGCGATGCCGACGAGGATCAGGTGGCGGCAGCGGGGGCACAGGGCGGCGCTGGCCGGGGTGGTGATCAGGTGGGGGCCGGTCACCCTGTCACCTCACGTGGTGTGACGGTTCGAGGGGTTGCGGGGTTTAGCGGGGTTTGGATCGCCGATCCCGCCGAAATCCTGGCTGCGCGCGCATGTGCGCACGCGCACACATATGCGTAGGGATTCGGGATCCAAACCCCGCTAAACCCCGCAACGGGCTGAAACAGGGGCTCTGACCTGCGGTTTTGGGCTGCGGGGTTTAGCGTCTGGGCCGGTTCTAAACCCCGCACCAAACCCCGCAACGGCGAGCTAAACCCCGCACCAAACCCCGCAGGCGCCGCGTCGGACCGGCTCGACAGCCCGCGGGTCGGCCTGCTCGGGGAGGTTGCGGGGTTTGGAA